>NZ_QOSD01000027.1:0-97413 GCF_008368905.1 Bacillus sp. SH5-2
TATGATTATTGATTATATACCTTATTCTGTTAATTGTAAAATGTTTCTAAATAAAAAAACATCCTGTAATTTGGTTTCTCAAATTTCCAGGATGGTTCTTCGTTATATTTCATATTCGAATTTCGTACTATTTTACAATTACATCTTGATTCGTTTCAAAGTCCTCTCGCTTACCTTCTTTCATCTCATAATAATAAGAAGGCAATTCTATACCATGCTCTACGAAATAATTCTCAATTAACGAAATAATCACTTTCAACGTTTTCACACGAGCATATAATTTATCGTTACTTTCGATAATATGCCACTTCGCATTTGGCTTATTTGTTTTTTCAAACATTTCTTCCGTCGCTTCAATATACTCGTCCCATTTGTCACGATTACGCCAATCTTCATCGGTAATTTTCCATCTTTTTAAAGGATTTCCCTCTCTATCTTTAAACCTCTTTAACTGCTCATCTTTACTAATATGATAGAAGAATTTCCCTATTATGTAATGGTCATCGGTTAATAATTTTTCAAAATCATTAATCTCATCATATGCTCTCATCCATTCTTCCTGTGTAGCAAAACCTTCCACACGCTCAACTAACACACGGCCATACCATGAGCGATCAAAAATAGTAATTTGCCCGTACTGAGGAAGTTTCCGCCAGAAACGTTGCAAGTAATGGTACCGTTTTTCATGAGGTGCAGGCGCTCCAATCGGAGTTACTTGAAAACCACGTGGATCAAGATGCTCAGTCACTCGTTTAATCGCTCCACCTTTCCCAGCTGCATCCCAGCCTTCCATAACAAGCATAACTGCAATTTTTTCCTCTTTTACAATTTGCTGAAGTGCTAATAAACGTCTCTGGTATTTTTCAAGTTTTTTATTATACTTAGATTTTGATTCGATTCTTTTCGTTAAATCTATTTTAGCAAGATGTCCATGTTCCATAAAACAAATCCCCCTTGTTGTATGACAATGTTATTTTAACATATTCATTGGGATTTTTTTCAAATTCAAATTTATTTTGACAAACAATCACATCTCTTCTTTATATCGATAAATTAATGTTACTTAAGCATCCTTAAGCACACCTATTATTAATTACAAAAAAAAAAGGAGACTATGCAAAAAAAATCTCTACACAGTTTCCTTTTTTAATATGTATGTCGCTTAATTAGAAAGAGTAACAATAAAAAATAGGAACTCCATCGATTCACTCATACTACAAACGAATGACAGGCGGAATACCTCCTTCTGGTAAAAAATAAGCGAATACTGTAAAGCCAATAATTAATATTGAAAATAATGTTACTATAATTCCACCTGGTAGTGTTAGAAAAAGAGTATTCGGCCTTCTCTTCATAGAGAAAATCATCGAGTATACCCCTAGAAGAAGACTTATTATTGCAATAGTCACATAAACAACTACTGCATACCATGGATTAAGTTCTAATAAAACACCAGAAATAAATATATACAAAAATAATAGTTGCAGAAAAATACTGCTTCCCATACTTACGAGTTCTTTCAATATATCCTCCCCCTAAAATCGTATGGTGTATTATCTCAAAAAGAGAAGATAATAACAAATAAATCCATTAAAGAATGGGAGCTCTAAAAAATGAAACGAAAAATATTAACTCTCTTTACGCTTATATGTTTAGCACTACCAATACAAGCAAGTGCATACACATTTCAATCACTACCAATTGCATCAAAGTCTAAACAGTGGTATATCGAAATTGATAAATCTCATAACGTAAACAAGCAAGGAGTACAGCCAAAACAAGATGTATACGATACGTATAGTTTACTTGTAAAAAACATCGGTAATGATGTATCAAACGTAGCTGTGGAAATACTTGATAACACTCCTACCCCTAAAGCTACTTTTAATCCTACTGCTTTAAATAACAACGTTTCTAAAAGTCATACAAGCTTTGACTACATAGTATTCCCTTTAGACTTTAACAGCCATAATTTCAAAGTCGTCATTACTTGGGAAGAAAAGAATTTCTCTTACAACGGTCATCCAGTAAACGAGGGTAAAAGGATGAAACAAACATTTGTATTTAATGAAGACTAAGTTCTAAACTTAGTCTTCATTTATGAAACCTGATTGGATTGCTTCTGTCACTTCTTTTGTAATTTCTAGTTTGGTTGCATCCGTACTAATTTGCTTGTGCCAAATATGTACGGAAGGCTTTTTATTATAAAAATGCTTTATTAATAATAATCGATTATATACTATATTATTTTCTATATGAGAAGCGATATAGACCGTGAAATTTTTTGCTTCAAAAACCTTTTCTTGCAAAGTGTATTTACTTTCCAATTGCCTTACTACTATATCTTTCAAATTTTCTATAGTCATATACGTTGCCCCCTTCCCCCTAGCATCAATCAAATCGACGAATACTCCGCACAGACAATGCCATACCTATTGTAATAATCACTAAAATTGCTAGCAATACAATCGTTATCTCGCCACCTATTACATTTGCTAGCCAGCCAACAACTACGTATCCTAATGGCAATAAAGCGAAAGAACCTAACATATCAAGGCTTGCTACTCTTCCAAATGCTTCTTCCGGTACGAGTTCTTGTAAACTCGTTTCCCAAATAAGTCCAAATATCATCATACCGAACCCTTCGATTGCCATTAAGAAGATTAAAGCAGGTGCCCAAGAAATGAAAGGCATAACGAGTAAAGCGAAGCCACTAATTAAAACACCTCCATAGGCAAGTAATCCTCTTTTATGCCATCGTTCCCTCCCGCCAAATAGTAGTGCGGCGATTACAGCGCCACCACCAGAAGCTGCCATGCCTAGTCCATATACGTAAGCTTCAAAATGATGGTGAACATTAAACAACCATGGAATTAATACGACGATAATGCCGGCATAACAAATGTTTACGAAAGAAAACACTAAAATTGTAATCCATAGCCACGGATGACTTTTTAAAACTAAAACACCCTCCATAAACTCTTTTTTATAAGCGACCTTACTCTTTTCAATCGAGTTTACTTTTTTAAATTTAATTTCTTTTAAAAATAATAAACAGAAAAATGATAATAAATACGTTGCTGCATCTAGTCCAAACCCTATCCCAGCAGATGCAACTGATACGATTAACCCACCAAGTGCTGGTCCGATTAATCGTATGCCTTGATTACTCATTTGCGTGAGTGCATTAGCTGCATTACGAATTTCAGGTACGAATACTTTTGCTCTTACAGCAGCATACGCTGGCTGAAAGATCCCTTCCATAAGTCCGTATAATGCAACGAGGACATATAAAAGTGTAATTGTTAATACATCCATCAGTATAAGCGACCCAAGTAATAGCATTAATATACAGCGAATTATATCTGTAAATAACATTAATTTTACTCGGTCAATTCTATCTACAACTAATCCTGCAAACGGTAAAGCAAGAATATTAGGTAGCATGTACATTGCCATCGTCATCCCCATTACAACTGTTGAACCAGTTAATGAGTAAACAACAACTGGCAAAATAACCATCGTTATTGAACTCCCTAAAGTTGAAAGCAATTGTCCAATCCACAAAAATTTAAAATGCCGTGACACTTTAACTGGCAACAGTAATTTGCCAACATACCCTAAACCTTTTTCTCTTTGTATTTCCCTTTGCATTTCCCTCTCCTCTTTTCAAATAACTATAGAATTTATAAGAAGTAACTAAAAATTTCCAATCTTCTATTTTCAATTATATAAGAAACCATTATGTTATGGTAAAATTATCAAAAATAATATAAAGGGAGAATACATCATTATGCCTCCACATTCACATAACATCGAGCACCGCATCTATACAATGTGTATGATCCAGCGTAATAATGAAGTTTTACTTATAAAACGCCCCGATCATCGAGGTTTTCCTGGCTACATAGCTCCTGGCGGAAAAGTAGAATTCCCAGAAAGTATCATACAAGCTGCTATACGAGAAGTGAAAGAAGAAACCGGATTACACGTTTCTAATTTAACTTTTAAGGGGTTAGACGAATACGTAAATCCTAAGGAAAATGTTCGATATATGGTATTTAACTATTGGACAGATTCATTTGAAGGTGAGCTTCTTATGAATCCTCCTGAGGGTGAATTATTATGGGTACCAATCGATACAGCACTAAATCTCCCTATGCAAGATTGGTTTAAAGAAAGATTCCCATTATTTTTTGAAAAAGGTACGTTTGAAATTCAACGTGTTTGGGACCAAGACTTAGATAAACAAGTCGCTATGACAATTGCCCACACGTAAAAAAAGCTTGGAACCTCTCCAAGCTTTTCTTACTTCTCCTCTAATTTCTTAATCTCATAATCAATTTCTAAAAACTTAACTCCGAATATCCACATTTTATGGTGAGCTGTTAGCATTTGACCATTTCCCTCTTTAATAATAAACGTCTCTGCTAACGGTAAACGTACTGTAAAGAAACGAGTATGTAAATAAATCCCCTCATCGCCCTTACCATTTTTTCTTAGCTTACTAGTAATGATTAACTCATTATTATCATTGCGTAATTTTAAAATCCCCGTCATATTCGAATATGGTAAAGGCAATGCGATATTCATATATGTATCGTTCTTATATGTATGCATTGAATACATGGCTAAAAAAATAGACTTCCCTGCTTCATTTTTTCTTAGCCAAGCTCTTACATTTTCCCTTCCGTCTTTCTCATCGATTACACCAATGATAGAGCCGTGCATCGTTTCCCACTTGCCGCCCATTCCTAAATGTATTTGTTCGACACGTTTACTCATTTTCTCATAACAAAATGCAAATGGGCGGAACCAACGAGTCCATTTAATATGCGATTGTAACTTATACGCTGTTGTATTTTCATAAAAACGAATAATGCTTAAAGGAATCTTCGCCGTGTCAAATGCTTCACTATGAAAATCATTCATTTTATCAACTAAACCGTTGTATTTCTTACTACCTACTAAATTCCTACTATGTAAAAACGCCTCACCAATTGTTGCACTTCCTCTTAACTGACTCATTGGTTTTCCATAGTACTTATAATTGGGAGCACTCTTTTCCATCATCCAACCAACAAATACCGGTAGCGCTACTCCAATCCCATTTACAACTCCGTGAATCCAGACCATTTGTGCAATTGTAATTGTCATTACTTGTTTCAAATTCCCATATGAATATATGAGTGAGAACATAATTGTGACCATGAGCGTACTAGACGAAATGATTAAAAGAATCTTTGCGCTGATAGCATTAAATTTTGCTTTCCAAACGTAAAAACCATAACCATAAATAGCGCATAAATATAGGAACACTGCAAAAAATTCAAATATCCTTGAGTATGTAATTCCAATTGCAACTGTCATCGGTGAAATGACTATAATAAACATAATTGCATCATATACTTTACTTCTCTTTTCTCGCTTCCTCCCAATTAAACCCGCTGATAACGGCAATAAAAATGCCGAATAATGAAAGTGTGCAGCTGTAAGTAAAACAATGTCAGAACTAAACTGCATAATCGAAATCTTTGCTACAGAAGCAAAAAACCAGAAACCACCTAAAAACAAATAAACAAACGCACTATCGATAGCCGTTTCTTCTATCGGTTTCCATCCTCTTTCTAGTAATCTATTTATACCAAATAACGCAACGATCCCCGTATATACAAACCAAATTATCGCAAAGAAATATTGATTTGTTACAAAAGATAACATTGCACAAATTGCTGCGACCGGATATAAAAACGATACAGATTTATAAAATAATAAATACGATCCATGTCGTGCTCTTTTATCAATAATATAAAAAAACATCGGTATAAATAACAAAATAGATAATAATATAATTGCTTCAACAGGGTTTACATCGGGCCACTCACATATTAGAAAAACAATATAACAAGCAAGACCAAATATTATATTTCTCATATCATTTATTTCCTTTCCACAAACGTTCCCTTATATGAAAATAGCGAACCAATTAACGGATTTCGTACTTGAACATGAATTCGAAAACATTGTAATTCGTCATCATAACTTTCAACAATTTTTGCCTCTCCGTATAAAAGTTTCGGTAAAGAGATTTTTCTTCCAAACATATAAAACCATTGTTTCTTTGAAGAAATATGCATTGCTCCCAACTCATCAATATGAAAATTCAATGTAGAGACGAGTAAATGTGGTTCACCAAAATAATCTACAATTTCATTATTCTCTTCATCTAGTTGCATAACCGCATTAAAATATCTTTTTTTATCATGAAAATAAAACGTGCGATTCCACCTTACAATTTCTTTTCCATCTTTATCTCGTCCAGCAGTATTATGTATTACAAAAGGCACTTTTTTTCCCCGTTCCGAGAAAAACATACGAAACCTCGATGCAATCTTTAAAATCAATTTAACGAAAAAAGAACCTCCGTAAATTTCATCCATCTTTCCTTCCCCAATAAAACTATTCTCTTCTGTAATCTCATAGCGTTTCTGTAATTTCGGATGAAGTTTTTTATAAGAATCCCCTAATAGTCTTTCATAAATATTAGCCATACACTATCCCTTTCTTGTCCTCTTGCAATTTTTTGCACTTGGCAAATCGAAGCTATTCATATAACCGACAATCGATAATCCAATTAGAAGCAGATTTAACGTAATCGGATTAAACGGCTCTGTAAAGCTTGCAATATTCGTAAATCCTGCTGCTATCGTTAAGGCTATTAATACGAAAATATGTATTATAAATACATTTCGTTTTGGAAATGGAAGTAACCATATGGCACCAAAAATAACTTCTAACAGCCCAATTATTTTAAGAATAAAAATACTATTTTCAGTTGAACCAATTATGACCGAAAGCATTTTCACTTCTTCTGGATGGGTAAAGATTATTTTCGGTACAATCCCTTGATATAGCCATACAAAAGCGAATAAAAAACAGACGAGCCAATATGTCATTGTTCTTCTAATTAGCAACCTAGGATGAAGTCCCTTTTCTAACCATAATTTTAAAGCATCAAAACTCCAAGCAGTCGCAGAGCCTAATAACGGGCGAAAAACATATGAATCTATTACATTCCCTATACGGCCAAATCTTGTATCATAATCATATTGCGTTTCAAAATGAATGTATTCATTATTCGGTGTATACTTCCAATACCCACGCCCCATTTGTATAAGCGATAATTGATTGTCTGTCCAAAATTTCAAAGATGAAATCCGTTCCCCAGTTTCTTTTCTAATCTCACCTATCGATTCCCCTTCCCCAGCTATTTCAAGTCCAAATCCGATCTTTGTTTTATACAAAAATTGCTGCGGTTCTCCCTCTTTCTTCTCTAAATACGAAATTTCAGTAAAGCGAGCATCCCACTTTGTATGTATGTCTGGTTCTTGCGTATATTCCCATAATTTCTCCATCGTTGTTTCCATTTCTATCGAAACATAAATAGGTTTTTTCCTTTGCATTCTTCCACCTCCAGTGCACTATATTTTTAATGTACATGCAATGAATTTATTTTGCTACATTTTTCACAAACTTCTTTTCAAAGAGAAAAAATTTTTAAAATATATATAAAACACTTGATTCCCCGAAAAATTTAACTTATTATAAAACAAATGTTACCAACAACTTCATAAATCAAACACTCTCGCCTAAAACGTGAGATAGAGGTTGCAATACTTATAAGTATTCTAATGGAGACACAGAGATGTCTATGAAATTAGAGGAAAGGAAGTGTTGCCGAAATTGATAAACTTCTCTGCATTTATCAATTGGGGCTGTTTTCGAATAGAAACAGAACTGTCATATGTACAGACATGTACGTATGAAGAGCTATCTACAAAAAAGAGATATCATTTTCATGGTATTCCTTTTTTGGCGGTTTTTTTATTAGCTCCGTTTTCTGTTTCCCTTTTCCTGTAACAGCACCATCCTCACTTATTTGAGATGGTGTTTTTTGTTTTTCTCTCTGGTAACTACAGGAATATTGGGATTTGTATATGTCCTAACCTATTCTTAAAAATGGACGAAAGAAGGAATTCGTAATGGAAACGATTGTACAAAAATTTGGCGGCACTTCTGTCGGAAGCATCGAACGCATTCAACATGTAGCAAATTTAATTATTGAAGAATATGAACGAGGACATAGTATTGTCTCTGTCGTTTCAGCAATGGGAAAAAGTACAGATGAACTTGTAGCTCTTGCTAACGCTATTACAGAAAACCCAAGTAAACGTGAAATGGATATGCTTCTATCTACAGGTGAACAAGTAACTATTTCTTTATTAACGATGGCACTACAAGCAAAAGGCTATAACGCCATTTCATTAACCGGATGGCAAGCTGGTATTACGACAGAATCTGTACATAGTAGTGCACGGATTACTGACATTAATACAGATCGTATTCAGTCTTATCTTGCTGAAGGCACAATTGTTATCGTAGCTGGTTTTCAAGGTATGAGTATAGAAAGTGAAATTACAACGCTTGGACGCGGCGGTTCTGATACGACTGCTGTCGCATTAGCAGCGGCATTAAAAGCGAAAAAATGTGATATTTATACGGATGTGACAGGCGTTTTCACGACTGATCCACGAGTTGTAAAAACTGCTTACAAATTAGATGAAATTTCTTATAACGAAATGTTAGAGCTTGCAAACCTCGGCGCTGGCGTATTACATCCACGTGCTGTTGAATTTGCTAAAAATCATAATGTCGTTTTAGAAGTTCGCTCAAGTATGGAACAAGAAAATGGAACAATTGTAAAAGGAGAATGTAACATGGAACAACAATCAATCGTTAAAGGTATTGCATTTGAAGATAATATTACACGTATCACCATTAAAGGATTAGAACAAGGTTCACTTTCAACCGTTTTCTCTACATTAGCAGCGGCACACATTAATGTAGATATCATCATTCAAAGTATTACAAATGAAGGAACTGTTCATCTCTCCTTCTCCATTCACTCGAATGATTTAAGAGAAACTTTAAAAGTGTTGGAACAAAACCAAGAAGCACTTCACTATGAATCTGTAGAATATGAAAATCATTTAGCAAAAGTATCCATTGTAGGGTCTGGTATGGTATCTAACCCAGGTGTTGCTGCTAATATGTTCACTACTTTAAAAGAAGAAGATATTCATATTAAAATGGTAAGTACATCTGAAATTAAAGTGTCTGTCGTTATTGACCGCCTTCATTTAGTTACAGGTGTTGAAGCACTTCATCAATCATTTATGGCGAAAATTGAGCCTTTAGTGCAAATGAGTTAATTTCCACCGGTACAACTTAAAACAAATGATATTAATCTATTTTCTTCCTATATGAATAGAAACAGGGACGGAATGTTTTGTGGGAAAGTCGAAGTCGTTCTATCAAATAGCAACTCCAGTATCAAATTCTTGAAGCTACTTGAACATGATAACATTCACGAAATAAAGTTCATGCATATTTCAATAGTAAAGGGTTTATGAGGTGTTGTTCGTTAGCAAGATGTTATATACTTATACCCGAAAAGACCTTGTCACATTTTTCTACACTGTGACAAGGTCTTTTTTGTTTGAAAGGAATTTATAACTTTTTAATAGTATAATTAAGAAGATGATTGGATAACACACTTTTACATATAAGGAGATAAAGCCAATGGCGAAAAACAAATTACTTAGAATGGACAATGTCAGCATCGTTGTAGAATCCCTTGATCACGCAATCTCTTTCTTCGAGGAGATTGGATTAAAACTCGAAGGGCGCGCTACTGTCGAAGGTGAATGGGCTGGTCGCGTAACAGGACTCGGTTCTCAGTGCGTGGAGATTGCTATGATGGTTACACCAGATGGCCATAGCCGTATTGAACTTTCCAGATTTCTTACCCCGCCCGCTATAGCAGATCACCGGACAGCTCCTGTCAACGCCCTCGGTTATTTGCGCGTCATGTTCACCGTTGAAGACATTGACGAAATGGTATCTAGGCTTACTACTAAGCATGGTGCTCAGCTCGTTGGCGAAGTAGTTCAATACGAGAACTCTTACCGTCTCTGCTATATTCGTGGAACCGAAGGCATTTTAATCGGTTTAGCGAAAGAACTTGGTAGCAAGTAAGTGATGTTTTTTTAAGTTGTTGGCTATGCCAAACAGAAATTCATTATAATTGAAACCACTATATTTTTAGCCACGTCCTAACTTTAGAACGTGGTTATGCTTTTTTGAGCTTTTAAAAATGTATTTTCATTTTACATATAGATTTCAATACTCTATCTAAACGGCTTTTTAACATATTATCAACATTAAAAAATCTATACAAAATAATATAGATATTCGTTATACCCTTTCCTAGGAAATATAACGGACTCTTCTCACTTCTTATCACATATATCCTTGCAATCTTTTTCTTCTAATCCCCCTTGAATTCCCTCATAATAATGAATTCAGTTTTTAGTAAAACTCACTGTAAACAAGTAAAAAAGAGAGTAACTCAATTCCTGAGCTACTCTCCATCATAATTCTATTAAAACAGATGAATGTTTTCTTTCTTGCAAGCTTCACGTAAATCATCAGGCCATACAGAAGATTGAACTTCACCGATATGCGCTTTACGTAAGAAGTACATGCACATTCTTGATTGTCCGATACCACCACCAATTGTTAATGGTAGTACGTCTTCTAAAATACCTTTATGGAAATCATACTCACGTTTGAAGTCATCACCTGTTTTCGTTAACTGCTCATCAAGTGATTTACTATCAACACGAATTCCCATTGATGATAATTCGAATGAAGCTTGTAGTACTGGGTGCCAGAATAAAATGTCACCGTTTAACTTCCAATCATCATAATCAGCTGCACGTCCATCATGTTTTTCTCCTGAACGAAGTGCATCACCAATTCCGATAATGAAGACTGCACCGTGTTCTTTCGCAATCGCATGTTCACGATCTTTCGGTGTTAATTCTGGATATTTATCTTCCAGCTCCTGAGAGGTAACGAAAACGATTTCTTCTGGTAAATACTTTCCTAGGAACGGATACTTTTCAAATAAGTGATCTTCTAAATCTTTGAATATTCCATAAATTGTTTGTACTGTTTTTTGTAAGTAATCGACAGTACGCCATTCTTTTTGAACGATTTTTTCCCAATCCCATTGGTCAACGTAAATGGAATGTGTTGCATCAAGTTCTTCATCACGACGAATCGCGTTCATGTTCGTATATAAACCTTCACCAGCTTCATATCCATACTCGTGTAATGCAAAACGTTTCCACTTTGCTAGTGAATGAACAATTTCTAATTCTTCCCCTGAATGTAACATATCAAATTCAATTGGACGCTCTACACCGTTTAAGTGATCGTTTAATCCCGATTTTTTCGTTACAAATAATGGTGCAGATACGCGGAATAGTTCCAGGCGTTTTGCTAATTGATCCTCGAAAAATGTTTTAACTTCCTTAATTGCAATTTGAGTCTCTCTTACTGTCATTAATGATTGATACATGGTGGTTTCCTCCTAAAATGTTTGGATGTTGTGAAAAGAAGCCAACAAAAAAAGCCCTTCTTCCCCAAAAAACTGGGACGAAAGGCTTTGGTTCCGCGGTACCACCCAAATTAGCAACAGAGGTTGCTCACTTATACAGTACGGAGATGGAATATCTCGATACTGTTCTTCTTGTAACGGCGAAGTTCCCGGCTAAGTCTACTTTCCTATAAAGGATTTCGGTTAGCAACTCCAGGAGGTTCTTCATAATAGGCTTCGTATCAGGCTCACACCACCCCTGACTCGCTTAGACTACGTCCTACTACTACTCGTCCTTTCATAGTCGTTTTGTTGTCACATCTCTGAAACATTTTATTAATGATTATTCTATACAAAAAATAAAGAAAGTCAACAAAAATTTTCAAAATGTTTTTCAATTCTTTATTTTACGGCTTTATTGATTGTTTTCAATATAACATCTTCACTTCTTTTGCCTCGTCAATCCAAAAAACGTTTCACTAACCGAGACTAACATATACACAACAAGCAATGTAATCGTTCGAAATATAGAATCCGCAGTATTTCGTATTATTTTCATTTTCTTTGCAATTCCTTTCAGTTTACTTGCAAATTCATGTTATACTATAGCATTCAAGCAGTTTATTTTTACTTAAAGCAATCATAGTCATTTATAAAGAGTATTTTCTAAATCATTGACTATTATCAAATAAGATTTTTATATAACGGAGTGATCATATGAGTAAAACGAAAGCAAAACCGAAAAAAGGTGTAGGACAAGGTACAGGAAGTAAAGGATGGAATCGTTGGCAATCAAGTGCAAAGAAAAAGGCAGCTGCCAAGCCATATAAAAGTAAAGGCACTAAAAAGTAAATTCTGTATTATCTCTTTACTTTGTTCAAAACAAATTATAATTATTACACTAAAAAAGCTATGCTCTCATACATGTGAAAGCATAGCTTTTTATATTAAATCATTAAAATATCTCGTATTTCTTCCTCCGTGATTGATGATAATTTCTCTTCACCCGGCTCAATCACTTCGGCTATTAAATTTTTCTTACTCTCTTGCAATTCATGCATCTTTTCTTCAATTGTTCCGTGAGCGACTAACTTAATCACTTGCACTGTATTTTTTTGTCCCATTCGATATGCTCTATCAGCTGCTTGTTGCTCAACTGCTGGATTCCACCATAAATCGTATAATATGACCGTATCTGCCCCTGTTAAATTGAGACCAGTACCACCAGCTTTTAATGAAATGAGAAATAAATCACCTTCTCCTTCGTTAAAACGATCACATAGCTCTACCCGCTCCTGCGCAGGTGTGCTCCCGTCTAAATAAAAGTAGGGAATTGCTTGACGATTTAACTCACGACCAATAATGGAGAGCATTTTTGTAAATTGAGAAAAGATTAAAATTCTCTTCCCTGTACTTCTACATTCCTCTAATATTTCTAACAGTTGTTCAAATTTAGCTGAACTACCTTTGTAATCATCAACAAATAAAGCAGGATGACAACAAATTTGCCTTAATCTCGTTAAGCCAGCTAAAATTCTAATTTTATTTTTACGTAACGTATCCTTGTCTAAATGTTTTAACGTTTCTTCTCTTAACTTCGCTAAATAAGCAGTATAGAGACTTTTTTGATCGGGTAATAACTCCGATGACTGTATATGTTCTATTTTATCAGGAAGCTCCTGTAATACGTCCCCTTTTAGTCGCCTTAATACGAATGGTTTCACCCGCTTCGCTATATCTTCACGTCTTAAATCACCAAACTCTTTTCTTCCTGGCAATAATTCCGGGAATACGGCATGAAAGATAGACCATAGCTCTTCTAATGAATTTTCTACAGGTGTCCCCGTTAATCCGAAACGATATTCAGCTTGAATCGTTTTCACTGCTCTTGCAGTTTGCGTTGTAGGGTTTTTAAACGCTTGTGCTTCATCAAGAAATAGCGTGTGAAACGGCCTTGCATACAATCTTATATCTTTTCTCAGTAATGGATATGACGTAATTACGACATCAAATTCTGTTATACCTTTTAATATTTTTCGGCGCTCTGCTTGATTTCCATCGGCAATAACCGCTCTAATATGCGGAGCGAATTTTTTCAATTCACTAAGCCAGTTATAAACAAGTGATGACGGTGAAACGACTAATATGGGCATTTTCTTCTCTCGAACTTCAGGTAAGACAGAGTCTATAAAAGCAATGCTTTGCAGCGTTTTTCCAAGCCCCATATCATCTGCTAAAATACCCCCAAAACGGTAATGAGCGAGTGTTTTCATCCACTCGAATCCATACACTTGATACTCTCTCAGAACGGCGTGTAAAGTATTTGGCACAGCAAACTTTAATTTTTTCGGATTTTGAATGTTTTCCACTAACTCTTGAACAGACTCGTCTAAACTTAAAACGTTTCCTTCATGAAGTCCGTTCATCCATTTTACACTCCGAATAAGCGGAACATTTACTTCTTCACCATGTAAAAACTCTTTCCGAATACCCGATTCTTTTACAAATTGATTAATTTCATTAAACTCTTTACTCTCCAGTGATAATAACGAACCGTTCGCTAATCGATAATATTTACGTTTCTCTTCAAGAGCCGCTAATACACCTTTAATTTCAGCTTCCGGTATTCCTTTTATATCAAAACGAAATGACAACCAATCAATTCTTTCTTTTCTTCTTACTCTAATAAGAGGAGCTGCATCTCCTTTATGAATGCGTAATTTGATTGCTGTCGTCGCATAAATATCAACTAAACCTTTTAACGTTGGAACGACGTGATATAAAAAGTTATATTCAGCTTCTTCATTATGCATAAAGTAACCGCCTTCTGTTTTCGCAAAGGCGCTTCCACTCATCATGTCTAAAATCTCTTTTTCCTTCTTCTCATCACGATTAAAAACAGACGGCTGTCCGTCTTCTTCTAGCGGATTAATCACAACGTTTCCATAGTGGAATTCGAGACCGGCTAACAAACGATTTTTCACTCGATCTAAATACAATTTCGCTTTTAGTGACGGTGTTTCAACACGATCTGATATTACTTCATCAATTCGAACTGTTCCGAGTTTCATTAACCCTGGCACAACTTTCGCTACGAAATGCTCCATCTTATTTTCAGGAATATAAAACTGATTGCTATTTGAACGATTCATCATCTTTTGTAATTCAATAAGCCGCATACAATCTTCCACAGGTAAATGATATAATTTCCCATCGTACAGAGCATAGTTATACATTTCCATAACTTGAACACGGTTTAAGCCGTCTATATGAAGTGTAAATCCGCCATTATTCCCTTTCGTAAACTCGAAATGTAACGGCAATAACCCTTTAGAAACTTGTAAACCATGAAACAGTTGTTCATGTTGTTTCAGCTGTACATACTCAACTTTAGAAAGTAAAGAAAGCATGTCATTCCAAGAAGCTGGCGGTATGAACATTATACTTTCATCTTGTTTCGCATGTACTTCTAGCGCATCCTCATACATTTTTTCATTATGATACATTTTAATAAGCTGCTGAATAATTGCGTCCGTCTCTTGTTTAAAACTATGTACATCTGGTGTGTATATAAATTCATTGGAACAATGAAAAGCCTCTCTTTTTTCCACTTTAGAAAGAAAGTCTCTAATATGATTTATAAAATATGTTTTCGCAAGTTTTAACTGAACTCCAAGAAGAGCCCCACCGCTTTTCGTCGCTACTGGTGAACATATAAACGCAATATCTAATATTTCACGTGTATCAAAACGGTGTTGTTTACTTTTTGGCCGCAGTGGTTTGTCCGCAAACAACTGAAACATCCCGCTCGTTAATTGATCATTCCCGCTCATGTTTTCACTACTAGTAAGGGACCTTCCACCCATTTGTTGCTTTTCATTTATTTGCAGCAGTACCGCTGCAACATGTTGACAGTACGTTTGAAAAGACGCTAACGAAGGACAACTACATCTCGCAACAACGTCACCTTTTTTAGCTTTTTCTACTGTCACATGAAAATCTTCGCTCCCTTTTACCGTCGCCTCGCAAATTTCTTTATTTGCATCATAATGATTCACGATTACTTTATTTGCTTTATAATAAGCTTCACCTCTTTTATATGAGGTCTCACCGCATACTTCTTTAATAATCGATTTATTTATATGAAAACTCAATGGTTCAACTCCTTACGTCACTCATTTCATTCTATCAATATTGTACATGTATACTCCATTAAGTAAAGTCGTACATACGAAAAACAAAAATAAGCACCTTTCGCTATATAACGAAAGGCGCTTATTTTTTAATTAATTGATGTCATCTAAATACCAAGATCCATCTTTTTTCACTAAATCATACGTATACGTAAATGATTCACCTTGCTCACCTTGAACTGGTACACTTACTTTCACACTTAATGTTGAAGGTGTTTCACTTACACTTGTGAATGTTTTCATTGCCTCTGTATTATAAACATTCGTTACAGGATATAAGTAATACGGATTTAATATCCACTGTCTATTATACTTATAAGCTTTTTCAAATTGCTTCCCTGTAAATTTCGGCTCATAAAACTTTTTCATTTGTTTTTGTAAGTCTTCAAATTTTTCTTCTTCAGGCGATTTAACTGCCGCTTGCAAAATATTATTTGCGTGCTGCTCCGCATCTAATATTAATTGCTGCGCACTTTGTAAAGATAAACCTGATAGTGCTCGCTTATCTTCCTCACTTCCCGAAACTTGAGCACTAATCTTACCTGTCAATCCTTTATAAGCGACATTAATTTCAGTCGTATCTCCGATTTTCGCATCGTCCTTTACTGTCACTTCTCCAAGCTCATTTACGATAACGAAATCTTTCGAACTTTTGAAAGTAAGCAGGTTCGGTTGTGTTACTTTTTTATAGCGATACGGTTCAATTGGTAACCCTAATGTTTCGTATTGTTTCATTACTTCTACCGGCACAGGTATCGCTAAACGTACTTGCAATTGTTCTTTTTGCTTTTTCATTACAAATGTTTTTTCAGGATCTACTTGTAGCTTTGTTGGCTTCACAATATAAACTGGAACTTCTATTTCAGCCATTACTTTTTCGCCTTCTACTAACTCAAATAATAAATTTACTTTCTGCTCCTCTTTTGCGTTCGGTTTCACATGAATTGCAAAATTATCTGCATCTTTTCGTTTTGCTTCTACTACATCTGTATTTTTACTTGATACTCGTATTTCCTGATCCTTCAATAATTTCTCTACTTTCATCGTTAATTGATCTTCATCAAAGATTCTTTTTACTACTTTTAAATTTGTGTCTTCTCCCTCTTCCAGTAATAAATAATCTTGTGCTGATTGTAAATCATACTTTTCGCAATTACTTATTTTCTTGAACTCCCCATTTTTATCTATTAACGATTTCTTAATAGAAAAAATGTCGGCATAAATTATACTCGCCTCTAAACCGGCTTGAATATAATATCCAAGTGACCCTTTTGCACAAATACTTTCATACGTATCTAAATTACTAGAGTCAACGTCTTTTATTCCCTCCGACGCTCTTGCCAGTGCTTCTAATTTCAATCCAGCTTCAAAATTAGTCCCTATTAAAATTATATTAGCAAGTGTTAAACCGCCTTTAATTTCGACACCTGCTTTCCCATCAATTTTTGCTTCCCCTTTAAATTTAAGATTCGGGCCTGTTTGATCGTGTACAAATACTATTCCGCTGTTTTCAATTCCCCCTTCAAACGAATCTGTTTGCTTCACATCTACCTCTATGCCGATTGATAAATCTGCTTTTACTACAAGCGAAGCTTCCAACATTACACTGATAGCTGGAGCAGCAGGCAGTGGTACGCGAACCATAAACAAAGATTTTTTAAATGGTTTCAGTGAGAGACCTTTTTTATCAATAATTTCTTTCCATTCTTCAAATGTTAAAGTTTCAGATTCTTTCTTCTTACAAGCTACTTTCCCTCCGACACAGTGCGAGTAATTAAAAGTGTATTTTACATTATTCTCAACTTCACCTTTAAGAATAAATTTTAATTCATCCAAACTAGTCGCATCTTTAAACAAAATATCAGCATCTACATTTTTAATTTTCATTTTACCTTTTAGTGCAAAGGCTAGATCCTCATTAATTCCTAACTCCTTACCTGTTACTTTAACATTCGTGTTCGTACTAAATTCTTTTTTATCAACATCATATTCAGCAAATGCACGTTGTAAGAAATCCTCTGGTCCCTGTAAAACATATTGATTTTTTTCTTCCTCTCCACTAATTTGCTGTTGAAAAGGATTAAAAGAAACCGGCTGCTTTTCATCCAGCGTTACACCTTCTGCTAAATAAACAATTTCTGCATTATCTCTTGTAACTGATACCTTTTCCTTCACATCTATTTTTTCAATTACTTCTTTAGCCTCTGGTTGCACTGCTTTTACAACCTTTTCCCCATCACTTCCATCCGTTATAGAGATGATTTTAATAACAACCCCAAGTGGATTGTTTGGAATTGGTGGTAAAATTAAAATGTTATCATTTTTCAACTCTTTTAATTTTGCTGCGTCATTTTTGAATGTGAAAGTATCTGTTTGCGTTTGTTCTATGTCGTTTTTATATTGTTCTTTCACTTCATATACGTTCTTTTTGTATACGATACTTGCTTTTTCACCGTCTCCTCCATTACCCGTACTGCCACCGGTATCTCCATCCCCAGTAGTTGGCTCATCTTTCTTGTAATCAATCACTTTACTAACGACTGCTGTCGACTCCGCTCTCGTTAACGTTTGTTTCGGTTTAAACGTCCCATCTGGATACCCTGAAATGATTTTTGCATTTACTAATGCAGCTATCAATTTAGGATTTTTCGTAAATTTACCTTTATCTCCAAATTTTATTTCTTCATTTACTTCCTTTAATTTCAATACTTTCGCGATAATGATCGCCATTTCTTCCCTCGGGATTTCTTGCTCTGGTTTGAAGTTATCTCCATATTCTTTCTTTTCAATAATTCCTTCTTTTATCGCTGTTTCGACGTACTGATTTGACCACTTACTTTTCGGTACATCTTTAAACGTCTCTTGATCTTTTATAATCTTATATCCTTGTTGTAGCACAATCATCGACAAAAATTGTTCTCGCGTTAAACGATCTTCTGGACCAAATAGCCCATCTCCCTTACCAGATACAATCTTCATCTCTTTTAATCTCTTTATATCTTTATACGCCCAGTAGGAAGGTGGTACATCATCAAATACATATCCATATTCGAGTAATTTAACGATGACTGCTGCCGACTCGGCTCTCGTTAATGTTTGTTTCGGTTTGAACGTTCCGTCCGGATATCCTGAAATGATTTTTGCATTTACTAATGCAGCTATCAATTTAGGATTTTTCGTAAATTCACTTTTATCTCCAAATTTTATTTCTTCATCTACTTCTTTTAACTTTAAAACCTTTGCGATTACAATCGCCATTTCTTCCCTTGAAATTTCCTGCTCTGGCTTAAAGTTATCTCCGTATTCTTTCTTCTCAATAATCTCTTCTTTTATTGCAGTTTCAATGTATTGGTTTGACCACTTACTTTTCGGCACATCTTTAAATGTCTCTTGATCTTTTACAATCTTATATCCTTGCTGTAACACGACCATCGACAAAAATTGTTCTCGCGTTAAGCGATCTTCTGGACCAAATAGCCCATCTCCCTTACCAGATACAATCTTCATCTCTTTTAATCTCTTTATATCTTTATACGCCCAGTAAGAAGGTGGTACATCTTTGAATACAAGCTCGTTTGTATTCTCAGCTGCACTATGAAACTGATTTGTTTTTTTATTTACCTCGTTAGCAGCGTACGCTATTGCACCATCAAATATCAATGTTATAAATAGTACAAACAGTATACTCAATTGAGCTACTTTTTTAAGCCAATTTTTCATCCCGTATTCCCCTTTTGCATTCAAAATGAAATAAAGATAACCGAATCGAATTATTCATCAATTGTAGAAAGAACAGTCTCTATGTTTATACCGTCTCCAACCTTTTTAATGAATGATTTTCCAATATTTAAATCTCCTGAAATTTTAGGTAGCAATAAATAATCAAGCCATACCGTTTCCCCTGATGGAATAGAATTAACAACTCGCTTCAACTCTGTTCCTGGTGTATAAACAAAGTTTTTCTTTTCTGCTTCATTTAACTCTACTTGTAAATCATAAATTACGTTTGGCGATTTATTTTCAATCCCTACCCTAACTACATACGGAAGACCTCTATATGCTTTTTTATCTACTTTAATATGCATCTTCACTCCGTCTTCCCCGTACACTTCAATTGGCTTAGCTGTTTTAAACCCGGCAGAAAGTGGCTCATCAAACGGATATAGTGTAGATGAGAAGTTAGCATTCAAATGATACTCGCCCTTTTTATCTCCACGAATATACCACTCAGCTTTCTTAACTTCATTTCCACCTATCGTTCCTAAATGGATTGTTTCACTTTGTTTTTCGGAAATCGGAGCTAAGCTTAATCCTCCTGGTAAATTTAGTGATACATTTGTATTCGTTAATTCAAATGGTTCGTCTGCAAAACTTTGAATCATCACTTCCACTTTAAAGAACTCTTTCAGCCAACTTACTTTCCCTGGAACTACCATATATCCAACTGCAGGAGGAGCTTCTTTTTCTTGGAAACGTTCATTTTGAATAACAACTGGGTACACATTAACCTCACTTGCACCACTACCAATCGACACGTTTAAATCACCTTGTATAACTTTACCTACATTATTAATAATGTAATCAACTTTTTTATCCTCATTATCTATTTTCAAATGCAGTTCAAACTTATACACGTGGCGATTATCTGGATGATTGACATCAATACCAGCCTTCTCTATTTCTTCTTTCGACATTTGAGTTACGTTCATCTTTCCATCAAATAACTGCGAAGGTTCTAATATGACTTTCTGCTTCGTCCGCTCATCATTCTTTACAACTACGTCTACAGCAACTGGTTTATATCCTTTCTTATAAACGTATACTTTATAAGCACCTTCTTGTGGTTTTAACGACAGAGTACCATTGCTACCTGTTATTAACTTTTGTGTTTTCTTTTTTGAATCTTCTAAAACGACGCTAACATTATCCATTCCGCGTCCATTTCCATCTTGTACTTCTAGTAATAAACCAGTCTCTTTTTCTGTTACTTCAACAGGAATGTTCAAACTTTGTTTATCTTTCGTTATCGTAACAGTTGCTGTTCCTTTTTTATCTTGAGCTACCAACTTCCCAGAAGCATCTACTGCTACTACAGACGGATTAGAAGATTCAAAATTCGCACTTTTCGTAACATCTTTCAACGAACCATCTTCATATAAACCTGTTACTTTTAATTCATATGCTTCTTTCGTTTTTAATGCTATTTTCTCCGTACCAACTTGTAATGCAACGAGTGGATTCTCTACTTTTACTTTCACTTCCTTTTTTATATCTCTTACAGATACTGTAATAATAGATTCTCCTTCTTTTTGCGCTGTTATAAATCCATACTTATCAACTTTTACGTTGTCGTTATTGCTAGAAAATGTTGCTTCGTCATTAATATATGAACGATATTCTTCCTCATACGTTCCCATAACTTGTAATCTTCTTTTTTCATTAACCAACAACGTCATACTCGATGTACCTAATTCAATACTTTTCAATCCATTTTCAATATATACTGGTACACGTATTTCCTGGTCTTTGTAATTAACAACAACAGTTGCCTGCCCTTGTTTAAGCCCTCTAATTTCACCATTATGACTGTACATTCTAGCTATACTTCCATCGTTTATCCAAAAGTTCGCTTGATCTGTGACATCTTTTTCACCATCAATATATTTTGCTTTTACAACAATCTTGTCTTTAGCACCTTCCTTTAAATTAATTTGATTTTTGTTAAGCTCGATCTCCTTAAATTGCTTTTCTACTACGACTGTCTCTTCTACTGTAATACCTTTATAAGTTGCTTTAATTGTTGTTTCCCCAGCTTTTTTCCCAATTAAATACAATGATTCTCGATTTAATTCTGCAATTTCTGTATCGGCAATTGCTAACTCAGATTCTTTCGTAACATACTCAGTGTATCCATCATCATACATCGCTACAACGTAAACAGGACGCTGTTCTCCTTCGATTAATACCTGATAATAATTTGGATAAACATTAATTCCAGTCAATTTACGGTCCGATTTTTTTACTGTTACATTTACATTTTTTTTAATTCCACCATACTCCACTGTAAGGACCACATTTCCTTCTTTTACTGCTTGAAATTTTCCCGCATAGTGTACACGCACAACGCTTTCATCTGAACTTGTTAACTGTACACCATTCATATCCATATCCTCTATTAATTCACCATCATAAATTACCCGTCCAGAAATATAGGCTATTTCTTTATCTACCAATTCGAAATTATCTTTATCTAATTCAATATCTTTTAACGTTTTTCCAACTTCTATCAACGCCCCACGTCTTTCTTCACCATATTTTATGGTCAAACTTGTCATTCCAGATTTTTGTGCAATTATTTTATTTTTCGAATTCAGTTTAGCAACTCCATTATCTCTAATTTCTGCTTCTACATTTTCAGTAATGTCTACTTCTTTTCCATCTCTATACATAGCCTTCACTTTAAATATTTGCTGTTCTCCAACTTTCAACTGCATTCGCTGAGGCTCAATGATGATTTCTCTTAAAAATATACTAATTGAGTTCTTTAAAGTAATTTCCCCATTTTTTTCTACATATAAAGAAAGCTGCAAATCACGATCTTGTTTACTTACTTCTACTTGTATAGTTTTCTCAGATTCACCTTTTTCAAACAATACCTTTCCTTGTGCTTTCACTTCTGTTCCACTAGCATCTTTCTTAGGAAGAGCTAATTTCCACTCTACACTATCATCTTTATTTTTATTTCCTTCTCTTACAATATGAACATTGACTTTCGCCTTTTCGTTATCTATATCCTCTATATTCCATCTACTAATATAAACAACATCATACTCTACAGGGGAGGGTATATCTTCAAATACAAAAGGTTTAACAAACACATTCGAATCTACACCATTATCTTTTCCATCGGCTATTACTAGCTTCATTTTATTCCAATCATTTGCTTTTACATTCGAACTGGCATCTAATACTTTAGTCATTCCATCCATTTCCGTATTTTTAGAATTATTTGTATTCGAAATATAGTAATCCCAATTAGTCCGCTTGTTAATGGTTGAAGTTGTCACCGGTCTCCAGATCCAATTGTCTATAACCGCTATATTTTTCTCATTAATAAACATCCCTACCGCATCACTATAATCCGAAAATTCCTCATACTCCTCTGAAGCAAGCGCATACTGCACATTCATTTTTTCTTTCGTTGGCTTAAACTCAAATTCTAAAACACTTGCATCAAATGTTTTTGTCCCATTCCACAATAATCGTTCTACATCACTATCACCTGGCTGATTATTAATCTGTGTATAACTTCTATACTTATTAGGTCCAATAATGCCCTTCGCATTACCTGTACTTAATATAACGCCATCTTCAACTCCAAAAATATTTTGCTTCGCTTGCACTGTGCCGGCTGCTTGATTTGCACCTTTATATTTTACATTTCGAATTTCCACTCCATCACCAACGAGCTTTTTCGCTAGCTGTTCTGCTTTCACATTATCATCTAATGTGGATACTGATATGTCTGGATTATTACTCTTACCAGCCTCTTGCACGCTTTTGATTTCAAATTTTCTGTCTTCTTTAGTGGTTTCTTCCCCATTTGCCTTTACGTAAAATCCTGGTAACTGTAAACATAAAATAGCAACTATACAAATTGTTAACACGCTTTTAAACTGCTTATATTTTCCTCCCAACTAATTATCCCCTTTCTTTTCTTCAAATACATACGTTTCCGCTATTAACTCCTTTCTTTTCATTTTATTGGAAACTCATAACTATATTAATCTATTCCTATTATCAAATTCAATAGCGTTTACCACCATTTGTTCATTTATTCAGAAAATACTTTTCGACACAAAATAAACCAAATCAATGTAAGATTTGGTTTATCAATGTTTATACCCTATATCGTATTTTTTAATCTATCTCCATCAACCGTTTCGCCTCAAAATACAACACTTGAATAAACTTTTTCGTGTTTATCCGCGTATGACCCGAAACTGCGAATTCTTCCTTTGTCATCTCTGTCATCCGTTTTCTAACTATCGTAAAATCAAAGAATTTCGGGGCATAGCTTTCAAATTTCGGATTTGAAAAATCTGTTAATCCTAAAGAAGCCAAATGATTTAGCGACTGATAAATCGCTCTGCGCACTCTTTGTTCAGATGCTTTTTTCTCTTTATCAATATCCGTATGTAAAGCTCCATCTCCTAATTTTTTTATCGTAATATAGTGGAAAATATCTTTTAACGCAGGAAATCCAAATTCAAATGTTTGCGCCTTTTCTTGCCCATATAAATATTCCAGCATACTAAGTAAATCCTTACTTCCATTTTCTCCTGCGATACCGAGTTCTGATAGTAAGAAACGTCCTGAATCTGCTATCTTTTTTGCTTCTTGCACCGGTTCATTGCGCATTTGCGGCTGCTCCCACTGAAACACGTTATTCAATGATTTTTGAATATCATGTATGGAACGCTCTAAGCGAATTCGTTCCATTACTTTTCGTACGACAGATTCAACTTCAATTTTGTTTAGTGGTTTCGTAATATAATATTCCACACCAAGTGTATACGCCTCACCAATGAGCTGTTTCGATTCAACTTGGGAAATCATAATAATTTTCCCATTGAATGAAGGCGCTATATGGCGAACTGTTTCAATGCCGTCTCTCATTGGCATGAGCAAATCAATAAATAAAATATCCACTTTTTTATAATTTAACTGTTCCGCTTCAATAAACGCTCCATCTTCCGATTCTCCAATTACTTCCCCAAGATCGCCATCCTCAATAATTTGCGAAAGCATCGAACGGAAAACTTCATCATCATCTACAATATAATAAAACAACCCTATTCCCCTTCCCGCTTTAAACTGCACTCCGGTAAACAAACGATAAACTTACACCCTTTTCCAGTTTCATTGTCTTCTAATCTTACTTCTCCACCAAGCTCTGTTACCATTTCGCGTATGTAAGAAAGTCCGATTCCTGTGGATGGTGTTCCCGTTTGATCATACTTTGAAGTAAATCCAGGCTTAAACACTAATTTTTTATACTTTTGTGCAATACCAGGACCATCGTCAATTACCTCAAAGATTACATGCTGATCTCGTTTATATAAATTAATACTAATGAGACCTCTATCTTCAATTGCTTCAACTGCATTGGCAACTAAATTATTGAAAATTGATAACACTGTATACACATGATATGCAGCGTGCTCACCTTCTATATGTTTAGAAAAATGTATATCTTTTTCTAACATTTCAGCATACTTCTCATTTATTCTCACAATCATTTCTGCAAGTTCATGTCCTTCTACATACTCAGCTACATTTTTATCTAATAATAGTTTAGACAATCCTGCAAAAATTCTTTGATTATCTTTTTTTATTTCATGTACTTCTCCCGCTATTTTCAATGCTGTTTTACCATTCGAATCATCGATTACTTTCAAGTTCCGATATAATTGATATGCTTCTTGTGTAATTAACTCCGCATTTTGTAACGTTTTCTTCAAATGAACAGATTCTACATATAAATTAGACAGGTGCATTAGCATATTTTCATTTTCTTTTCGCACTTGTGATTCTTTTAATTTCGTTTCATATAAGTTCATCATATTTAAAAAACCGAGTGCAAAGAAACTACGAAAAATAGCAATAATAATTAACTTATTTACTTCAGAAACCGTTATTGTTGTACCGAGCACTACCATATGATAAATCGCAAGCTCTGACATACTCGCGATAATTTCAATTGTAATTCCAAGGCACCCAATAACGATTGGCTTCTGATGAAACTTATTCACTCTACAAAGCGAAAAAAGACTTCCATAAATAAAATAATAGAAGAACACAGGATAGCGCAAATAAAATGATTCTGTCATATGAAATGAACCTTGCAACACCCAATCAAGACATACACGGAATAAGACTACACATATACCAACAAGAATACCTGCAGCAGCAGCTGGCACTCTTCTTAAAAATAGTAATAAAAAGAAGAATAGCGGCGTCCCAAAGCTAACACGAAACGTATCGTTAAAAGGATGAAAATTCAGCTCTCCAGCAATCGGAACAACGACCATTAATATAATTAAAAGAGACATATCATTCTTCCATAATTGATTCCAATTCAAAAGTGCCACTTCCTATGCATTTTTTCAATCGTACAAATAAAGCCCGCTTATAATAATAAACGGGCTTTATTTCTATATTCTAACCTTTTCTACCGCTTTTATTTGGCGATACTCTGGCATCCACATTGCTTCTTTCACTGCAATCTTGATATCGTTATCACTTAATTTCTCTCTAGCAACACCTTCCGCAACTGCAACTTTCGCTACTTCAATTGCAACCATTTCGGAGATATTACGTAACTCTTCAACTTCTGGCAAGATAGGTGCTCCTGGCTGACTTGTATCTACCATGCTTGCAACTGCTTCAGCAGCTGCTGCGAACATTCCGTCCGTCATGACGCTTGCACGCACAACAATTGTTCCAAGACCAAGTCCTGGGAAAATAAGTGCGTTATTTGATTGCCCGATAACGTACGTTACACCATTATACGTAACTGGTTCAAATGGACTTCCTGTTGCAACTAATGCTCTTCCCTCTGTCCATTCAATTAAATCTGCTGGTTTTGCTTCAGCAAGTGGCGTCGGATTCGACATTGGTAAAATGATTGGTCTTTCTACGTGAGAAGCCATTTCTTTAATAATTTCTTCTTTAAATGCGCCCGCAACAGTAGATGTACCAATTAAAATTGTCGGTTGTACATGTTTCACAACTTCAGCAAGTCCGATTACATCATTTTCTTTCCACTCACTTACTTCTGCTTCTTTTCTTGCATATGGAATTTGGAAATCAAGAAGATCTTCCATGTTATCTGTAACTAATCCGTTTCGGTCAATACACCAGAAACGATTATGTGATTCTTCTTCTGATAAGCCGGCGCGGACCATTGCATCTCTTACTTGATCTGCGATACCGATTCCAGCTGTACCAGCACCAAACACAACAACGCGGTGTTCACTCAGTGGTACACCAGAAGCTTTTACTGCTGATAATACAGCAGCAAGTGAAACTGCACCTGTACCTTGAATATCATCATTAAACGTACATACGTCATGACGGTATTTATCTAAAATTTTTCGTGCATTGCGAGAACTGAAATCTTCCCAATGTAAAAGGGCTTTCGGGAATTGTTTATTTACCGCTTGTACAAATGTATCAATAAATTCATCGTAAGCTTCACCCGTTATACGTGGATGACGATTTCCAATATAAAATGGATTGTTTAATAGTTCCTCACGGTTTGTACCTACATCTAAAATTACCGGTAATACACGACTAGGATCGATTCCAACTGCCGCCGTATATACAGCTAATTTTCCGATTGCGATGTTAATGCCACCAACACCCCAATCACCAATTCCTAATATGCCTTCTCCATCTGTTACAACGACTAAATCAATGTTTTCAGCTGTTGCACCGATATTATTGAATGCTTCTTCAATACCTGAAGGGTCGTTAACTGATAAATAAACGCCGCGTGGTTTACGGTATTCATGACTGTATCTTTGAATTGCTACACCAACAGTAGGTGTATATACGATCGGTAACATTTCACGTAAATGATCTGTTAATATACGATAAAATAATACTTCATTTCGATCATGTAACGCCGTTAAATATACATTCTTTAATAAATCATCCGGCTGGGAACAAAATTGTTCGTATGCTCGGCGCGCTTGTTCTTCTAACGTTAAAACCGCTGGCGGTAATAACCCTTTTAAACCTAATTCTTCTCTCTCTTCTTGCGTGAAAGCTACCCCTTTATTTAAAAGTGGTGTTGATAATACTTCTACTCCTCTTAATGTCGTTTCTAATGAACCATTAGAAGCTACTGTAAACTTGCTCATAACATCCCTACCTCTATTCATATATAGCATTTCTATATTGTAAACAAAAAAGAGGGGCTTGTCCCCCCTCTTCTTTTAATTTTTCTTTAAAAGAGTTGCTCCAGCAATCCCTGGATGTGTCATTTCGAATGGATCTAGAATTAACTCTAAGTCTTCTTGTGACAACACACCATTTTTCACACAAAGTTCTCGAACGGATTGGCCTGTTGCAATTGCTTCTTTCGCAACACGAGCTGCTGCTTCATAACCGATATGAGGGTTCACGGCTGTAATAATTCCTACACTCTTCTCAACATACTCTTTTAAGCGGTCTTCATTCGCTTCAATTCCTTTTAAGCAATTATCTGTAAAGGCACGGAAACCGTTATTCATAATGCTAATCGATTGCAGTAAGTTGAAAACAAGTACTGGTTCCATAACGTTTAATTCTAATTGACCTGCTTCTGAAGCAAGACAAATCGTATGATCGTTACCGATTACTTGGAACGCGATTTGGTTAATCACTTCCGGCATAACAGGGTTTACTTTCCCTGGCATAATAGATGAACCTGGTTGACGAGCTGGTAACATAATTTCCGCTAAACCAACACGTGGACCTGATGCCATTAGACGAAGGTCATTCGCAATTTTAGACATGTTCATCATACATACTTTAAGTGCTGCTGATACTTCAGTATAAGCATCCGTATTTTGCGTCGCATCTACTAAATCTTCTGCACCAACAAGTGGTAATTCACTAATTGTAGCTAAATGTTTTACAACTGCTTCAATATATTCTGGATCTGCATTTAATCCTGTACCAACTGCAGTCGCTCCCATATTTACTTCATATAAATGTTGACGTGATTGCTTAATACGTTTCATATCACGTTCAAGTACGCGAGAATACGCTTTAAATTCTTGTCCAAGACGAATTGGCACAGCGTCTTGTAAATGTGTACGACCCATTTTAATAACATGGTCGAACTGCTCTGCTTTTAATTCAAATACATCATGCATATAGCCCATCGTTTGTAATAAGCCTTCTAATGCATTTAATGTTGCGATATGAATCGCAGTTGGGAATGCATCGTTTGTTGATTGTGCCATATTTACATGGCTATTTGGACTAATATAATGATAGTCTCCCTTTTCCATTCCTAATAATTCAAGAGCACGATTGGCAATGACTTCATTTGCGTTCATGTTCATTGAAGTACCTGCACCGCCTTGAATTGGATCGACGATGAAATGATCATGCCATTTTCCATCAAGAATTTCTTGAGCAGCTTCTGCGATCGCGCTACCCTTATTCAATTCCAATCTTCCCACATCTGTGTTAGCAAGTGCTGCAGCTTTTTTTACGATTGCGAAAGCTTTAATTAAGCCTTCATGAATTTTGTACCCTGTAATTGGGAAATTCTCCACTGCACGCATTGTTTGTACACCGTAGTATGCATAATTAGGCACTTCTTTTTCACCTAAAAAATCTTTTTCAATACGTACTCCATTTTTCACTTCAGTTAATGTTGCCATGATTTTTCACTCCTTAACGATTTCTTATGCTGCTTTTGTTTCTTTGACTGTTTCTACATATTGTTTTGCTTTCTCATGATCGAATTCGCCTTCCCACTTCGACATAACAATGGCAGCTAATGCATTTCCTAATACATTGACAGATGAGCGAATCATATCTAAAATGCGGTCAATTCCCGCAATTAACGCGATACCTTCTAACGGTAAGCCCATTGAGCCTAACGTTGCTAATACAACAACGAATGATGCACCTGGAACTCCCGCCATACCTTTGGATGTTAACATGAGAACGAATAATAACGTTATTTGCTCCGTTAGTGACATGTGTATACCGTACATTTGCGCAACAAACAATGCCGCTAACGCTTGATAAATAGCCGATCCAGTCAAGTTAAATGTATAACCTGTCGGAATTACGAAAGAGGCAACTGCCTTTGGACAACCGAACTCTTCCATTTTTCTCATTATATTAGGTAAAACAGCTTCTGAACTTGCTGTCGTAAATGAAAGAATAAGTTCTTCTTTTAAAATTTTCATTAATGTAAAAATGTTTACTCCAACCATTCGTGCATTAATACCTAATACAATCACAACGAATAGTATAACAGTTACGTATACAGCTAGCACTAGTTTTCCTAACGGAAGTAGTGTTGCTACTCCAAATTTTGCAACTGTAACGGCAATTAATGCGAATACACCAAATGGTGCGAACTTCATAACTTGGTTTGTAACCCAAAACATTGCTTCGAGCACACCTTCAAAGAAGTTAAAGACAGGCTTTCCTTTGTCTCCAATTGCCGCAACACCTAAACCGAATAAAACTGAGAAGAATATAATCGGTAATAAGTCTCCTTGTGCAATAGATTCAAATACGTTTTTCGGTACAATATGAACAATTGTGTCAGCAAAACCTTTCTTCTCTGTTGCATCTGCTGTTTGTTTATAAGAAGAAATATCACTTTGCTGTAAATTACTCATATCAACGCCAGTACCTGGTTGGAATATATTCGCTGCAAGTAATCCCATTAAAATAGCAATCGTCGTAATAATTTCGAAATAAAGAATTGTTTTTCCGCCTAGTTTCCCAAGCTTCTTCATATCACCTACACCAGCTACCGCAACAATTAATGCTGAAATAACAATCGGTACTACAATCATTTTAATTAAGTGAATAAATATATCCCCAACTGGTGTGATATAAGAAATCGCCGTTTTATTTCCATAAAAGATTGCCCCTACCACAATCCCTAAAACAAGCGCGACAAAAATTTGTGTTGCCAATCCGAATTTTTTCATTTATGTTCATCCCCTTTATGCGAACGCTTTCATTTCGTATTTATAAAAGCTACTCACACATCATATAAGCGAACCTACAAAATCATACAAAAACCTACAAGTTCGTCACAAAAAATTCGAATTTTTTTCTTATAATATTCATTGACACATATTCTGTAAAAAGAAATAAAATATACTTGATAAAACATCAGATTATTTCGTATAATCTAAAAGATATACGTATTCAAACTAACAAGGATGAAAAGGGGTGGATATTATGAAAAATCATGCGAAGAAGTTCATTATATCTATTTCTTTTCTATTTCATTTTCATAAAAAGGAACAAGGGCATTCGCCTTTGTTCCTTTTTTATTGCGATCTATATAGGGGGAATTGTTATGAAGCCATATAAACGAGTCTTAATTAAATTAAGCGGCGGCGCACTTGCTGATCAATCTGGAAATAGCTTTAACTCGAAACGATTAGAACATATCGCAAACGAAATTTTATCCATCGTTGATTTAGGCATCGAAGTCTCCATCGTAATTGGTGGTGGTAACATATTCAGAGGTCATTTAGCTGAAGAATGGGGCATTGATCGCGTAGAAGCTGATAATATAGGCACGTTAGGAACGATAATTAACAGCTTAATGCTTCGCGGCGTTCTAACTAGTAAAACTGATAAAGAAGTACGCGTTATGACTTCCATCCCTTTTAATGCGGTAGCTGAGCCATATATTCGCTTGCGTGCAGTCCACCATTTAGATAACGGTTATATCATCATTTTTGGAGGCGGTAACGGGCAGCCATTCGTTACGACAGATTACCCAAGTGTACAAAGGGCCATTGAAATGAATAGTGACGCCATATTAGTCGCAAAACAGGGAGTAGATGGTGTCTTTACAAGTGATCCAAAACATAATAAATTAGCAAAAATGTACAAAAAACTAAACTATAACGATATAGTTAGGCAAAATATACAAGTAATGGATCAAGCCGCTTTACTGCTTGCCCGAGACTACAATTTACCAGCACACGTCTTTAACTTTGATGAGCCTGGAGTAATGAAAAGAATTTGTTTAGGTGAGCATGTGGGGACGTTGATTAATGATGATGCTTCATTGCTTGTGCATGAAAAATAGTTATTTCTCATGAAAAGGGTGTCTATAAAAGACACCCTTTTCATTAACCTTTATAAATAAAAATCAGCCAATCCCCCCACCTTCTCCTTACAACGCTCCCAAAATGATAACTTCTCAAAAAATTCTTTCGTCATTTCTTTTGAATCATGAAAATCTTGCGCTAATGCCTCGTTCACTTCTGATACGATAGTTCCACCATGAATATACAAATTCATCTCATCATTTATATAGAAGCTACGAGCTGTAAAATTTGTAGTACCGATAACGGTTAATTCATTATCAATTAACATTAACTTCCCATGAAACATCCCTTTTTTATAACCATATACTTTAATTCCATTATTAACAGCTTGACGAATATAAGGATATGCTGCCTCTTTAATAAGAGGAATATCTGGTTTATATGACCACAGTATTTTTACAGTAACTCCACGTTTTTGTGCCGCTATTAAAGCGTTCATTAACTCTTTATTTTTCGCTATAAAATACGGCGTCGTAATGACAATCGAATGCCTCGCTTCGTTTATTAACTCCACATATTTTTCAGCGACGTAATGCCCATTGTAACTGGCCATCGTATGTAACGTGTTCCCTTTACTAGCTTTATTCGTACTTCTCTTTATATTTTCTTTCGTATCTCGTTTCCAATCTAAAGCAAACTGCTCTTCTAAATCTTTTGCTCCTTCTCCTTTAAGCCGCACATGATAGTCACGCCAATATCCAAATCGCTTATCTTTTCCTAAGTACTCATCTCCTATATTAAAACCACCTGTATATCCAATCTCCCCATCAATCGTCGTAATACGGCGATGATTACGGTGATGAAGAGAATAAAATCCAAATGGTAATTCCGGTTTTCTACTATATGTAAAATGTACACCACTTTCCCGCAATTCATTTATCATCTTTCTTTCAAATGATAAATCATTAATGCGATCAACTGATAAATAGACGCTTACTCCTTCTTTTGCCTTCTCTTTTAATAAGTTTAAAAAAGTATGGCTACTTTTATCATCCGATAAAATAAAAAAGTATGTGTAAATAGATTGCTTCGCTTCTCTTATATCAGTAAATAACTGTTTGTAAAATGACTTCCCTTTTACATATAATTGAAAGTCACTATAATGAGGTGCATACTCTGTCGGCATATTTTTCCCAGCTTCCATTTTCCTGCCGAGGGTAACATCGATATGCATCCCAATTACAATAAAAACGAAAATAGCAATAATAATAGAAGTAACTCGCAATATTTTTTTTATCATTTTAATTTCCTTCCGCCCGTTTTCTTTCCACCTTTCTATTTTGTCATTCAAATTTAAATTTCATGCTTCATACAAAAAAGGATGTGACTTAACGTCACACCCTTTTCACATTAAACAAAATTTCTCGCATCATTATTTCTTCCAAACTTATAAATCGCAATTAAGAAGAATGCAATTGCGAAAGCAAATAAAATTAAAATGTTTAAATACAACTCCGAGAATGGTATTCCCTGCTGTAGTTTTGATATCGTATCTAACAACCAGCGCTGTGGAAGAAAATTAGCTACTTTTTGTACTGCACTTGGCATAATGTCATATGGGAAATAACATCCAGCGAGCAAGCATGTTGGTACTATCACTAAATTTTGCATTGCGTTTGAAGCAGCTGAACTTTTTGAAAAAGACACAATGACTAATGATAAACCAATTGCAATTAAAGCAAATATCATAAGCACACCAATCATTACTATAAAAGGCATATTGATATTTGTGTGAAAAACATTCGTCATAAATAATACTGCAATGACAATTTGCAATGTTAATATCATCATATTTACTGCGACATTAGATAATATAAATTTTCTTCCATCAATTGGTGTTGATAATAATCTAAAATACGTTCTGTTCTCTTTTTCTTTTAAAATAAATCCTGATAAGTTCACTGCTGAAAATAACATAAACATAATAAGATAACCCATCGTTTGATTTGTCATATCTTTATTTTTTGAAGTATCTTCAAGTGTCTCAGACTTTACTTTAAATGAACTTTTTTGATAACCAGCGTACATACTATTAAACGTACTTTGATCCATTCCTGCCACTTTACTAATCGCAGCAATATTATCAATATAGTTATATAAATATGATTTTATAAATGCTGTTACTTGATCGCCTTTAATTGATGCAATCTCAATATGATCTGGTTTCCCCTCTCGAACACTTTTGGAAAAACCAGATTCTAATGTAATAACTCCATCAAGTTTTTTGGAAGTGAGTTTATCTTCTACTTCAGACTCCCTAACCTTACTCACATTCACATGATTTAATCCTTCTAAAAACTTTATCGTATCGTTTGCTATCGGCTCATTTTCTTTATTTACAATCCCGATATTTAACGTTCCTTGCCCTGCATTTCCGTATATCGAAAAAGAGATGAGCGTTCCGATTATCGGCAAACTAATAATAATGAATAACCCTTTTTTATTTTTCAAAAGCACAGATAACGTTTTTTGTATGAGCCATAAAATATCTTTCATACTATAGCCCCTCCCGTCTACGTAATGCAATAATCGCAATTAATAAAAAGAGTGCTGAAATGCCAAGGTTTAAAGAGATTACCGGCAGTGCTGCTCCTACATCATTTGCATAAATAATTTTCATAACAGCTGTATTTGCCCACGTTAATGGTGATAAATTTGTAACGAAATTTTCTTCTACTACGAAGTACGCGCCACCAAAAATAGAAGCTAATTGTATAATAACTATAATAATTGCCCTAGACGCTTCACCTGTTTTTGTAATATATCCAATTCCTAAACCGAAGCTAATCGCTAAAAAGACTTGTGTTAATAGAATAAAAAATATGATTCCAAGATGGTCTCCCCAATTCGCTTGAAAGACAAATTTACTAAATAACATGACGAGTAATATGCACAGAGCATTTGCTACAAGGCTACCAAGTACTTTTCCAATAAATATTTCAGCCTTACTTATTGGTGCAGCAATGAGACGATCTCCTGTTTTAAGTATTCGTTCTCTTCGAATTAAAGAACTCGCTCCCATCGCAGCATATAGTGCAATCATCGTCGTCATTACAACCGCATAGTAATCCATAGAACCTGGCTTTTTAGCAGCTTGTAAAGATGTTTCTTTTATATAATCATTATGATTTCCATTTGAAATAACTGTGCTCACCTTACTAGGATCTACTTTTGCAACTTCGGTCGCTACATTGTACTTAGCAACAAATGTTGTAAGCATGCCTTCCACAATACTTCCCTCAATACTACTTTTGTCACTTCCGTAAAATTTTGCACCCTCTTTATTTAATTCTACATAAGCAGCATATTTATTTTGCTTCACTTCTTCTTTCCCATCTATACCTTCAGAAGCTTTTTTAAAATGAATACCCGATTTATCGACTTCTTTCGCAAATGCTTCAAACGATTGAGAAAACGCACTACTTTCTTCATCTTTATATAGTACCTGTATATCTTTAATTGAATGACTATCACTATTAAACGCATTACTTAATGCCGTCCCTAACACAAGCATGAGCACAATCGGAAATGCTAACATAAAAACTAAAGTTCTTACGTCTCTGAAATCTCTTTTAATATGCATAATTGCAATATTGAAGATGTTCAATTGATGAACCTCCCTTTACCTTTTCTTCATTTACCGTTTATTTATCCCGTAAGTTTCTGCCAGTTAACGTAAGGAATACTGTTTCTAAGTTTGGAGCCTGCTCCTCTAACGAACGAATTTCAATGTCATGATTAATAAAATGCTGAATAATTTTATTTAAATTATTTAATCCTGCATCCGAGTTTACTTTAATTACGTTCTCTTCAATTTGAACAGCTTTCACACCATTTATCTCTTTTAACTTTTCTACATCTAAATTTTCTACTGACTTCACTTCAATCCAAATATCTTTCGTATCGGTAATAATCGCTTTTAACTGTTCTTTCGTTCCTTCTGCAATCACTTTACCGTGATCGACAATTGCGATTTTCGTACAAATCTCTTCTACTTCTTCCATGTAGTGGCTCGTGTAAATAATGGTACTTCCCATTTCATTTAATTTACGTACTGACTGAAGGATGTAGTTCCTTGACTGCGGATCAATTCCAACTGTCGGCTCATCCATAATAATTAGCTTTGGTCTATGAGCAATTGCACAAGCGATATTCAACCTTCTTTTCATCCCGCCAGAAAAGTTTTTCGGATAACTTTTCTGTCTATCACTAAGTCCTACAAATTGAAGAGCTTCCTCTACCCTAGCTTTTAATTCAGCTCCTCGTAACCCGTACAATCCAGCAAAGAATTTCACATTTTCATAAGCAGTTAGTTCTTCATATATGGCTATATCTTGCGGAACGATACCGATGTTCATTTTCGCAAATCGGTTATGTTTCTTTATATTTTTTCCTAGTATGCTAATTTCACCTTCATTACTTTTTAACAAACCAGCAATCATATTAATCGTTGTACTCTTACCAGCACCATTTGAACCTAAAAAGCCAAATATTTCTCCTTCTTTAATAGATAAAGACATATTATCTACCGCGATGAAATCACCAAATTTTTTCGTTAAATTTTTAATTTCTAATGTGTTCATCATTTCACCCCTATTTCGGTTTCTCTGCTGTTATTATAAACAAAAAAAATGAACCTGCTCAGTGCAGAAGTTCACTCTTTTCACATGAGAATATTCACTTTTTTCATATGAGATGATTCATCCTCATATCGGCAGCAACATTGTTACTGAAAAACCGCTTGCCCCATCTACAATAATTTTACCGTTTACAGACGCCGTTCGTTCCTCCATCCCCATAATACCAAGACCTTTTTTCACAAGTTCTGCACCTTTTCCGTTATCCTTCACTTGTACTTTCACCATCTTGTTAAGCACATGAATATCTATGGAAATGACTGTCGCATCAGCATATTTCATTGCATTTGTAAGTGCCTCTGTAACATTTTCACCGATAATTTTCCACTGAATAGGAGAAATCATATCTAAGTTCCCTTTATATACGAAAGGAATGTTTACATCATGCTTACTGGCGAATTCCTCTATGAACAATTTCATACGATGAATACCAATTTGCTCTGTTGGCGGCTTCATATTTTTCAATGTAATCCGAATGCTTTCAATTCCATCTTTTGAAATATGAATTGCATTTTGTAATAACTCAGCAGACTTTTCTTTATCTATTTCCATTAACCTCTTTGCTGCTTCCATTTGAATAAGTGCACCCGTCATCGAGTGACCAATTTTATCATGAATTTCTTGAGATAATCGATTTCTTTCTTCTAACTTAAATGTGTATTCAGACTGTCTTATGTACTCTTTATTTTCGTGTAGGCTTTTCGTAAGTCGCTGCATATCTTTTCGCATCTTATCATTTTGTGATTCAAGCTTTAATACCCGCGATATATACCGTTCTGCCATAGTTAATACGATGAAAGAAAATGCAACAATTAATCCATATGTCATTCGAATACTTTCATCTGTAATAGTAATGGGGAGCATCATAATAACAAAGATTGGCCACTTCTTCTCTATATAATGGAATGTAATTTCATATAAGTTCAATGGTAAAAACAAAATAAAAAACGGATGAATCTTCCATGTAAACAACATAACTACACCGATTGACACGGAAGTTAATATGTTTTTGTACGTATCTTTTTTTAATATAGAGATCAGCACGTTTACAGAAAGATATAAAAGTAAAGTAAGTATAATCCATGGTAAGTTCGTAACATTTAAATAAATGTAACTACACACAATATATATAAATACTATTAATTTACTTACAATTAACCAAAATTCCATATCTTTAATCTACTTTCCCTGTTAAATAATAAATCGCAATTTGTGTACGATGTTCAAGTCCAGTTTTCCCTAAAACTGATGTAATATAATTCGCAATCGTTCCTTCTGATATGAAAAGTTGCTTTGAAATTTCTTTATTCGAAAATCCTTTTGCAATTAATGCGATAATACTAAGCTCTCTTTCAGTAAACAGACTTTTATCTATTTTACATTCCTCTTCTTTACTTTCCATTAAATTAGACTTAATTTTATCGAGAACGACATCTTGCATAACAGTTTGGCCGTTATATACTCCTTTTATCGCATCACGAATACGCTCTGGATCATTATTTTTTAATAAATAGCCTTTCGCTCCGTTTTTTACTGCGTCCAAAATATATTCATCATCATCGAACGTCGTTAAAATAAGTGGTTTCGTTTTCGTCTCTTCACAAATGAATTTCGTCGCTTCTACACCATTCATGTTCGGCATACGCACGTCTAAAAGCGCAATATCAATTTCGTTCTTCTTACAATATTCCACTGCTTCTTTCCCATCATTCACAGTATCTACCACTTCGAACTCTTCGTATGTATTTAAAATAATTTTCATGCCTTCTCTTATAAAAGAATTATCATCTGCTATTAATATTTTAATTTTCATGTTTGTTAGTATGGACCTTCTCCTACTAACATTCACATCCTTTCTCCGCGTAACATTTCCCACTTGCTCATTATATACTTCTTTTTACCATTTTTTCACACCTTTTTTCATATAGCCTCCTTCCTAAAAATATATTATTCTTTTTTTACAACATGTGTAGGGTGACTTCTCGTTTCTTACGTCTATATAATTGAATGCGTCAAAAAGGAGGGAGAGAACCATTGAGGAAAAACAGTTAATTGAAAAAGCACAGCAAGGAAGCGAACATGCTTTTCGTATCCTTGTGCAAACATATCGTCATTATATTTTCCAAGTTATCTTTTCTATTTTAAGACACGAAGAAGATGCGAAAGATGTTACACAAGAAGTATTCGTAAAAATTCACGCCTCTCTCCCTAATTATCAATTTCGCGGATTAAAAACGTGGATGGCGCGAATCGCCACTAATCACGCTATTGATTATAAGAGAAAGAAAGCTAGAGAAAACGAAGAACTCTCCTTATGTAAAGAAACCGAAGAAAATATAAAAGCCTCTCATAATATCGAGGCTTTATTAGTGACGAAAGAGCAAAAATTACTCATTGCTCAAAAACTGAGAGAACTTCCCGAAAATTACCGCGACGTCGTTCTCGCACATTACTTAGAAGAAAAAAGTTATCAAGAAATTGCTTTACAGGAAAACATCGAAGTGAAAACAGTCGAAATGAAACTGTATCGGGCAAGAAAATGGATTAAAAAACATTGGAAGGAGGAAGAGTTTCTATGATGCATTATTCAAAAGAAGATTGGCGCAATTATACATTAGATGTTATAGAGAGCACTGAACGTGAATCTATGGAAGAACACCTTTATGAATGTGATCATTGTTTAGCACTTTATATGGAAAGTATTGATGAACAATATGAAAACCTTCCAATGATAAATGATGATTCATTTACGAACGAAGTTATGAAGCAAATTAATTTTGAAACGCTACAACCTAATGAAAATATAAAAACAAACTCACTAAAGCGTACAATTATTCACTACATAATTGCGACTGCAGCTACAATTATTTTTATGGTAAGTGGTTTATTCCAATATATTTTTACAGCGACATCAAATTTCGAAAAATCTTCAAAACATAGCGATTCTTCTATCTCACAACAAATTGTAAACAAATCGGTAGACACATCCAAAAAGGACGGAGGTTCAAAGCATGAATAAAAATCCCTTTTTAGCACTTGTATTAGGGCTAATTCCTGGGCTTGGACATTTATATTTAAAGAAATTTGGACGGTTTATTTTATATAGCGGAGGGGCTGTATTTCTATTTATCTTTGCAGCATTTTGTACAATAGCATTAGGAGAGCGTGATATTGCTTTTCTTTCTCTATTTTTACTAGTCGTGTTATGGGCAATCAATTTATTAGATTTAGTTATCACTATTATTAATCAATCAAAAAAACAAGCTGCTGGAGAATTTACAGAGTCCTCTAAAGAGAGTGAACGATTTTATATCATTCTTCTATCAATCATCCCTGGACTTGGTCATTTCCAGCTAGGGCTTATGCAACGTGGACTTACATTTTTAGTAGCTTGTACAGGAATCGGAAGTATGATCATTTTCGTTGCACTTTTAACCTCTCAAGAAAGTTTCCTTATCTTTCTCGTGACGTTACCTGTTTTATGGATTTATAACTTCTTCGATGTTGTTCAGCAACTACAGAAAAAAGAACGTGGTGAGCAGCTAGATGATCGTACTATTTTCGAAGAGTTTGAAGAGCACCGTGAACAAGGAAAGAAAAATAAAACATTCGCTTCTATTTTAGCAATGTTTCCTGGAGCAGGACATATGTATTTAGGCTTACAACGCCGTGGTCTTCAGCTTATGGCAGCCTTTTTACTTTCAATATATTTACTCGACTTATTAAGACTTTCAGCGTTTTTATTTTTAGTTCCAATCATTTGGTTTTATAGCTTTTTTGATGCGTTACAACAAACTGCAAAATATGGAAAAGAACGTGTACATGACGAACCTATTATTGATTATTTTATCAATCATCAAAGATGGATCGGTATCGGATTAATTACACTCGGTGGTTATTATTTATTAGATCAAACAGTCCTTCCTATTTTGAATGATTACTTTGCAACTATATTTAACATTCATCTTAGTGAGCTGTATTATCGCTATTTCCAAACATCTATCGTTGCACTCCTCTTAATTGGTGGCGGCTTTAAATTGTTACTTGGAAATAAAGAAAACAAAGGTGGGACGAACGAATGAGAACATGGCGCGTTGGAACATTTTCAATGGGGCTTTCTATTATTGCATTAGGTTGCTTCTTACTATTTTCAGTTATGAAAGGTACTGAGGTATTAGATTCTTTAACAGCATGGTGGCCTGTTTTACTTATCATACTTGGCGTGGAAATTTTACTATACCTTCTATTTTCTAAGAAGGAACAATCATTTATTAAATATGATATTTTTAGTATTTTCTTTATCGGCGTTTTAGGAAGCGTCGGAATTGCTTTTTACTGTTTATTATCAACTGGATTGCTAGAAGAAGTTCGTCACTCTATTAACACAACGAGGCAAACGAGTAATATTCCAGACGGACAATTTGATATACCTGAATCTATCAAAAAAATCGTAGTAGATGCAGGACATCAGCCTCTAACGATAGAGGGAAATAATACAAATCAAATTCATCTTTTGGGAACTTATGAAATGACGACGAAAGCAAATGAAAAACTCAATTTAAAACAAGCTGATTTCCTTTCAGTTCAAACCGCTGGAGAAACGATGTATATCACTTTAAAATCATTACCTGTTCAGCATACGTTATTTAATTCAGCACCACAGGTGAAACCAACGCTTGTTCTTCCGCAAAATAAAAATGTGGAAATCCGTGCTTCAAATAACGAACTATCTCTTTATCCAGGTCAATTACAAAATAATTGGTTTGTACAAGAAAGCTCAAGAGTGTCTGTCCATCTTGCAAAAGAGAGTGATGTATCTTTAACAGCAGTAACGAATCAAAAAGAAGCACACGGAAGCACACCTTGGGAACAAGTAGAAGATTTAACGAAAAACGAAAATACTTCTTCAGAAGAGCATCCAGAATTAAACAACCAAGAACATTGGTATAAAAATTCAATTAAAACTGGAAATGGCACGTACAAGTTAAATATTGAGAAAGCTTATAATTTAAATATGAGCGTTATTGAAAAATAAGAAAAACCTTCCGCAATTGCGGAAGGTTTTTCTCATATAATCGCTTTTATTCCTTCTAACACTAATCCAATCATAAATCCGCAAACAGCCCCGTTTACTCGGATCCACTGTAAATCTTTACCTACGTTATTTTCAATCATTTCGATTAACGTTTTATCATCTAACTTATCAAGGTTTTCTTGTACAAGCTTTCCGATTTTCGAATGATTCTTTTCAACGAGGGTGACAACTTGCTTTTGTAACCACTCTTCTATTTTTTGAACAGTTTGTTCATCTTCTTTTATTTTATTCATTTGTGCTTGTAAAAATGGAATAACATACTTATCCGTAAATTCTTCATTTTTCACAAAAGTAATTGCCCTTTGTTGTACTTGTTCAAGCATCTCTTTTATTTTGTCAGTACCATCCCAATTGGCAATCCATTTTTCTTTCCATTTTTCTAACTCCTGTAGTAAAGCTTCATTTTCTTTTACATTTATAATTTCTTGACGAATTTTTGTTAAAATAAGTTGTCTTGTGCTATTATCAGCATCTTGTAAGCTGTTAATATTGCTAATAATAAACTTCTGCAAAATACCGCCAATTTTATCTTCATCTACAATATTCATAAATGATTTCAAAGTAAACTGCAAGAATCCATCTACTTTTATATTTTCCATCGCCTTCATACCTAAGCTTCCGAGCTGATAACGAGCTTCATCTTGCGCTGTCCAATCTTTCACTTTCACTAATATGTAATCAAGTGTCTTTTCATCATATTCTTGCACCACTAATTGATCAACAAGCACTTGTAAAATGTTACTTGTATTAATTGTATGCAAATACGTTTTGAGTTCTTTTTCAATAATAACAGCTAGCTTTTCTGTATCTATTGAAACAATCGCTTTCTCCGCAATCGTTACAATCCCTTTTTTCACAGCATCAGACTGCATTTCTCTCTCAGCAATTTGCAGCACCATTTGCGCTAACTGCATTTCTTTTACTTTATTCGTAATACTTTCTTTCGTCAGCCACTCATTTTCTAACGTATGAATAAGCCCTTTCGTTACTCGTTTACGGTTTTTAGGCAACAACGCTGTATGCGGAATTGGGATTCCCATCGGATGACGGAATAATGCTGTAACCGCGAACCAATCCGCAAGTCCGCCAACTAATCCGGCTTCAAATCCCCCTTGTATAATCTCCCCTGCTACCGTTCCTTGAAAAGGGATAGAAGCCGCAAAGCCTACACCCATAACCCCAAGCGAAATACCCGCTATATATTTAGTCTGTAGTGACATCGTATACACATCCTCTTATTATGTAAAATAAAGCTTTTTGTTATATTTATTTGATATTAGTTCTTTATATCTATACTATAATGAACTAATGCGAAAATAACAAAGATTTTTATGTGCATGAAAAAATGAGGCTTTAAATCGCCTCATTTTTCGTTACTCTACTATCGTTAATTCCACACCTGTTTTATAATACTCATTCATTACATCTTCTGGAACCATACTACCGCCCGTTCCCCAAACAATATGAGTACCTTTCTTCATCTTCTCTGTTAACTGTTTCTTTTGTAAATACGCATCTTCTTTACATACTTTCACTGGTCCTATCATACCCGCTAACGCAGAAGGCTCTAAATAAACATTTTCAGTATCAGCCAATTCTTTTAATAATCTATATAACTCTTCATCACTTACTGTATAATTTCCGCTTAGAAATGGTTCCATCGTTTTCCCGACAAACCCAGACGGTCTTCCTACCGCTAGTCCATCCGCGTCTGTTACATTATCAATTCCGATATCTTGAACGGCAATTTTATCATGAAGCCCTGTCATTAATCCAAGTAACATACACGGAGAGTGCGTTGGCTCCGCAAAGAAACAATGAACATTGTCTTTATACAATAACTTTAAACCAAATGCCACTCCGCCAGGTCCGCCCCCTACTCCGCACGGAAGGTAAACGAATAAAGGATGTTCTTCATCCACTACAATCTCTAATTCTTCTAATTGTTTTTGTAAACGCGATGCTGCGACTGCATATCCTAAAAATAAATCATGCGAGTTTTCATCATCGACAAAATAACAGCTAGGATCAGCATCCGCTTGCCTTCTTCCTTCCTCTACTGCTTTACTATAATCCGACTCATATTCAATAACGTTTACACCTTTACTTCTTAGTAAATCTTTTTTCCATTGTTTCGCGTCTGCTGACATATGAACAGTTACATTAAAACCTAGTTTCGCACTCATAATCCCGATACTTAGTCCTAAGTTTCCTGTCGAACCTACTGCAATAGAATATGTTGCAAATAACTCTCTACATGTATCACTATCTAAAATGGAGTAATCATCTTCTTCTGTTAACATTCCATGCTGTAATGCTAATTGCTCAGCATGTTTTAACACTTCATAAATACCACCTCTAGCTTTTATTGAACCTGATATTGGAAGATGACTATCACATTTTAATAATAATTCTCCTAATATTGGTTTCCCGTATTTTTGCTCTAAAGATTGTTTCATAGACGGTATTTTCACTAAAGGCGATTCAATAATGCCGTTTTTTTCTTTCGTTTCAGGAAAAACTTTCGCAATATATGGTGCAAAACGCTTTAATCTCTCTTCCGCTTCTTTTACATCTTCTTCATTAAGTGGTGAATCTTTTATTGCTGTTTCATACCTTTCTATATTCGGGTTGATCCAAAATACTTCTTCTGTTGCAATAAGTTTGTTAACTAATGGATATTCTGCTTTTAATTCCCCTATTTCCTTCATTTCGTTTCCTCCTCATATCCTTGTAGCTCACTATACAATAAATTATAATTAAATTAATTTTAATATAGTTTAACATAAAATACAGTTTTAGTTAATTTTAATTTAATTTATTTAAATATAATTTAATAATTATAAAGGAGAATGTTTTATGGAAAATATAGATATTGGTAAAAAGATTGAAAAGCAAAGAAAAGAAAAAGGTCTAACTAGTAAAGAACTAGCAAAAATGGCTGAAATTACACCATCTATGCTAAGTCAAATTGAACGTGGTTCTGCTAATCCTTCTATCCAAACATTAAAGGTACTCGCAAAAGCACTTGATGTTCCAACATTTAGCTTTTTACTTGAGGAAACAAATACAGATGATTTAATCGTACGCTCACATAAGCGTAAGAAAATGATTATCGATAATTTATCATATGAAATGCTTTCACCTGATTTCACAGGAAATTTAGCAACGGCAATTATGACTATCCCACCGAATACTGCCTCATCAGAAAATGTTCTAGAACATAAAGGAGAGGAATTAGCCTTCGTATTAGATGGAACCATTACATTGCATTTAAATGAAGAAGAATATATTTTAGAAACTGGTGATAGTGTAAAAATACCTGCTTATTTAAAGCATAAATGGGTAAATCAATTTGAGAAAAATGCAATTGTCTTATTTTCTGTTACTCCGCCGATTTTTTAATAAATATAATAAAAAATAGCCACGCACGGATACTCTCTGTACATGGCTATTTTTTATTTTTTCGGTACCAATAAAATCCCTAAACTAATAACAAATAAACTCATTATTTGTTGTATTGATAAACCAAATAGAACCGCATTTTGTTCACTAATTAATGAAATGATGATATGAGCAATCCCCTCAAAAATTAGAAAACCACTTATATTCTTTCCATTTCCTAACCTTTCATTTTTCATCCATAACCAACTGATGATACAAAGGGCGAGTATAATCTCGTATACGAAAATAGGATGATATAAAAATTTAGATTCATATATTTTCATACCCCAAGGCAATGTAGTTTGTACACCTAATTGTTGGTGAAATAGAAAATAAAAAATAATACTCATACATAGTGCATAAGGCAATGTATCAAGTAAAATACGAAGTGAAAATTGCTCCTTTTTACTTTTCCAAACAATGTATACACTCGCAATGAAGCATCCTACTACAATGTGCTGCATACTTCCTACAGCTAATAATGCTTGCAATGGAGACCCAAAAGCCCATGCTGGATTTAAAATTGCCGGTGCCAATTTCCATACAAATACGATGATTAGAAAAGCATTTGTTACAGCATCCATCATTTTTTCATATGTTACATTTTGGTGTCTCATCTTTCGTTTCATCAGCATAAATCCAAATAGACTTCCAATTATAAGAGATACGGGTTGTAACCTCACGATCCACTCCATCACTACAAAATCCCCTCTTAACTCTCAATTAATTTCTTAAATTTCTTTTCTAATTGATCTGGAGGTAATACCCCTCGTACATGATCTACTATAATTCCATCTTTATTAACAAAAAATGTCGTTGGTAAAGAAAATACTTTATAATCTAATCCAGCTACTCCATCCATATCTAGTAAAACAGGAAACTCAAATCCATAGCGATCCGCAAATGCACTTGCTTCTTGTACCGGGTCACTAACAGTTGCATTTACCGCAAAGATTTCAATATCCTTTTTATATTTGTCATAAAAACGAACTAAATCAGGTGCTTCCATTTCACATGGTCCACACCACGATGCCCAAAAATTAATAATATATGGTTTTCCCTTTGCATCATTTAACGAATACAACTTTCCATCTAATCCTTTCAATGTAATACTTGGTGCTTTAAATCCTACTTGTGGTAATATTTCTTTCTCTTGTAATTCTGCTTGCTTCGCTTTTCTTTCCTTCTCTTCTTTCTTTGAATTATAAAAGTTGACTCCCGCCCAAACGAGCGCTCCTACTAGTATAATAGCAATTAGCTTCTTCACTTTTTTTCCTCCTCATTTTCAAAATCCTGTAAATCCACCAAATAGACGAATAAAGAACGCTGTAATTTTCGTCATTTGATTTGTATACAATAAAACACCTGTTACAATCATAATTCCACCTCCGATTTTCATCATGACATTGGCATATGTAACAATCCATTTTACCTTTCCTATAAAGAATGCCATCACGAAAAATGGAACCGCAAATCCAAGAGTATACGCTGTAATATAAAGAAGCGCACCTTCAGGATTCGTTGCACCCAGCATGAGTACAGCTGAAAATATCGGCCCAACACACGGCGTCCATCCCGCTGCATATGTCATACCGACTAAAATCGAGCGAATATATCCAGTCGATTTACTTCTATACTGCACCTTTTTCTCTGCCATAAGCCACTTAGGCTGAAATAAACCGGTCATAAACAGCCCCATCAAAATAATAAAAATCCCACCAATTTGTTGAATCAATTTTTGGTTAGATGAAAATGTTATTCCAATCCAGCTTACTGATAGACCTAACGCATAAAATATAACCGAAAATCCGATTATAAAAAATACTGTATGTATAATCGCTGATTTTTGCATAATCCCACGATTCTCTTTTAAATCTTGAATAGAAACACCTGTAATGTATGATAAATAAGATGGATATAGCGGTAAAGAGCATGGTGATAGAAATGACAATACTCCAGCCCCAACTACAAGCCAAATTGTTAAATCTGCTGCGTTCATTTTATTCCCCCTAAAAACACTACGACGAGTAGTGTTAAATCTTAAAAAAAGAGGCTATATGCACTCTCCGACAATAAGTACGATCGATATACAGAATAAACATAATGTTACATATACCGAATTTGTATGTAACGGCATATTAAACTTAACAACTTTTTCATTTAACACTTGCTCGATTCGTAAATTGATTGCTGTTTTTGCAAATGAAGCTGTCACACATCGATTTTCCATTGTCTTTATTTTAATTAATTTTAATAACGCACTACCTAACTCAAATGAAGATTTCATTTTTTGCATCGCATATTTATCTGCTGCTAGCTCCTGATACGTATGATACCGTTGTAGCAGCCCTTTTAGTATCGGGATATACATCATTCCTTCTGCTAATAACGTAAAACAAAATAATTTTAGCGGATCCCGATTGTTTTGATGATATTCTTCATGGAAAATAATCGCATCAATTTCTTCATCTGAAAACGTCTGAAGCATCCCTTTTGACATAACAACTTTCGGACGAAATAACCCAATTGTAAATGCTGCAACTTCCGCGTTCGGCAGTATATATATTTGTTTTCCTTTTCTAATGAAAGGAACAAGTACTTTTTGCAATTTTTTACTATAGAAAAATTGCCGCCAAATTCTTTTGCAAACTATCAGTACAGTAAGTAATAATAATCCAGCTATTACGATTCGAATTAGCGATAGTTCCTTCATATGTTTTTCTAACTGGAACAAGCAAAATTTCGAAAGAAAGAACGCCTTATTTTGAAAAAGAAATGGATATGTAACGTAATACACTAACATGCTAAAAAAGAGAGTACTAACAATTACTGCTAACAATACGATTTTACGCATTTGCCATTTCATTTTATCGATCCTCTTTTTTTAACTGGCTCAATTTATCTTCTAATTTTTTTATTAAAGTCGGATCAACCTGCTCTAATTCATCTAGCATATGATTTACAACTAAATCTCCAAATTCCCCCATTAATTCCTGTGTCATTTTCTTCGTTTGATTGGATAAGAATTCTTCTTTTGTTTGTACAGCACGATATATGCCACTTCTTTTCACAGTCTGTTTTTCCAAGTGTAATTTCTCTACCAGCCTGTTCATAACTGTCATAACAGTGTTAAAATTCACAGGTGATTCTTCACTTAATTTCTGCTGCACTTCTTTAATGGTAATCCCCTCAGTAGACCAAACGATCTCCATAATTTTCGCTTCAAGCGGTCCAAAGAAGTGATTTAGCCCTTGCTCATTTAACTTATAATTTTGAGTAAACATAGTACGGCTCCTTTCACACTACAAATTGTAGTACAAATTAAATGAAAGGTCAAACGCGGATGATATAAACGAATATCCACTAATTATGAATATGGATTCCATTTCACTCATTGTAAACCTAACTTCTCTCCAAATGTATCAAAGAGATAATACTCTAATATTTGCACACTAAACTTTTCATTACGTCCAAGTGCAAATAATTCCTTATCTTTCGCTACGATAGTATCTAACGGAATAACCACATTATCCACTATTTTTGTAATTTCAATTATATTACTTTCTACGTTTACTTCTGTTTTAAATTCAATATTTTCTAATACTATATGTGAACGCCTTCCTGATGCAAAAAATGTAAAGTTAGGATTTTTAAAAATGCCAATCTCACTCTCTAACGGATATAAATATCGAAAAATGATATCTCTGTGTCCATCTTTTATTATTTTTTCATCTTTTTCATCATCTAAATATTCTTTTACCTTCGCTGCAAAATCAAATCGAAAATCCACTCTTTCACGCTCCCTCACTTCATTTCATATTAAATAAATATATTTAAATAATTTTACCATATTGTAATACAAGTTCCCATAAAAAGTAAAAAACATTTTATGAAATCATTACTATTTTCTCGGATTATATATACATACTCTATATTTAATGATTTTTCGTAATATTCATCTAGATGACTTCTATATTTTGTAACGATATGTATCTCTTATTATTTATCAACCTATCGTTTCTAATTCCTTACTAATGTAAAAAACACCGTACCCTTACTATTCCTATATAATTTTTCTTTCTTCCTTCCATATCATCATTCATTTATGGAAGGAATGTAACTCTCTTCTATCGAATTTTTATATAACAAAAATGATTAGGTGGTGCTTTACTATGAAATTAGCTGTCATTGGTGGCGGTGATTTACAAGATTCCAATCACTCGCCTATTAATGAACGACTTATAGAATTAACAGATAAACCGTACCCAAAAGTATTATTTATTCCTACAGCTAGTCATGATGATGAAAGCTATATAAAACTATTTTTAGACACGTTTGAAAAACAATTACATTGTGAAGTAGAAGTTTTACGTACTATAACTGATACACCTTCGAAATATGAAATAGACGAAATGATTCATTCAGCTGATCTTATTTATCTTGGTGGTGGAAACTATATTCACATGCTTACTCAATGGAAAGAACATGAACTAAATGAAAAGTTACTATCGGCTTTGCAACACGGAACACTTATTGCGGGATATAGCGCTGGGGCTATGTGCTGGTTTACATCTAGTATCCGCTCCGATTATGAGGGGTCCGGTTATATCGAAAGTAACGGATGGGGTATCGTGAACAAAAGGTTTTGCCCGCATTATAACCAATTAAACAGAATGAACGCCTTTCATTCCTTTTTACAAAATCACCAAGGTAATATAGAAGGGATTGCACTAGAAGATAATTGTGCTTTATATATTACAGAGGAATCCTTTGAAATTATCGGCGAACCTGAAAAAGCGTGGGAGTTTTATATGAGTGATAAAAAACTCATTAGACAACATTTTGATATAACTTTAAAAAGCTATTTATAAACATACACTTACAAAAAGAAGTCCCTAAGTAGACTAACTTAGGGACTTCTTCACTGTTTAACTAACTAATCGTGTAATTCGTTTCTTCTGCCATGAAAGTTTATAATATGCATACTGTAGTATTAAACTGACAATAAATGCTGCCGGGTACCCAATCCATATTCCTTCTATTCCAAGGCTTGTATGGTAAGAAAGGTAATACGCTACAGGTACTTCAACAAGCCAAATTGATACAACACCGATAACGGTTGGCCATATCACTGTACCACTCGCTCGCATTGTCGCACTAATAATTTGTGCATGCCCGAAAATCAAATAGCTCCATAATGTAATCATAACTAAGCTATGAGCAATATCAATTGTAGTTTGACTCGTCAAAAATAGCGATAAAATGTCTCTTGAGAATAAGTAAATAAGAGATATTAATACACCACCGATGACATAATTCATAAGAATTCCGGCCTTTACAACTTTCTGCAATCGATCAAATTGATTCGCACCAATTGATTGTGCCGCAAAAATGGAGACCGTAATACCAAGACTAACTGCTGGCATCTGTACATAACTTGCAACTTGGTTCACAACACCATAAGCAGCTGTTGCATCCGAGCCGTAACGATTTACAAACGCAATTACCGCGATTTCAGATAATGAAACTAATATCATATTAATACTCGCTGGAATACCAAGTCGTAGCAATAGCTTTAATAACTCCCCATCCATCCGAAGGTATTTTCTAACTGTGCCATCCAATTGTAATGGGTGATTTTTCTTCTTTAAATACACTAACATGACAATAAACGTAATAACTGTAGATATAACAGATGCATAGGCTGCTCCATACACATCTAATTTCGGAGCTCCTAACCATCCAAAAATAAGAATTGGTAATAAGATCATATTTAGCGCTGTACTTACGATTAAAAAGTAAAATGGCGTTTTAGAATCTCCTGTACCTCTCATAAATGTTGTGTATGCAAAATATAAAAATAATACTGGCATCGATATAAATAATATTCGTGCATAGTGTACACTTATTTCAATAATGTTTTCTGGCGTTCCCATTAGGCGCATAATATCCATCGCAAAAATACTACCTATTATCGCCAACACAACTCCAATAATAAATGTAAACGTCAGCGTCGTACCAACGATCGCTTTTAAACGATCTTCGTTTTTAGCACCAAACGCCTGACCAATTAATATAGAACTTCCTGAACCAATACCAATTACGAATGAAACGAGTAGGAAAAATAACGGAAAGAAAGCCGATATAGCTGCTAAATCATTTACACCAAGCCATCTTCCCACTACTACCATACCAAATAATTGTCCAACTGATTGTAATACATTACTTAATAGTAACGGTACTAAAAACACCGACATTGATTTCCATATCGGTTTACTCTCACTTTCTAACTTGTGTGACTCCGCACCTTCTTTATTATTCTCTGTAGGTGGTTTCAAATTTCATTTCTCCTTTTATTCAAAATCTATTTTCACACTCTATCTCTTTGGATAGTTGTTATAATGATGTGCTTCTATTCATTTTCTTTTATGCATTATTATAACTTCACCCAATATTGGCTTCCATCAGCTGTTCTATCTAAAAAACCATATTCAATTAAATATCTTCTCAAAGTTACGAAATCTGGGTATACATTTTCTATCACTGCATTTACTTCTTTTTCAGTATACTTTTTATGACTATCAAACTTCTTCACTAAATGGCGTAATATAATCAATTTACGCTTTTGCTTTTTTGGAAATTTAGAAAGCGGTCCATCTAATCCTTCTGTAAAATGCGCTTTTAATACTTCATCATTTTCTTCTTCCGTAATATTGTAGCGATCATCTACCATTGTTGCTGTTCTATGAATGGGTACAAATTTCGTTTGTACTTTTGATTTTTCTTCTGATAATTCCATTAACGCTAAAAATACTTTTGCTTGCTTCATTTTCTCTCGTAATGTAAATCGATGATTGCGAATTGTTGATGTGCTTCCGCCATCCATCTCTTTTACAATCTCTTTATCATTCAGCCCCATATGGAAAAACTGCACCATTTTCTTTTGCAAATCCGTTAAACCAGTAAATTTCTTATCCATATTTAATAAATAATCAAACATAGATGTATGCTCATTTTGAATATGCAATTGGGCAAACTTCTCTGCTTCATACAAAACTTGATTATCTTGATAAATAACCCCTTTTATAAACCTTTCTCCACAAGCTAAACAAATATATTCTTCTGACGTTGCATCAAACACATATCCTTTCTTCAATTCCTCTAACGATGCATCCCAAAACTTCTCTGAAATATCGCTCATACTAAACACTCCTTCAAAACGTTTATTTTTAAAACAAACATTTCACAATATCGTTTATTATCACTTCATCATTTTAACACATCAAAAATAAACATTTCAATATTTCGTTTGCCTATTTTATAAACTTTAACAAAAAACATCTATAATTAACTTGAATAACCGCTAAATATAATGAAATTATTATTCATTGGATAAAAATGAAAGTGGCGTCTGAAACGAAACAAGCTCACTATTTAATCCCTCTCAAATATTCCATTTTAACTACAGAAAAGGTGTTTCCTATTATGGAAACACCTTTTCACCTTTTATATATTTTATAAACAACCTCTACTAAAGCTTTACTTGCATCTATAAATACATGCTTTCGCTTTCCATCCTCTACTAATTTAGGTGAACAGCCACTCATAATCATCATACAACTAATTATGATTAGCACTACACTTCTATTCTTGTAAGTCACTTCATGCCACTCCACTATTACAAAACTTCTTTTGAATTTATCCCATCAAGAAATTTTACATGAATAATAAGCCGAAGGAATATGCAATTCTGCATATTTATACGTTTTATCACGATGTTATGATTTAATTTAGTTAAAGAACACGTATACCGGGGTGACTAACTTGAAATTTAAAGCGAAAAAAAATCCATTTCACGTCATTTTTATTTCATTATTTATCATAATTTTTTTCATTTCGCTATTCTTCCAAAATGAAAACTCTATTTTTTTCACTCTCATGATGCTGCTAAATGTCGTGAATCTTTCTTCCTTCTATTTTTCTCACTACAATATAACTGCTTCATCTCTTATTGTAAAACACGGTTTCATATTTCATACTGAAATTCCATTTGAAGACATTCGTCACATTAAATACTCTGGTAAAAAACTTCATTCAAAAAAATGGACTAGACAACAATTAGAAATCCATTACAATTTATTTGACTCAGTAACTGTTTTTATACCTCAAGAAGAAGAAAAGTTCATTTCCGTCTTAAGAGAAAACTGTCCGCATATGAAAGTATTGAATATGCCTGCTAACAAATAATATATTTTGTCACTTGCAGTAATACAAATAGAAAAGATAAATATTAAAAAAGCCAAGATTCTATACTAAGAACCTTAGCTTCTTCTATTATTCTTTCGGAGCAATCATTTTTTTCGGATCTACAATTTCATTAAATTGTTCTTCTGTTAGTAATCCAGATTGCAATGCTGCTTCTTTTAAAGTTAACCCTTCTTTATGAGCATGCTTCGCAATTTTCGCTGCATTTTCATATCCAATATGCGGGTTTAGCGCTGTTACAAGCATTAATGAACGATTCACATTCTCTTTAATTACTTCTTCATCCGCTTCAATACCAACTGCACAATTGTCATTAAACGAAACAATTGCATCTGCTAATAAGTGAGCTGATTGTAAGAAATTATAAGCAATAACAGGTTTAAATACGTTTAGCTCAAAATTACCTTGGCTCGCTGCAAACCCGATTGTTGCATCATTCCCCATAACTTGCGCTACAACCATTGTTAATGCTTCACTTTGCGTTGGATTTACTTTACCTGGCATAATAGAGCTTCCTGGCTCATTAGCAGGAATAATAATTTCCCCAAGACCACTACGTGGACCACTTGCAAGCCAGCGTACATCGTTAGCAATCTTCATTAAATCAGCAGCTAATGCCTTTAATGCTCCATGAGTATATACAGCTTCATCATGGCTCGTTAATGCATGAAACTTATTTGGTGCTGAAACAAATTGCTTACCTGTAAATTGGCTAATTTCCTCAGCTACCATCTCACCAAATTTAGGATGAGCATTAATACCTGTTCCAACTGCAGTACCACCAATTGCTAACTCTTTCATATATGTATTGCTCTCGGCAATCATACGCTCTGTTTTTTCAAGCATACGGTGCCATCCACTAATTTCTTGCCCTAATGTTAACGGCGTTGCATCTTGTAAATGTGTACGACCGATTTTTATAATATGTTCAAATGCAGTTACTTTTTCTGCTAATGTTTCTTTTAATTTCGTAATTGCTGGTAATACGTGATTTTCTACTGCGATTACACAAGCTACATGAAGCGCTGTTGGAAATGTATCATTGGAGCTTTGAGACATGTTCACATCATCATTCGGATGAATATGTACGTCAGATCCCTTTTCTTTCAAAATTTGATTCCCACGATTTGCAATTACTTCGTTCACATTCATATTTGATTGTGTACCACTACCAGTTTGCCATACGACAAGTGGAAAATGCTCATTCCATTTCCCTGCAATCACTTCGTCAGCTGCTGCCACAATCGCTTCAGCCTTTTCTTCTGACAGCTTTCCTAACTTTTGATTGCTAAGTGCTGCACTCTTCTTTAAAATCGCAAATGCTTTTACAATTTCAAGCGGCATTTTCTCTGTTCCAATTGGAAAGTTTTCTTTACTTCGCTGCGTCTGAGCTGCCCATAATTTATCAGCTGGAACTTTTATTTCTCCTATTGTATCTCTTTCAATTCTGTATTCCATTTTTTCATCCCCTTGAAAATATAATACCTACATCTCTTATAATAACAGACTTCCTCTTAAATGATAAGAATTCTCACTCTTATATATAGATAATTTTTTTAAAAATTCCTCTTGACCTAAACTTAAGTTTAGGCTGTATCCTTTCCATTGTAACCTACAATAATAACACTGGAGGAATTCAAAATGAAAAAATATGCTTTTGTAACAGGTGCTAATAAAGGGATCGGATTTGAACTTGTTCGACAATTAGTAGAAAAAGATTATCACGTATTTTTAGGTGCTCGTAATAAACAACTGGGACAACAAGCTGTAGAAGCTTTAAATGTTTCAAACGTTTCCTATATTCAAGTAGATATTTCAAGTTCACAATCCATTCAAGAAGCAACCAAGAGAATCCATGAAACAACTGACCACTTAGATTTATTAATCAATAACGCAGGCATAGCACTAGACTTCAATACGCTACCTAGTGAGTTAAATATTGAAACTTTACGCCAAGGATTTGAAGTTAACTTTTTTGGAACATTCCAAATGATACAAGCCTTTTTACCATTATTAAAGAAATCAAGCAACAGTAAAATTATAAATGTAACAACTGATATGGCTTCACTAACAATGTTTGCTAATGGTGAAACACATCCAATTAATGCAGTAGGGTATAATTCCTCAAAAACTGCTATTAATGCTTTAACATTAGCTTTTAGTAAAGAATTTAGTACTAATGGTCCAGAAATTTTTGGAGTAACTCCCGGTTTTACAACTACTGACCTTAATAGTAATTCCCCAGGTGGCCATACGACCAATGAAAGTGCTAAAATTATTATTAAATATGCAGTAAGTGAAACAAACTATAATGGTAAAATACTAAATAAAGATGGAATTATAACTTGGTAGTAAAAGGATGAATCATATGTATTATACGATTGGTCAATTTTCCAAAATGCACCACTTAACTATTTCTCAAATACGTTATTACGATAAACAAGGACTGTTCCCTTTTCTTCAAAGAAATGAAAAAGGAGATCGAGTTTTTGACGAAGAAGCACTGAAATATTTGGAGATGATTTTATGTTTAAAAAACACCGGTATGCCAATTCAAAAAATAAAACAATTTATCGACTGGTCTATGGATGGAGAATCTACCATCTTTCAACGGTTAGAATTAATGAAACAACAGGAGACCAATGTCTTACAACTCATTCAAGATACTGAAACAAACTTAAAAAAGATACAACAAAAAATTGCTAAATACGAGGATGAAATCACTTCTTCAACTCCTATTACAAAATAAAAAATCACCTTCTACAATGTGATTTTTTATTTTATGATGCTTGCTTTCCTTTATCGGCATCATCTACATACCAAATGAATTTGCCTGTATATCCGTAAATAACTGCTAAAATTAACGATACGAAGCTTAACCACATAAACGGAACGTATGAAAACGTTGCTACACCTAAAATACCAGCCATGAAAATACCATTATCGGACCATGGAACCATACCTGAAGTTAACGTTCCACCTACTTCTGAGTTACGTGCTAATACACGGCGGTCTATTTTTAATTTATCATAGCTATCTTCCATAATTTTCGGTGTTAAAATCAGTGATACGTACATCGCACAACCAAATATATTAGCTAAGAATGCTACGATTAATGTAGACAATGTTACATTACCCGCAGAATTTAATTTCTTCTCGAATTTTGATACGATTACTTTTAAAACACCTAGTTTTTCAAGCAATCCACCAAATCCTAAACCGAAAATAATAACGGCTACTGAGCCAAGCATACCGTTAATTCCACCACGGTTTAATAACTTGTCAACAAACTCTACACCAGATTGAATTGAAAATCCGTTATACGCTGTTCCAATCGCCTCTCCAAAGTTCATTCCTTGGAAAAGAGTTGCCCAAATCGCACCAATTAAAGCTCCCATTGCAATTGTTGGCATAGAAGGTTTCTTCATCGCCAATAGCACAATAACAATGACCGCTGGAACAAGCATCCATATTTTAATGTCAAATTGCTTTAATAAAGCTTCTTTTAAAAACTCTACTCGATTCAAATCTACATTATCGCCGCCATACATCCAGCCAGCTACAGTAAACATAATGCTCGTAATAATATACGCTGGAACGTCTAATACGAGCATAGCTCGAACGTGAGCAATAACATCTACTTTCGCCATAGAAGCTGCAAGAACTGTGCTATCAGAAAGTGGTGATAATTTATCTCCGAAATAAGCTCCTGAAAGAACTGCACCAGCAACAAGCGGAAGTGGTAATCCAAGCCCTTCACCAATCGCCATCATAGCTATACCAGCTGTTCCAACTGTTCCCCATGATGTTCCTGTCGCGATAGAAGTTATAGAACAAATAATTAAAGTTGCCAGTAAGAATATGCTTGGGTGGATAAATTCTAATCCATAATAAATTAATGTTGGCACAACTCCACCAGCAATCCATGTTCCAATTAAAGCCCCTACTGCAACTAAAATAAGAATTGCTTCTAATCCATTAGAAATCCCTTTTGTAATTGCATCTTGCAATTCTTGATAACGAAATCCTAACCTTAATCCCAGCGCAATAACTAAAAACCATGAAATAAATAGCGCTAATTGAATTGGGAGATCAAAAATCGTTTGGAAGGAAAAGACGACAGCAAGAAATAGGACTAAAAGAATAATAATTTCTAGCATCGATGGTAATCTTACACTTTTCATTTTTTTCTCTCCTTACAAGTCGATAACATGATGTATGTCGTCTTATATGTATGTAATATACAATTAGCGAAGACAAAACAAAATTTTCATATTATTTCGATTTATTTTTCCAGTATAATATATTTACACCTTTTCTATTGTAAAAGTAGATGCTACTTTTCGCAATGAAAAATATAAAAAATGTCGTATTTTTTATTATCACGCTATTTGCAGCAAGCAAAATCCCCTAATAATAACCTTTTTAATAGTTGCCTTAACAAAACTTTTTACTATAACCCTCCGTTATAAGAAGTGCTATATTTCCCCATAAAAAAAACACACATCATTAACATGATGCGTACTCCATTATTATCTATACATATTTTGTATCTCTTCTTTGTTTTTAAGTATTTCCGCAAACTTATCACTACAACCTTTTGGAAATAATATTCCAAGTCCATATGAATGCCCAAATTGAAAATGAGGGTACTTCTCTTTTACCTCATCCCAAAACTTATACACACCGAAATCACCGCTTTTAACTTCGATATCATGAAATAATACAATACCATTTTTCGCGATTTTAGGTAGCCACGTTCTATAGTCATGAGAAACTGCTTCATACGTATGATAACCATCAATATGCAACAAATTTATCGTTTCATCTTGAAACTGCTCCAGAGCCTCGTCAAATGTGGATCGAATTAAATTCCCTGTATTCGGATAACTAATATTCACAACTTTTTTTACTAAAAGAAAAATCCCTTCTCCATAGGGACCTGTATGCTGATCTCCAGCCCAAGTATCTATTGCAAAACATTTAGTCTATAACCCTCCGTCTTTTACCCCCTGACAAAAACTAAAAAAGGAATCTCCTAAATGTGTACCTAACTCGACTACAGTTTCTGGCTTTTCAAATCGTACTAAATCATATGCGAAATCTAAATGCCCACTCCACGCAGAGTGTGCCCGAATCATATGACTATAATTATCAAATTCAAATGATGGTTTATGAGTAATCCAGTTCATCGCATAGCTCCTTCTACACATATTTTTAACAATCCAAATTACTCTTATCTTTATTTTTTTGTCACCGCAATTATGAATCTATTTAATGAAAATATGAAGAATTAGTTCTTTTTCATTGTGGTAAAGCATCATATACATATGGGTCTGCTGGCTTATTCATTTTCTCTATTTTAATTACTTTTACAAGTGGAAATAGCACTCTTTTGTATGTCGTTTTATCTAATATCCCAGTTACTTTTACCCATGTTTCTTCTGAAAATTTTTCAACTTCTTTCCCTGTAACAATCATTCCCCAGACTGATGCATCCGCAATGCAACAAGTTATGCCATATCGGGCCACTACGGCTTTATTACCCGTCACGTCTTTATCATTATAGATAAACCCTGAGAATGTTATTTCCTTCCCTTTAAACCCCTTTACATCTTGACCAATTATACTCATTGTTTGAACATAATCCTTATCCTCTACTTGTATTTTTCGTTGTCCTAACATACTTTTTGCTAATTGTTCTTCCACTTGTTCAGTCACTTTTAAATTCGAAGTTTCATCTTGTTCTTTCCAATCAGAATTTGCCCGTATTCCCTCTTTTTCGTTCTTTTCCATACTTCTCGCCTGTACACTTTGATTCATACCTCTTTTTCCCGCTAAACTTCCGTCAATTGTTACACTTCCAAATAAAAAAGCACTAATAATTGGAACAACAAATAAAACATATACAAAGAAATTTTTCATCCCCGATTTTAATACTGTACGATACTTACAACAATTACAATCATCCTGTTTTTCACTCCCATCTCTCCAAACTTGTAAAGAACCAAGAAGTAAAATCACTACAAAAGCTATATACGTAAACTTAATCATTTTTGGAGTGATAAAATTATATATGTTTCCTGTTACAAGTAATTTAAATAAGAGCATTGCTAAACCAATTAAAATAATGCCACGAATATAGCGATCATATGTCTTCTGCTCCTCCTTCTCCATTTCTTCTCACCTCCTATAACATTGAAATTTGCAAGATGGTATACACTGATAAAATGACAATTCCAATTAAAAAAAATATAAATCTCTTTTGAAAATATGCAAATAGCATGAGCGTATTTTTCATATCAAGCATAGGCCCAAACACAAGAAATGCGAGAAGCGCCTTTACCGAAAAAACATGTCCAAAAGATGCTGCTATAAACGCATCGGCTGCAGAGCAAATTGATAAAACATAACCAAATCCCATCATAATAATTGGGGCAATTACTTCGTTATGTGCTATTGCATCCAGTACATTCCGATCAAAAAACGTTTGAAATACACTTGCTAAAAAAGCACCCATCAATAAATACTTACCAGTATCAAAAAACTCATCTACAGTGTGATTCATAACATCTTTCCAACTCTTTCTTTTGCTTTTTTGAACTGAAACCTCTATGTCTTTTAAAACATTTCTTTCGCGATAGCGATAATACACAATTAAGCCTATGAATAGAGCAACAAGAATTGTTATCCCAAAGCGTGCATATACAATGTAATCGTTTTTTTGAAACGCATATACAGTAGATAAAAGAACAACTGGATTCATAATAGGTGCACTTAGTAAAATAACAATGCCTACATGAAGTGGTAACCCCTTTTGAATGAGCCTTCTTACAATTGGTATAATGACACATTCACACACTGGAAAAAGAATTCCCACAAATACTGCCGGAATCATTGCAACAATTGGAGATTTCGGCAGTACTTTTTGAATCATATCTTCCGTGACAAACACTTGAATAAGTGAAGAAACGATTACCCCTAATAAAATAAAGGGTATTGCTTCAAAAACGATACTTAAAAACACCGTATTCACATTCAACCATTCTTGTGGCATATGCTTGTGTAAATTTGCTAGACTTGTAAAATCTACAAAAAATAATAAAAAGAGAAAAATAGCGATAAGAGCTATGCCTGCTAATTCTTTTGAAACTCTATTAAAGACCAACCTTCCCGCCCCCATTTTATTCATATGTAAACATGTGCTTGTCCAAATGCTTCATACTACAGCACAAATTTTATAGTCTATTTCTATTCTTAAACCGTAATCATTATGATTTATTATTGATTTTTTCTTTTCTATCACTTAATATAAAACGTAATCATTACGATTTAAAGGAGAGATTATTTCATGAAAAAAGTACCTATCACTGTATTAAGTGGTTTTTTAGGAGCTGGCAAAACTACCTTACTACATCATATTTTGACTAATAAGAACAACTTAAAAGTAGCTGTTATCGTTAATGATATGAGCGAAGTAAACATTGATGCATCCCTTATCAAAAAGGGAGGGTTTTCACGTACGGAGGAAAAACTAGTAGAAATTCAAAATGGCTGTATTTGTTGCACATTACGAGAGGATTTAATGATAGAAGTGAATCGTCTTGTGGAAAACGGTGATATTGACTATATAGTTATTGAATCTTCTGGTATAAGTGAGCCGATTCCAGTTGCCCAAACGTTTACTTATACAGACGATGTTCTGAACATTGATTTAACGAAAAATTGTCGCCTCGATACGATGGTTACAGTTGTAGATGCAAATAGATTTTGGGATGATTTTGCAGACGGAGAAAGCTTATTAGATCGAAAACAAGCAATCGATGAAAATGATAATCGGGAAGTTATTGATTTATTAATAGATCAAATTGAGTTTGCGAATGTAATTATTCTTAATAAGATAGATTTACTAGAAAAAGAAGATGTGATAGAACTTCATCAACTGCTACAGAAGTTAAATCCTATTGCAAAAATTATTGAATCTTCATTTAGCAACGTACCACTGAAAGAAATTTTAAATACAAATTTATTCAATTATGAGGAAGCCAGTCAATCGGCGGGCTGGATACAAGAATTAAATAGTGAACATCATACACCTGAAACTGAAGAATATGGCATCAATTCCTTTGTGTACCGCCGTAAATATCCTTTCCATCCTGAACGCCTTATGAATTGGCTAGAAAAATGGCCTGTAGATGTTGTAAGAGCAAAAGGCTTTTTCTGGCTCGCATCTCGTAATAATATGATAGGGCTTCTATCTCAAGCAGGTTCCTCCATTACAATTCAAGGAGCCGGTGAATGGATAGCGGCATTACCTGAAACTGAAAGAAATCAAATGATCATAGAAGAACCAGAAGTATTGAAAAACTGGGATAAACAATATGGAGATCGAATAACCGAGCTCGTATTTATCGGAATTGATATGAACCGTTCTTTAATTGAACAATCATTAGATGATTGTCTATTAACAGAAAAAGAAATGGCACAAAACTGGAATACATTCATTGATCCTATTCCAGCTTTTACTTACACTTCATAATTCAAAATAGAAAGGCTTCCGTTTACGGAAGCCTTTCTATTTTATCGTTCTCTTATTTAACAAACTTCTTTAATTTGAATAACAACTTTATATTAAGTAAGAAAATTCAGTTTGTTTTTTATTCATTTCATGATATATTGCATATTGTATACGATACATTTTCTGAAAGGAGGTCTCTACACATTATGGATTCGAATCGTTTAAAAGGAATCATTATGGTCATAATCGGTGCATGCTTATGGGGTTTATCCGGAACAGCTGCGCAACAACTTTTTCAATATGAAAATGTTTCTACTGAATGGTTAGTTACAATTCGATTGCTTATATCCGGTGCTATTTTGCTCCTTATGTCATCATTTGGAACGAGGAAAAGAGAAATATTCAGCATATGGAAACAAAAATCTGATGCTATTAAAATGATTTTGTTTGGCCTATTCGGTATGCTTGCTGTACAGTACACGTACTTCGCTTCTATTAAAGAAGGAAATGCTGCCGTCGCAACATTATTGCAATATTTGGCTCCTATATTTATCACTGTATACTTACTTTTCAAATGGAACGTTCGTCCATCAAAAATTGATTTCATTTCAATTGCCCTTTCATTAGTAGGCACTTTTCTCTTACTAACAAACGGTTCTGTTCATAACTTGGCTGTTTCTACACCAGCTATTATTTGGGGTATTTTATCTGGATTATCTCTCGCTTTTTATAGTTTATATTCAAAGGGATTACTAGAAAGATGGTCTTCCTCTGTTATCGTTGGATGGGGCATGATTATTGGGGGTATTGGTGTAACGATTCTACAATTTATTTCTACAAAAGAATTCATTTTATTATCAACTATGAAATATGTAAAACTAAGTACTTTACCGCTTATCACATTTGTCATCATTTTTGGGACACTTATTGCATTTTATTTATACTTAGACAGCATACGATACTTGACTCCGAAAGAAACGACATTATTCGGTTGCACAGAACCACTCGCAGCTATTATTTCTTCCGTACTTATTTTGCACGTACCATTTCAATTTTTTCAGTTATTAGGTGCTTTTTGTGTCATTGTAATGGTGCTCATCTTAAGTCAAAAACCGGATGAAGGAAAACCGAAATTAACGCTTGTTCATGCAAAAAAGGAAAATATACAATGAAAGGATTGAATTCACTATGCCTGTCCCTCAAAATTATAAAAAACCAGGAAGAGTTTCGGCAAAATCACTCGTTTTAAATCAACTACAAGATTGGATTATTGAAGGTATACTGCAACCTGATGAAAAAATTAATGATGGGGAATTGGCTGAAGCACTAGGAGTAAGCAGAACACCTGTAAGAGAAGCACTTCAAATATTAGAGCTTTCTGGATTAGTGGAAATGATACCTGGGCAAAAAACAAAAATTGCTCCGATTAAATTAGACGACATACCTATCATTTATGAAACGATGGCTGGTCTTCACTCTATTATTGGAAAGCAAGCACTTCAAAACATTACAGACGCTGATATTAAACTACTTTCTGAAATAAATGATGATTTTCAGCGCTCTATAGAGAAAAAAAACGCAAAACAAGCTTTAGAACTAGATATACAATTTCACAATACCATTTCTTCTATTGCTAAAAACCAATATATTGAACCCTTTCTAGAAAATATGCAACTTCACGTTTTACGCCTTGAATATTTGTTTTTCCAAAACTTTGTTCCAGCAAGTCAATCTATTGAAGAACATCACTCTATCATTCAAGCACTACAGAAGCAGAATAAAAAACAAATGGAACAAATGATGACTCAAAACTGGCTCCGTCCAATGAAAGAAATACAAAAAATAATTTCTACGAAATAAAAAGAGAGCTGGCTACACAAAATCGTAACCAGCTCTCTTTTTACTAATATATATAGCTATGCCTGAATATCTGCATAATCTTCCATATCTTCGTACTCTTTTTCCAATTCCTCTAAAGACAGCTCGTATAATTGTCGGTCGCGAATTTTAAACACACCTGCTCCAATTAACTCATCAATTAAATGCCTCTTACGATTTTCAACAGCAAAACGGAGTTGACTACTCATCTTTTAAAAAACTCCTTTCTACGATCATTGAAAATGATAATCTTTATCAATTACCACTTTTGATTATAAAAGATGATTCTTAATAAGTAAAGTAATCTTATGAAATATTTACCTTACAAAGTATTTGTGGCCACATTATATATATGTATGTCGTGCGAAAAATGTTATGACACTTTTTCTTATCCTTTTTCTTTCATACTTTGCAAGTTGTCTCACTATGAGCAAATTCACCATCAATTTCTACTTGAATGGTGACATGTTCTACATGAAACTTCTCCTTTAATACATCCGTAGCTTCTTTTAATACACTTTGCGTTTCATTACCTTTAATAATCAAGTGGCAAGTTAATACTTGAAAATCTGATGTGACAGACCATATGTGTAAATCATGAACTTCCTTTACAATCGTAATATTTAACAATGTCTTTTTTACTTCTTCAACATTTATGTGCTGCGGTGCACCTTCCATTAATATATGAACCGTATCACGTGTTACACGCCATCCACTAATAATGACTAAAATAGACACAAGAATACTAGCAATCGCATCTGCAGCAGTCCATCCAAAAAATTTAATAAGTAGTGCTGCAATAATCGCTCCGACTGACCCTAATAGATCGCCTAATACGTGTAAGAAAGCACTTCTTAAATTCAAATTCCCCTTCACATCTCCGCCTCTCATTAATATCCAAGCTGATAAAATATTAATAAGTAGACCAAGTACAGCAATAATGAGCATCCCATTACTAGCAATCTCAACTGGTTCTTTAAAACGGCGAATTGCTTCAATAAAAATGTATACTGAAATGACAATAAGAACGACACCGTTACATAATGCCGCTAACATTTCGACTCGCTTATATCCATATGTCTTTGCAACAGTTGCCGTTTTTTCTCCAAGCTTAAACGCAAGTAAACTTAAAGCTAAAGATACCGCATCACTTAACATATGCCCCGCGTCAGATAATAGGGCCAAACTATTTGTTACAAATCCCCCAATAACTTCAGCAATCATAAAACTTGTCGTTAATACAAAAGCAATTAGTAGCGCCTTTTTATTGTTAGAATGACCGTGATCATGTGAATGTCCCATACAAATGCTCCTTTAAGTACAATATCTGTACATTAGTATGGAACAAACTCCCCGTCTTTATCCCATATTAACTGCCGTTAAACGCCCACTTCCTCTGTATACACACTTCGCTACTTTTTAAACAATCCCTTTTTCTCAAATAAAAACAAGACTACTTCTTTTTTATTTTCATATTGTTTACTAATACAAGAATTTTTAAGGAGGTTACTAAGATGAACCGTTTATTTCTCTGTATGGAACGTGAACTTGTTGTAGTGAAAGAACAATATGGTAACTATGAAACAGCGTATCACTTACAAAATATGCAACCTACCTGTATCGCCGTTGATCCATTCCAACAAAACCGTGTATATTGCGGAACATTTGGACGAGGTCTCTGGTTAAGTGACGATAGCGGAGATTCATGGAGACCAATTGGAGATTCTTATCGTTACTTTGATTTTCCAAAAGAAGATGGTATTTTGCATTCTTCAATCACTTCCATTACGATAAGCCCTAATGAACAAGTTAACGGATATGGCGTCGTTTATGTCGGCACAGAACCGAGCGCTTTATTCCGTTCAGAAAATGGTGGGGAAACGTGGACGGAACTGAAAAATATGAAATCGTTATTATCTTCTTATACGTGGGCTTTCCCGCCTAGACCTTTTACTCATCACGTACGCTGGATTACAGTGGATCCACAGAATCCGAATACAATCCATGTTTCAATTGAAGCTGGTGCTGTTATTCAAAGTAACGATAAAGGGCATACATGGATTGATAAAAAATTCGGTGCTCCTATTGCTCATCAATTACTTATGCACCCTGAAGCCCCAAATCGCCTTTATGCATCATGTGGTGACGGATTTATGGGCGGACCTGATCGTGCATACCTTGAAAGTTATAACAGTGGGAACAGCTGGATCTCATGCAGTGAAGGACTTGAACATCATTATTTATACAGCATGGCTATCGATCCAGCTGATTGTAATACAATTCTCGTTTCTGCCGCGCCAAGTGCTGATCTTGCTCATCACCGTATCCCTTATGAATCTTATATTTATCGTAAAACGAAAGATACTCCGTTCCAGCAAGTACAGCAAGGACTACCATCTGCAATCGGTACAGTCATTTCGATGTTTGCGACAAATCCAGCAGAACCACATACGTTTTACACTTTAAATAACAACGGCGTGTTTCAATCTACTGATAGCGGCGAATCTTGGGAACAACTAAACATCCCGTGGAAAGATGAGTATAAAACGCAACATCCGCATGCGTTGCTTGTGACTAGTTTTTAACGAAAAAAAGACTGCCTAACAGTTTTAGGCAGTCTCTCTTTTATTTCTTTAAATCAATTACGATATCATCTAATATAATATCTTTCTTTTTCGCTTCTTTATTCGGCACTTCAATTTTCTTCTCTTTTCCATTCACATACTCCACTCCACCATGATTTTCAGGTGTATGAACTCGCAAGTGTACACGAGGTGTAACGATAAGCTTTGTTGCATTTTCGTTTAACTTTTGGAATGTAGCACTCCAACTACTTTTATGTGGCTCTGCTACTGTACTACTTCCGCCATTTCCTTCACCAGCATAATGATTTCCTAAATCATCTTTTATTTCTAACTCAACATCCGCACTATCCCATATACTTCTTAATGCCTTAGATTCTTCCTGATTGAAAAAAACGATAAATGACATCGGGGTTACTTCCATTTTGTCTATATTTACTTTTATTAATTCATTTTCAGAAACCTTATTAACTTTTACTTCCTTACTATCCATTGCTTTTAAACTAAGCGCGAAATTCCAGTTCCCCTTTATTACATTACCTTCATAATCCAACTCAATTGCCTCTATATCCCACCAAACATTTGCAACATCTAACCTTTCACTACCATGACCACTCATCGTAGTCATACCTACATATTTTCCCTCTCCAACTTTTGTAACGTTCGAACTACCTCCTCCGCCATTAAAGCCCATAACTTGCGGACTTCCAAATGGGAACGGTTTCTCTCCTAAATCTTTTTCGCTCTCAATAGAATATGTGATTGTAATTGTTCTACCATCGAATACAGCATCATTAATTGTAACCTTAACCCCATTACTCTCTTTTGTCATATTCAACTCAGTCGAAAATTCCTTATAATTTTCATATAACCCTGTTCTACCATTATCTAAAAATCGGAATATATCACCTACAATCGGCAATCCCCCGGCATATGTGGGAAATCCGATACCAAGTGTTGCAACTGATAATCCTACTAATATAGATGCAGCAGCGACACCTTTTTTCCAACTTGTCATCTTTTTCTTCGTACGTATCGATTGTTTTACATTACGCTTTACTTTTTCTTTTTCAATTTCAGAAGCCTCAATTTCCTCAAGTTCTTTTTCATCTATATCAATGTCATTTAATAATTCAAAAATGTCTTTCATATTGCACTACCTCCAAAACTAATATTCGTAGCATTTTGTTGTAGTTTCTTTTTCCCACGGTACACTCGATTATCGATTGCTGCCCGGGTTAATCCTAACTTCTCACCTATTTCCTCTGTCTTCATACCGAGAAGATATTTCATAATGAACACTTTTTGATCTAACGGTTCTAATTGATTAATAAGCTTCAATAATTCTTCTCTATCTTCCATAACGATTAATTCGTCTTCTGCTGATTTTTCTGTACTGATATGAAACTCATCTGAAATGATTTCTACTTTTTTAGTCGATTTCCGGTAATAATCAATTGCTTTAAACTTTGCAATTGCCGCTATCCATTTTTTAAAGTCATTCGGCTCTCCATGAAATTTATTTGCGTTATTCCAAATAGATAGAAATATATCGTTTACACATTCCTCTATCAATCCATCATTTTGAATCGGAAGAAGAACTTTGTGCGTTATTCCTTTTATGAGCGGTAAGTATGTATCGACAACAAATTCTAGCGCATCTTCTTTTTGCCGCTGTAATCTTTTTATAAAATTTTTCTCATTTGATTTCATGTAGCAATTCCCCTTATTTTTTTGTAAAAGCTTTTACACCCTATATAACGTCTAAAAAAATATTTTCTCTCATCTTTTTTATTTTTTGTATGTAATGGAATACTTTCCCTTAGCCATTGTCTCACATAACTATGCGTTCAAAGAAAATTTTCTCAAGTCTGCAATTTAATTCATGTAGTACACTATTTATATAGTCATTTTTTAATTTGGTGTATATTTTATTTCATTAATCTTTAAAATTAGGAGATGAGATGTGTATGTGTGGAATTACAGGTTGGGTAAATTGGAATAAGGATCTTTCCAATGAACATGTTATTTTAGAAAAGATGGCAAATAGTATCCAGCATCGTGGTCCTGATGCTGAGGGATTTTGGTTCTCACCTCGCGCAGCTTTTGCACACCGCCGATTAATCGTAATAGATCCTAAAGGAGGAACGCAGCCAAAAACATTTCGTACTGGTGATTATACGTATGCTCTTACTTATAATGGAGAAATTTATAATTTCCGTGAGCTTAGAGAGCAACTTCAAAAATATGGTCATGCATTTGAAACGCATTCAGATACAGAAGTGTTACTACATGCTTATTTAGAATGGAAAGAAGACTGCGTGCAACATTTAAACGGAATTTTCGCTTTTGCCTTATGGGATGATCAGAAGCAACAACTGTTTTTAGCACGTGATCATTTAGGCGTAAAGCCACTCTTTTATACAGAAAGAAATGACAGTATTATTTTCGGATCTGAAATTAAAGCATTATTAGCGCATCCATCTGTCCTCGCTGAAATTGATGCGGATGGCATAAATGAAATATTTGGATTAGGATTATTTCGAACTCCAGGATGTGGCGTCTTTAAACATATTCAAGAAGTGCGTGCCGGACATTCTATTACGTTTACACGTGATAAAAAAGTAGTCAAGAAGTATTGGAATTTGGAAAGTAAGGTTCATACAGACTGTACTGAAGATACATCATCACATATTTTATCTATTTTACAAGATACCGTAAAAAGACAATTAATTGCCGATGTTCCTCTCGTTTGTATGTTATCAGGAGGATTAGATTCTAGCGGTATTACTGCACTAGCAGGGAAAGAATTTGCAGCGGAAAATAAAACACTTCATACGTATTCCATTGACTTTGTAAATAGCGCGAACGATTTTGAGCTTACATTCGCTCGCACTGGTCTAGATGCTCCTTGGGTAAAACGCGTTTCTGAACATGTAGGAACATCACATCATGACATTATTGTGAGTGCAGAAGAATTAGCAAATCACTTATTCGTTCCCCTTCGCGCAAAAGATTTACCGAGTGCTGGCGAAATGGAAACTTCACTATATTTACTATTTTGCGAAATGAAAAAAGATGCAACTGTAGCTTTATCTGGAGAATCTGCTGATGAAGTATTCGGTGGGTATCCTTGGTTTCACCAAGAAGAATTACTATATGTCGATAAGTTTCCTTGGCTAACAAATTGGAAAAACACTTCTCCTCTTCTACTAAATGAAGTAAGTAACCAATGCAACCTAGAAAACTATATTGATACACGATTCCAAGAAGCGATACTTGAAGTACCTACTCTTGAAGGCGAAAGTAAAAAATCCGCGAAACAACGTCAAATGTTTTATTTATTTTTAACGAGATTTCTTCCATTCTTACTTGACCGTAAAGACCGTATGAGTATGGCTGTAGGATTTGAAGTTCGTGTACCGTTTTGTGATTATCGATTAGTTGAATATTTATGGAACGTTCCTTTCAATATAAAAAGCATTGATAATATTGAAAAAGGTATTTTACGTAGAGCACTGAAACCTGCTTTACCTGACGATATACGCAATAGAAGAAAAAGTGCTTATCCAACTTCACAAGACCCACATTATTTACAAACAATCCGTCATTTGTCACTCGACATGTGCAGTAATAAAAACAATCCTATTTTCTCACTTATTAATCATTCCACATTACTTTCGATTTCCGATCAAAGTAATAAAGAAATTAACAATTTTGAAGCAAGAAGTGCTATGGAATATATGCTTCAAGTAAATGAATGGTTAAAAACGTATCACGTCCATATCGCTTAACAAAAAGGAGTTCAAGGATAAAAACCTTGAACTCCTTTTATATTAATTAGCGCATTGTTTATTTTCAGTATCAATGGACCATCCAATAATTGTGGCACAATCTCTACCTTTCCACTGCAGTACATTTGTTAATACTGGTTCAATCTGCAAGCAACTTCCGTCGTGTAATATTTCTACTAAAGATTGATCATCATCAAACCTTCGTTTATCACACTCTAAAATACCGTCCGTTGCCATTACAATGTGATTCATTCCTTTTTCTAATCCTCTTACACCTGACGTAAAGCAAGGTGTATTTGCTGCAAAGATATTTTTCCTACCGATATATTCATAATTTTTCCGTTTATTTAATCGTCCTTTACCATTCTTCGTTTTCTCAGAATGGAATAAATAAGCGAAACAATTACCAACTGATAGCCAATATAAAAATTCGCCTTTTCGTAAACAAATTAAGCATGCAAGTTCCTCATCATCTTGATCACATTTTTCAATAAACAACTCATCTGTAAATAACGCTAATAAGTACATATGTGTATGATGAAAGGCTAAATGTATCGGGTAGGAAAATAGCTCTTTTAGCTTCTCTTTTCTTTCCGAAATCGCTTCTATTATATAATCAATATTTTTCGTTTTGTGGTGTGTATCAAAAATCATAACAAATTCAAATTGTAATTCAGGATCCCACCAAGCAAGTACTGCATCTCCTCGTTCATATGCATCACTCTCTTGATTTCCCCCATATACGCCGACTGAAAGAGGACCACATTTTTCAACATGTATTTCATCTACATACATCTGTTCATGACTCATCCATTTGAATGTATTCACAGCTATCATCCTCTCTCTTGCTAAATGTATACCTTTACACATAGATTACCTTATATTTCAATAAAAATAAACTTTTCCAACATTTTTTATCCAAATAAAAGGATTTTGATTCTTAATTAACGAATATATCTTATTATACGATATAAAAACAGGGGGATATATCATTATGAAAGACATCAATCAATACTGGGAAAGCATTTACTATCACTTACGATATGAATATGAAGACAACCTTTCTCACCAAGCCATTCGTATTTTACAAATCGTTTCTCGTGAGAAAGATATAACAATTGGAAAAGTCGCTACTGAGCTTAGCCTTTCTCATAACACAGCTTCTGAGCATGTCAAGCGCCTTATTCAAAAGGGTTTCATCGTTAAAGAAAGAAATAAACAAGATGAAAGGGTCGTAAATCTTACATTAACAAGAGAAGGAATTGAAGTATTAGAAAAGCATACTTTACTAGATAAAGAAAAGATAAAAATATTAGAATCACAGTTATCAAAAGAAGAGCAACAATTAATTGAAAAAGCCTTTTCGTTATTAGCGAAGGAGGCAAAGTATGCATTTCCTCGTTAAAGTAATCGTTTCGGCACTTATTATCGGCGTTATTACTGAAGTCGCTAAACATTATAGTGCTATAGGCGGCTTTATTGCTGCCCTTCCTCTCGTAAGTTTACTAAGCCTATTTTGGATTTCTTTCGAAGGCGGGAGCAAACAAGAATTGAGTCAATTTGCTTTAGGTGTATTATATGGATTTCCTGCATCAGCACTATTATTATTTATCGTTTATATCGGTTTAAAAAACTCATTTGCACTTAGTACATCTGTCCTATTTGGTATCGGTGCTTGGTGCATCGCTTTCGCTTGTCAAAAATTATTTCAAGCTTAGGAGGAATTATTATTTATAAATTTGTAGAGATATTAGGCCAGAATATAGAAGTATATATAAAAGGAACTAATAAACAAACTGTAGTCATTCAGACCGGAATGACTTGCTCATTTTATGATTGGCTTCCTATTATAGAAAAGCTTTCACAGCAATTTACAGTCGTTTCATACCATCGCCCAGGTTACGGAAAAAGTGAATTAGGAAATGATTCACGTACTACAAGACAAGCGACAAAAGAACTACATATGTTACTACAAAAACTGGATATTCACGAGCCTATCATTCTAATCGGTCATTCCTATGGAGGGTTATGTGCACAACATTTTGCGATGTTACATGAAGATAAGTTACAAGCACTTATTTTAGTTGATTCTACTTCTATGAACTTACACCGATTAGATGAACTTCATTTACCAATTTCTGATCAAACGGATTCGGATGATATGTGGCTTCGAAAATATAATACATACTCCAAAATGGATGTAGACATGCTTTCTAATGAGCTAAAACCTATGCTAGCCAATCAATCAAGACAGTACATTGAATTTTCCACCTCTCCTTCATTATATAAAGCGACAGCTTCTGAACTATTGGAATGGAAAAACTGTGCTCTTTCACTAAAAGAGCTATATAAAACATTAGAAATACCATTAATCGTTATCGGTAGAGATCCTCAATATTCTATTACTCAGTTGACTGAGAATAACATGCCAAAAGAGGAAGCCACACAACTTGAATCAATGTGGCAAGAACTGATTCATGAACAATTACACCTTTCAATCCATAGCCAATACATACTTGCCGAACATGCTGGTCACGGAATAGAAAATGATCGACCAGATATTATTATTGAAGCAGCTCACTCCCTAAGAATAAAAAAAGGAAGCAACTAAAGCTGCTTCCTTACTTATCTATTCATAATCTTCTTCATCATCGATTTCTTCGTAATACGAATTCCCATTACTTACATATATAGGACCATTCGCAACATCAATACGTAGTACCCATGCCCATGGCACAGCTAAACGTTTATGTATTGCTCGCCAAAAGCTCATTGATTTTCTTTCGTACTCCTGGAACTCCTGAAGTAACTCTTTATAGGAGGAACCGTCTAACTGAACATTTGCTTCTAATAAACGAGAATGGGCATAGTACTGCAGCTCTAGTTCAGCAGCAATTTCCATTTCTTCTTCCGTTGCCATACCTATAATTGTTCCATCTGCTGGTGCAATTTCATATACGTTGTGAACTTCAATAAGCCCTTCTTTCTCTTTCTCAAACATGTAAACAGCCTCCTTTAACACATATTTTTTTGTTACAAAGTCATACTTCTACAATAACTTCTCTCTTTCCTCTTTTTTTGATAAACTTTTACAAATTATTTATCTGATGACCCGTATTCTCTATCCTTTCGGCAGAAACTAAATCTTCATTATGAAAATTCAACTTAAATATATCGGGCATACGAAGTGTTTTCCAAAATCTAAAATCATATTTTGAATCAAAATAATTCATGAGTAATACCATAATATTCCCATGAGTTCCTATTACAATATTCTTATCTTCATATTTTTTTAATATATTTTGCATACATATTACAGCACGCCTTTGCGCTACATCATTCGATTCTCCGCCTTCGTGTGCAAAATCCCAATCTTCCCACACCTTTTGGACCGCATCATTAAAATCTGTTACTGGCTCTTTACTTAATAACCTTTCTCGTAAATCTTCTTCTATTTGTATCGATACATTATATGTATTTGCAATTCCTTGTACCGTTTGAATCGCCCTTTTATACGGACTAGAAATCACAACATCAATATGCTCATCTTTTAATAAGCGTGTTACATTCTCTGCGTCTAAGTGTCCTTTTTCAGATAAGGGACGTTCCCTTTCGTCTTTTGTATATATAGAGTGAGCATGGCGAACGAAATATATTGTCGTCATTTATTCATCCCCCTTTTCTGTTTCTATCCAAATTCAATAAATTACCATCAAATCCCTTTACTTTTATAATAGATGCTGTCAATTTTAAATGTTGATTTTCATATTAATGAAAGGGAAACACCTAAATATGGTGTTTCCCTCATTTAAAATAGACTAAATTCAATTAAATACTTTATCAATTTTATTTCTATCATAATCTAATATCCAATCATTATATGTATTATAAATATTCCTAATTGTATCAGGAGAGGTAGCTAATACATCACAACTCCTATCATCATATACGTGAAATATAGTATTCTTGTTAACATTTATGAAATACACCTTATGAAAAATACTCGGTTTTATTCCCATATCTTGATTACAAATTGCTTTTAGCATAGGAATGTATTTCAAGTCAGAAACTTGACATTTCAAAGTAAATCTATGTGTTTTATATAATCCATCTTCATCATCTTCTGGAAAAACATAAGGTATTGTATTTTTCTGTAACTTAAACAAATCGGACTTCTCTTTTACATACTTAGAAAAGATATTCAATTTGTGTTTGAAAGTTTCACCGTCTGCATAGTCATTTACATCCACTACAATATGAATATCATCTGTTTTGCAATGTAAAGACTGAAATAAAGTAATCGCTCTATTATAAACGTCTTCTAAATATGGACAATTTTCATAAATGTTATTGTAATCATAGTCCACACCTAGTCTAAAACGAATACCAATAGCCCCATTATAAAATAGAGGTGGCCTAAGTTCTAAATTTGGAAACGTTTCAAGCATATACTCCTTCAACCTCATCTCAACACCTACCTTTAACAGTATCTTGTTTACATAATAAAATTATTTCATTATAATTTCACTTCTAAACTCTTCATCTGTTATAGCATCTTGAATAAAATAATCGATATTATTTCTCAGTTTTTGGTATGCAACTTGATCTTCTATATCGTTAAACATAATTACAACTTCTACCTTATTCCCCTTCTTATCTGTAGTATACAAACTTTTTGTCAATACGAATGCGGTAGAGCCGCCTTTTTGACCAGCAAATTCTAACTTACTATTATCAACTGTTCCTTTGAAAATATTCTCGATTTCTTCTTGCATTGATTTTGGAAAATACTTTCTACTATTTATCTTTTCCATTATACTCATATAATCTTTAGCATTTGCACTCACTAATCGATCTGACCAAATACGTTGGAATTCCATATCTACTTTTAATGGAATATCCCGCTTTTTCCATTCTTCTTCATTTTTCATCCATTCCTGTATTTGTAACACATGTTTATTATATTCATCTTTTGACATGTTACGTAACATTTTTAATGACTGATTTTCTGGCACATGAAGTTCTTTTTCTACGTATCCTCTCATATATAGTGCAGCCGTATAAGAAGTAAACTTATCATGACTAGTAAGCTCTAACTCTTTTATACTTTCATTTACTCTTTCTATTCCAAGCTTTTCTAATAAATATGTTGTATTTGCATTAGAACTATAATGAATCATACCTTTAGCGACTTCTTCTAAAGCGATTTGTCCATTTTCCACTAACTTTCTAGTTTCGGCGTCTTCTAACCAGGCAGGATGTGCTCCACCATCAGTATTTTTAACGTAATATTTTTCTAATTCATGCAATGAAATTTGTTCATCTCGGCTTATCTTTCCTTCTGACACTTGCTTAGCAAACTCAACTGCTATTACGATTTTTGCCGTACTCGCTAATGGCAATTTTACATTTTCATTTATAGATGCTAATACTTCCCCATTTTTTCTAATCAGTAATGAACATGTTTTATCACCTTTATGTTCTTTTATGTACTTTAATACGTAATTAGGATCTTCTTTTGACAAATAGTACTTCATAATTGCAAAAAAAGCTATAACGGCTACTATAACCACTCCCGCAACAATTCCAATAATCTTTAATATGTTCACAATATGCCCCCTAACAAAATTCCTTCTACATACTAATTATATTGAATCGAATTACAAAATTATACAAAAAAGAGTAACTCTTCCTAAAAAGAAAGCATTACTCTATTTCACACGAAGTTATTTGTCCATTTAACGTAACTACTATATTCGAGTCATTAGTCTGCTTGTCACTTTTAGAACGATTTAATGTGGGTGGCCCAATTACAACCGACTCTTTAATTGGTGAAAAGTCCTTCAATAGTTTCTCTGCACTTACACCATATGCAGCTTGAAATACTTCTGGGGGTGTCAATCTTAGTACGTCCGATCCTTCTGCTGTTTCAAACTGATCGTTATTGAAAAACAAATGTAATTGTACTTCTTCTGTTACGGCTGTAATCCAATGCCACCAACCCATTGGAATGAAAACCGTTTGCCCAGGCTTTATATGATAATTTTGCAATTGATTCGTTTCCGGATTTAAAATGGATGTAACTGCTTCCCCTGATACAACAACGTCTAACTCCCACGCATTTGGATGCCAATGTGGTTCTCGCATATGTCCTTTTGTCATAAATAAATCAACAAAGGCTCCTCCTATCATCGCCGGTAACTGCGTTGAAGTGACTTCATATGCAACGTTTTTCTCATCTCTTTTAAAAAAGACATTTTTTCTCGAATCAAAGAAAAGGTTTGGAGTTCCTGAGCTTTTCTTTAAATTTTTATTATCTGTAACATAACCTGAATTACTCATTTTATCCCTCTTTTCCGCTCCGAACATTTCTGTTTTCACACTGTATCGTATGGGGAAAATTCATAAATGTGCCTATCATTCACATAACAAAAAAACATGCTTCATAAAGAGAGCATGTTTTGTGAATCATTTCACATTTTCAAATTAAAAAATGAATGTTTTACTTACCATGATGTAACATTAAATCACTAAGTTCTTCTTCAATGTGATTTAATTTCGCAACGCCTTCTTTCCATTTATGAATATAACGTGATACCCCAACGAAAAATAAAACGATAATTGTAGAAAGAATAATACCATACACGATTGTTACAGTACTCATAGTTACACTTCCTTATAATTAGTAATGTGGTTATTAGTTATATTTTTATTATAAACCTTTTTCTTTTAAAATACTTCAATTTCGACTTTTTGTAACAAAATTGATTTTTCTAATATTTCGTTCATGAAAATGGCATATTTTTCACAAATTATACAAAACTTCACCATGTGTACTATTACCATATGAGTTATATTATTAAATAGAATAAAGGGGATGATTACTATGACGACTTGGTTTATTGTAATGTTAGTTGTATTTGGGGCATTTAAAATTATCGTTTCTAGCCTTCCGAACTCTGTTATTGAATCCATTATTAGCAAGTACGAAACACACCCACAACTTGAGGAAGAGAATGTGACTGTTACAATCAATGGAAATAATTTAGAAGGCGAAAAAAAATCCAAAATTATTCATGATTTTAACGAAGGTTTATTTTTAGATCGCTATTATGCGCCACCACACAATGAAGGTACTCCTTTAATTATTAACGCAAAACGCGGCAAAAAAGATTTTACGTTTTATATTTATAACCACGAAGAGCATGTTGATGTTGTCAAGCAACATAAAAAGAAGGTAGTTGCTTATAGTTTACGCTCTAAAAATCTTCAAAATAGTGATATGTTCGTATCTGCTGATTTAGCTTAAAAGGCTGTCGTTATACACGACAGCCTTTCAAACTATAACTCTATTTATTTTTCTTCGCTTCAATTTTTGCTTGCGCCTCTTCAGCCTTATCTAATGCTTCTGAAACTTTTTTCTCTTTTTCTTTCACGTCATCTATACTATCTACAGCTTTAATAAGTTTATCGATTCCTGCTTCTTCTACCTTTCTCCGCTTTGCCACTCTTTCATTTACTTTCTTTTCCACATCTTTTGCTTTTTGAAGCATATCCTCTGCATTTGATGTCACAGCTTTTTCAAGTGCATCGTCTTTTTTCTTTTGTAACACTTCATTTGCAATGTCTTTCGCTTCTAAATACTTACCGTCTCTTAATGCTGTTGCTCCGTGATCCATGATCTCGGCAATTTCTTTATATGATTTCGCTTCATTTCCTGATTTCTCTTTTTCTGCTTTTTCAAACCACATTGTTGCATCACTATATTTTTTATTTTTCAATGATTGCATACCTGTTTCAATATACGTGTCATAATTGCTACATCCAGTCATTACGACTAACAGAAAAAGCATAACAAAACTTATTTTTTTCATGATGTTGTCTCCTTTTCTTTGCCTGCTCACTTTACTGTAACATACATGAAAAAGAGTTTCAAAAACTAAAATACTAATTTAGTCATTTTTATATCGTTAGGTCAAATTTTCTTTTAGGCAGACACATCCACTTGCTTTTTCGTTACATGCTGCTTTATTCCAACTAATACAACTAACAATAAGCCTCCACCTAATGTCATCATAACAATGCTAGTTGGCAACATATCTAATAATAATCCATATACAATCATGCCAAGCGGCGCGATTGCAGTAGCAATTGTTTCAAGTAGGCCGAATACACGCCCTAAATAGTTTGGGTCTGTCGTCTTTTGCATATGCACTTGCATCGGGATATTTACAACCATCATTGATATACCAGTTAAAATCATAAAAACGATATAGTAAATAAAACTTGCTACTTTCGGAATGGTAACTAACAATGGAAAGACTGTACATAAACTCAATCCCGCAAATAATAGCAGCCCAATATAAATCGAGCGAAACGGATTATTCACTTCTTTACGTACTGATAAAACAATTGCACCCATTAGCATCCCGACTGCTAACATTCCCTCTACAGTACCGAGTTGCTTTGAAGATAAATGCAATGTATGGACGATAATGTATGGCAGTGCAACGGTTAGCCCACAAGCAAAAAAGTTTACCCACAATGCTATTTTCATTAAACCATATATTTCATGTTGTCGTTTTACATATGAAAAACCTTCTTTTATACTCGTCAAGAAATGCTCTTTACTTTCAACCATTTCTTTTTTATATAAATCAAATACGATAAATAATTGCAAAATAACTGCTAAAAAGAACGTAATACTATTTAACAAAAAGAATGACTGAATTGAAAAGAAACCAAATACTACTCCGCCAATAATTGGCCCTAAAATATTTGATAAAGAAGCTGCCGTTTGATTTAAAGCACTCGCTTTTTGAATACGTTCCTCATTTACTAAACTCGGAATAGACGAAGTTAATGCTACAGAATAAAAACTTGCACAAATTGATAATAATGCTGCTGAAACATAAATAAAAAGAAGTGACGGTCCAAATATAGTAGCAAGAATAAACATAATAAGCATCGTTAAACTACTTAATAAATCAGTACCAATGACAAGCCATCTTCGATTCACACGGTCTGCTACAGCACCAGCAATTGGACCACAGATCATCCTTGGAAGTGATCCGCAAACGAGCGTAGTAGCAAACCCCATCCCTGAACCAGTTGTCTTTAATACGTATAACCCCATTGCAAACGTATAAATACCCGCCCCTAACAAAGACGTCATTTTTCCGATCATCATTAAAATAATATTTCTCGTTACAATCTTCATTTTCGAATCATTTTGACCTATACTTACATCCCCCATAATGACACTCTCCCCTTAAAAGTTAAATTGTGTTAAACTTATTATATAATCAACTTTTCAATTTTCTCAACAAAAAGTTAAATGAAATTTAACTTTTTAAATATAAAGGAGCAATAATATGGCAACTCTCGGCGAAAAAATTAAAGCATTACGTAAAGAAAAAAAGCTTACACAAACAGAACTAGCAGGTTCAGCACTGACAAAAAGTATGCTTAGTCAAATTGAAAATGGAAAAGCTACACCTTCCATGAAAACATTACAATATATCGCTGATAAACTTGAATGCGAAACGAGTTTTTTATTAGAAGAAGATGATGGAGAAATTACAGAACTCATTCACCAAATGGAACAACTTATAAGGGCAAATAAATACGATGAAGTATATGAGACCTTACTGCCTATCGTTCAAAAAGAGCTACCTCTTACCTTGAATACAGCTCGTTTATATAAACAATTTGTAACCGCTGCGGCGATTATGAAAGATTACAACATTGAATCTTACGTAGAAAAAGCTGTTTCTATTTTTGAAAAATATACTTTATATCGTGACAGTACGGAAACAAAATTAACCTTTTCATACGCGTTATTTACACGTAAAAAATATGAGGAATGTTTACAGCTAATTGCTAGCATTCGAGATGATTATGAAGCGAAACATTTAGAAATGGATCTTATTATACACATTCAATTATGTTTAAAAGAGGCCATCATTTTACTAGCATGTGGCGATTATGAAAAATGTGAAAAAATCATATTAGAAGCACTCGCGTTTTCAAAAAAACATCAAGTGTATTATAAAACAGATGAATTTTACCGCATATTATCTTATCAAAAAATCATCATGGCTGATAAAGAACAATATTTACACTACATAAAGAAATCTGAGCAATTCGCTATTTTTACCGAAAACACTTTATCGATCGCAATTGTAGATATATTAAAAGCATATTACTACAATACAATTACTAATGAATATACAATCGCATTAGAACATCTAGAACAATTTCGAGAAAAACTAAAAAATGATCCAATTTTCCAAGACGATGGACTGTATTATCTTGAAAAAGGAAAATCTTTGTATGGTTTAAAACGTTATAAGGAAGCTTTGGAAACATTAAAACACGCTACCATACCAGATTATATGAATCATCCACTTGATCAATCGTGGTTATTAACAGCTGGATCTTATCGTGCCCTTTGCTATATAGAACTTCAAGATAAAAAATCTGCCTTAAAAGAGGCAAAAGAAGCCGTTCAAGCAATAGATAGCTATCCTGATTCTATTTTCTCTTCATTCATTAAAGAAACATTACAAATAATACAAAAGCTTTAAGAATGTCTCGAAATGGTATATTATCCCTCCTTTTTAGCAAAAATAATAATGATGGGAGGAATATAAATGAATATAGAACGTGCAAAAGAGCTTTCTGTATCAGCGGAACATGCCAATGTCAGTTTTCAAGGTATGCCTGTTATGATTCAACACGTCGACGAAAGCAGCGAAACCGCCCGCATATATGAAGTTAAAAACCCAGGACGCGAATTAACAGTTCCAGTTAATAGCTTAGAGGAAATATAAGCAATGCCACTTCAATTTTTTGAAGTGGCATTTTTCTTTTTTCTATAAAGAAGCCTCTTGCTTCTTTTCTTTTTATTACGTGCTAAAATATTTATCAAGGGAGGAATTCATATGAAAAATAATCCACAAAAGGCGAGTCATTATTATGCAGTTATATTCACTTCTAACTTATCAAATAATACAACAGATTATAGTGCCGTTGCAGACAAAATGGAGGAACTTGCAAAACAGCAACCTGGATTTTTAGGTGTAGAAAGCGCACGCGATCATTCGGGGCTCGGAATCACAATTTCTTATTGGGAATCACTTGATGCAATTGAAAATTGGAAACAGAACGCCTTACATAAAGAAGCGAAAAAAAGAGGTCGTGAGCAATGGTATGAAAACTTCCACCTGCGCATCTGCCTTGTTGAGAAAGAATTTAAGTTTCATAGAGGGACATTATAACTATGAAGAAAAAATTAGCTCTCATTGTTGTTCATGAAATATACGGTGTGAATAATCATATGCATCAAGTTACCCACCACTTCACTTCATCTCAAGTAGATGTATTCTGCCCTAATCTTCTACAATCGCAACATGCATTTCATTATAGTGATGAAGAAAAAGCATATCATTTTTTTATGAATCATATTGGATTTGAAGATGGAAAAAAGCAAATTGAAGAATTCATTACTCATCTTTCTAGTAGTTACACACATATTGGACTTATCGGCTTTAGTGTTGGTGCTACCATCTCATGGCTATGTAGTAACAATCCGAAAATAGATTTTATTATTGGATGTTACGGTTCCCGTATACGTGACTATATTCATATGAAACCAACATGTGCTACCTTACTTATTTTCCCTGAAAAAGAAGCTAGTTTTTCAGTACCTTCTTTAATCCAAACATTGCAGCAACAAAAGAATCCTTTATTAGAAATACAACAACTACAAGGTGAACATGGATTTCTAAATCCGTACACTGAAAAATATAACGAGCAATCTACAAAACAGGCATACAATCTAATAGATTCATTTCTTGTAAAAACAATCTTATAAAGGAGGTTCAAATGCCACTTACATTACTTTTACTCATTTTCATAATCATTCTCTTTATTTCGGCTTTAACTCTTATTTTTATAACGATTAAAAAGGGGGCATTTTTAAACCGTCCCTACTTACAATCTATTGTCGTTTGCATTTTATTTTTTACAAATTGGATCTTATATTTATCAACTTTTTATGCGTTACTTCCCGAGAAAATTAGTGAATTCATATTTCTGCCCATTTGGTTTTCCCTTTGCGTTTTAGGATGTATCGTTTTTGGGCGCGAATGGAGAAATAATCGTGTGTTTTCGATATGTATCGGTTTTCTTTCCTTTATTAGTTTTTTATTTGGGATGTTTTTGTTAGTTCTTTCGGGGATGTAAAAAAGGAAGAAAAGTCCAATTTCAACTTTTCTTCCTTCTATGTTTATCCTTAGATTTCACTGTCACTGATTCACAAGGTGTGTAATAAATTTGAGGTGTCGCCTTATCAACAAACATCATAAACGTAATAAAGCCGATAATAAAGAAAATAAATAACGTTAACAAAATTGCTCCTATCGTTAAAAGTATCATAACACCACCCCTATATTTTTCATGTTATTACACCTTTCGCTATTATATGAGCGGAATCCTTTTTAGAAAAAGAAACGTAACAAAATAATCACAATCACGCCAGTTAATACTGTTCCTAATAGACTACGAGTATATATTGCGACAAGAAATGTTGGAATTGCTGCAATAAGGTAATCCCACTGCATCGTCTCATGCATAAATAATACTTGTGCTAAAAGTGCTGCTAATATCGCAATTGGTATGTAATTTAACCATTTTAAACCCCAGTCCGGAATTTGTAGTTTACTAAATACGAGTAGAGGTAAAATACGTGGCACGAGTGTAACAGCTCCTGCTGCTAGTAAAAGTAATAATACTTCTAATCTCATTTCCATTTTTCAATCACCACTCCAATCGTCGCAGCTAGTAATGTTGCGATAATAACCGCTATACTATCTGGCATAAATAAGTGTGAAACATACGCGACAATAATTGCTATAATTGCAACAGTAAGATGAATTGCTAGTTTCGGTTTACTACTTATGAGCTGAAGAACAAATAATCCGATAAACATTGCAGGTAATGCATAATCCATGCCGTACGTATGCGGATCTGGTATCCACTCACCAAACAGCCCGCCAATAATTGTAGCCAGTATCCAATTTAAATACGCTGTGACATTTAGTCCGATCATCCATCTTTCGCCTAAATATCCTTTTTGCGCTGCGTGCTGCACTGCAACGCCGAACGTTTCATCTGTAAGTTGTGAACCGATGAGTAAGTTTTTAAAGAGGGGAATTTTCGTAAAGTACGGTGCAAGTGCTGCACTCATTAATAAATGACGTAAATTAACAAAAAACACGGTAAAAATAATTGCGGAAGCTGGCGCACCAGCTGCATACATACCTGCTAATATAAATTGGGCAGAACCTGCATAAATTAAAGTGGACATAAACGCAATTTCAATGATGGAGAAACCTGCTGTTTTTGCAATTACACCAGCTGCTATACCAATACTTAAATATCCAAATACAGTTGGTAAACAATCTTTTACTCCTTGCTGAAATGTATCATCGCTTTGCAAAGCTACATGTGCCTGAGCTTTACTCATCTCTATCATCCTCCATTCCTTTTAAATTTCGTTTTCCTGTTACGACATGAACTAAATCTATCTTTTCACGCCATAACGTATCTAACTTATCAGCTCCAAATTCCTTCGTGATTTCTTCGACCATAATATCGTGCCGCACATACTCTGTTGCAACAAGAACTAACGCGGGATCATACGTTGTAACGGCCCATGAAGTACTATCATTTGAGAAGTTAGCAATTAATACTTCTTCCCCATCACGCGCGATAACAGTTAAATGACCACCCATTCTCTTTTCAACAACGTGGGGCGTCATATAATTGTGGTGAAATGTCGCTCCTATTTTAGTTTCTGGAGCGCCAAATAAAATTGAAAATATATGTACGCCTTCCTCTTCCTTTTGATGAATGTACGGCTCAATTTCATGCACTTGATCTTCCCATACCGAAATCCATAACTCTTCTTTTGCTCTATTAATTATATTGCATATTTCTTTCAAAACACGATCATTTGAGCGAATATGAGAAATTACATCAATTTGTCGCTCTTGCTCCAAACAATTTAATTTCTCATCTAAAAATTCAAAGGACTTTTCAAAATCTTTTCGCATTCGATCCATTAACTCCGTAGCTGGCACTGGTACATATTTCACTGGTTCAGTAGGAACGATATGCACCGCTCCTTTATCCATCAATTTACCGAGTACTTCATAAATCATCGAACGAGGCACTCCCGTCTGCTTACTCACTTCATAGCCTGTTACTGGAGAATGTTTTAATAAACCAATATACGCTTTACATTCATATTGTGAAAAACCTAACTTTTGCAATTCCTTTATTATTTCATCCATCAGTACCCCTCACAATCTATATAACTCTCATTTCAAAACGATGCACGTATGTTAGTAGTTATTAGTATACCTACTAATATAAAAAAACAGACCTATAAAGTCAATTGATAATTCTGAAATTTTAAAACAAAAAAGACTTCCACTAATGGAAGTCCTTTATCTCAATATTTCATTCGCTTCTTTTTCATAAATTTTATCAAATGAAGTCATAATACGCTGCGATGCTTGAATCATTTTTTGACTCGCCATAAGATCTGCCATCTCTTTCGTCATATCTACATTTGAATTTTCTAGCATATGATTTTTTACTATCCCTGTACCGTTCGGTAGATCAGCAATATTTCCTTCAGCTAGTGTAAAGCTTTTATTTTCACGTTGCACAAGACGATTATTCGTTTCTGCATCTACTGTTTTCTTTTGTAAGCGAGCGATATTATTTTGTGTTATTTCATCATATAATGTACCATCTGCTTGTACAGCGACCTTTACTCCTTCTGGAATACGAATGCGCTCATTATTCTCTCCCATTACGAAAGCACCTGAAGATGTTTGCAGGTAACGATCACTATTTACTGTAAAACTACCATCTCTCGTTAAAAACGTTTCATCATTTTTAGAAGTAACAAAAAATGATGTTGTGCCGGCTACACCGTCATCTAAAAAGAAATCTGTAGCACTATTTGTCATTTGTATATTTCCTTGTACTAAATTCACATGAGTCGCAGCTGGCACTACAGCATAATCAACCTTACCGATATTTGTCGTGGCTCCATCTCCGCTTCGATATGTGTCTTGTACATCAAATACTTTAGAAGTCATATTTTCTGCTTTAAATCCTGTCGTTTGAGCATTTGCAACGTTATTCGAATGAACATTAATACGCTGCATGTAATTCATCATACCCATAGAACCTATATAAAGACCATTCATACTCGTTTGAATAAGGCAAACGCCTTATTCTTCACCTCTTTTCTACGATGTTTGTAACATTTGTTTTGCTAAATGTTCAGCTGTAGCGATATGGATATGTTGCTTCACGTCTTGTCCATCTGTCATTAATACAATAGGAGCTGATGATACTGCTGGAATTTTCAACAATTCGCCACTACTTGCTGTTTCATCAAATTTCGTAAATACGATTCCATCTATATGAATATCTTTAAAGTTCGTAATGATTTCAATCATATCTTTACTTTTCATAGAAGCTGATAACGTTAAACAAATGTAATCTGGTTCTACTTGCCCCATCGTTTCAATCATTTCTTCCACTGTTTCTGACGTACGATAATTTTTTCCAGCTGTATCAATTAAAATATAATCGACGCGCGCTTCTTCTTTAAAGTACGTAAGTGCTCTTGTCATTGCATATTCATCACGCACAGCGATTACTTCTGATCCAATTGTCTTTACGTAATCTTGCAGTTGCTGCACTGTCCCAATACGCGAATGGTCTGTCGTAATAAAACCAACTGTTTTTTTCTTGCCATGAAACTGCCATGCCATTTTCGCTAGTGTCGTCGTTTTCCCAACGCCGGTTGGGCCAATTAAAGCAATTGTTTGTACTTTTTTTTCAAAAACGTTCTCGGTATTGAAATGAGATTTCATATCTTCCAATATATATTCGATCACTTCTTCTTCTGTAATCATCGTTGCCTTCTCAAACTTCACTTTTAGCTTTTCAGTATATGCATGAATGAAATATTGTTCTACATCATTTTGTTCTAACATCCGAATTACTTTTTGAATAATAAACGGTACAGATTGTTGTTTTTCTGTTTTTACAACTTCTTCTTTTTTAGCAGAAACGACTTTTTTCACAGCATGCTGCTTTTTCGTTACTTGCGTTTCTTCCGTCTGCTTCACAACAACGATTCCTTTTTCAAACAGCTTTAATAGCTTCTCTTTCTTTCTTGTCCATTCTTCACTATTTCCTGTTTGCATCGCCGCGTATGACATAGAAGTCGTCACATTTTCTAAATTGTGCAGTACCGATTGAATGCCGTTCGCCTTCACAATTTGTTCTGTAGTATCACTTACAACATCCATTAATTGTTCATGAAATTGAGCTGTGCTTTCATTCACTTTTTCCCGTTTATCCTCTGGAAAAGCAACTAACATTTCATAATTCTTTTTCCAAAAAAACGGGATATTTCGTTTTACACTTTCATCGACAACGTAATAATAATCTGTACCATACTGGTCAAATAACTTTCGATACAATTCATTTTTCGAAGCTGCTTTTATTCGCATTAACGCTTCTTTCTTTTCTGTACTTTCCATTACTTCACCCCCTACTATTCAATATAGGCAATTTGATCTACAACAATTTCTGGTGCTAATTCACTAATACAAAGCACTTGTGCTTCTATTTGATAACGCTCAAGTAGTCTTACAATCGCAAATCTGAAATCTTTTCTACGCGTTAATAATACGGGCTCTCTTCCCATTAAACGAGCTTGTTTAAAGACACGCTGTACTTGCTCAACGACACGCGTTTCTAAATCTAAATCCCAGTTTAATAAATAACCTTGATAAGAATTGTTTACAACGTCCGCATCTAACTCGATTGAATCAGAGAAGAGCGCCGCATATATTTTCCCATCAGGATTTTTCGCATGTTCACAAATAACTTTTGAGATACATTCACGAACGAATGATGTTACACCATCTACATGGTTCTGATAAACTTCTTTTCCGTCAATAATACCTTCAATAATTGTTGGTAAATCGCGGATAGAAATTCCTTCTTTTAATAATTGTTTAATAACATTTTGAACGAGTGATAAATCAATTTCTTTCTTCTTAATCTCTTCTAATAAAACGCCATTATCATTTTCAAGCGAGTTAATTAAGTCTTTCACATGCTGACGCTGAATTAACTCGTGAAGATTACGTCTAACGACAACATCTAAATGTGTAATTAATATGCTAAGTGGCTCTAGCACTTGATAGCCTTTCATTTGTGCATCTTGTACCATATGCTCTAAGATCCAATATCCATCTTCACCGAAAATAGGATCTTTCGCTGGTTCCGCATCTAAATCAGCCATTACGTTCGGTGTTTTCAGCGCTAATAAATAACCAGATTTTAAAACTCCTTCAGCCGCCTTCGCACCTTTAATACGAATAATATATCGTCCGCGTGGCCTGAAACTCGTATTATCTTTAAAGTTAATGCCAGGAACGTTAATACCAAGATCGGTAATAATCGATTTCCTCATAAGCACAACTTTATCACGAGCTGTTTCCCCGTTAATTTTCTGCTTTACAAGTGCCGCTAAATCTAAACCGAGTTCCACGATAATTGGATATTTATCTGTAAATACTCCGAATGAATCTTCTACTTGTTGTAGTTGCTCTTCATCACCTTGAATCATTTCTAATTCTTTTTGAAGCTCGTCTTCTTTTTCTTTCTTTATTCGCTGTTTGTTACGAACTCCTAAGAAAATAATCGTGCCTCCAACGAGTGCAAATGGTAGAAACGGTAGTGGTGTAAATATCCCCATTGCGATAAATAAACCACCGAGCGCATAGACAACGACTTCATGTGCTAATAACTCTTTAAAAATACCTTCTGTTACTGTATCAGGTGAACCGTCAAATACACGCGTTACGATAATACCAGTTGAAATCGCAAGCATGAGCGATCCGATTTGGTTTACAATTCCGTCCCCGACAGTTAACTGTGTATAATGAATAGCCGCTTCTGCAAAGCTCATTCCTTGCTGCATCATTCCGACAATTAAACCGAAAATGATGTTTACGAATAAAATGACAATCCCGAAAATAACGTCCCCTTTAATGAACTTCCCAGCACCATCCATCGCTCCGTAAAACTCTGTTTCCATATTTAACTTTTTGCGTTTTGCCTGTGCATCTTTCTCTGTAATAATGCGCTGATTTAAGTCAGCATCGATAGACATTTGTTTCCCTGGTAAAGAATCAAGTGTAAAACGAGCCGCTACTTCCGCTGTACGAGATGCACCATTTGCAACGATAAACTGGAATATGATTAATACTGTAAAAATAACGATACCAATTAATAAGTTCCCGCCAATTACGAACTGACCGAACTCTTCAATAACATGCCCTGCATTTCCGTCCGTCAAAATCGCTCGCGTCGTCGAAACGTTAATCGATACGCGGAAAATCCCGATTAATAACAACATCGTCGGAAATGACTTTAATTCATCCCACTCGTTAATACTTGTCGCTCGCATATAAATAAGCACTGACATACTTAGTAGAAAAACGATAATGATATCAAGTATAAATGGTGGAAGTGGAATTAGGAGCGCCACAACGAATGACGCTGCTAAAAAGATAGAAAAATAAGTTCTTGCCGAATCTATCTTAAACAAAGAGATCTCCTCCAAACGCGCTATTACACTTCAAGTTCGTTCGTTTGAATTAAATAGCGCATAACTTCAATTACAGCTACGTATAAATCTTCTGGAATCGCCTCATCTTCCTCGACTTGATAATATAAAGAACGAGCAAGTGGACGATTTTCCACCATTGGTATTTCTTGTTCACGGGCAAGTGTTCGTATGTATAAAGCGAGTTCATCTTCCCCTTTTGCAACGACAATTGGTGCTGCATCAACTTGTTTATTGTAACGGAGTACGACCGAAATATGAGTCGGGTTATTTACAATAAACGTTGCGCCATCCATCTTCTTCGCAATTGTCCCTTGCAATATGGCGTGCATAAAGTTTTTTCGTTTCCCTTTTACTTGCGGGTCCCCTTCATTATCTTTATGCTCTTGTTTCACTTCTTCTTTTTTCATCTTAATATCTTGTTCGTACTCCCATTTTTGATAAATAAAATCAATAATAGAAAGAACGATTAAAATAATTAAAATAGCTAAAAAGATAAATTTAATTTGCCTAATAATTTCAGTAAGTGACGCAGTCCAGTTAAAACCAATCATACTTACAATTGTCTCTAAATTCTTTTTAAAGAGAACGTACGAAACGTAACCGATTAATCCCATATAAAACAGTGATTTCAAAATATCTACTAAACTTTTACGACTAAACAATCTCGTAAAATAGTTTTTCGGATTAATACGTGACGCTTTCGGTTTAATAACTTTAGAAGAAAATAAGAAACCGACTTGAATCATATAATTGAATAAATGAAAAGCGTATACGAGTATTAATATGGGAGCTGATACTTTTAGTAATAATATCCCCATTAAATAAAAATACTCAGTCGAATCTGTATTTTTCCCAATTTGATCAAACAGCACCGCTACGGAATTTGCAATTTCAAAACCTAACCAATCTCCGAAAAAATACACGACAACTGCTAATACGAGAATGGAAAATAAGTTATTTAAATCTTTACTCCGGGCAATATTCCCTTCTTCACGCGATTTTTTACGCTTCTGCGGGGTGGCCTTTTCAGTTTTATTATCCTTTGCCATACGCGTCCCCCTACTTCGTTAAGAAAAAGTTAAATAGTTTCGTATATTCCTCAAGTAATACATCTGTCATATTTTTAAATACATAGCCGAGCATCGGTACACTCATCGCAATAAACAAAATACCACATGTAATTTTAATGACATACGCATTCATAAAAACGTTTAATTGCGGAGCGTTTTTTGCGATTAAAATAAGAACAAAGTTAATGATGAATAAACTCCCCATAAGCGGAAGAGCAATTTCAACCGCTGATGTAATCGCAAATAATAACGTTGCGAGTAGACTATCTAAAAAACTAGTCGTCAGCAATTTTGAAATCGCCTCTGTATATTGAAACGACTTTAAAATCGTGGCAACGAAATAATTAATGCCGCCAAGTGAAATAAAAATAACGAGAAAAAATATGTCAAAAATGGTTGATAGTAAAGTAGACTGTGATCCTGCATTCACATCAAACAAACTTGCTTGTGATAAACCGATATCAAAGTCTAAAATATGCCCGGCCATTTTTGGAATGTTCCATAGCATTTCTATAATTTTCGCAAGTGATACTCCAATTACAATTTGCGTACCTGCATAAGCGGCTACATCCCAAACTGTCTTTATGTGAGAGACATCCACTTGATCCGCAACTGTAATAGAAAGACCTAGTCCAAATGTAACCTTTGCCATTGCTGGAATCGATCGTCCTGAGAAAAACGGTAAAAAATATAAAAATGAAGTAATGCGGCAAAACGCAAAAAATGTCGCCGCCCATAATTCCATATTCATTTCAATTCACCTATCTTAGTACGAACGCAATAGCGAAGGAATTTTATCAAATAAATCTAAAATGAGCATCGTTAATTCTTGAAACATCCACGGACCTAAAATGATAATAACGAGCACAATACTCGCCATTTTCGGTAAAAACGTCAGCGTTTGCTCTTGAATTTGCATCATCGCCATAATGACAGCGATAATAATAACGACGATCATACTAACGCCGGCAACCGGCATTAAAATCATAACCCCTTTATAAAAAAAGGTTTGAAAAATATCTATAATTGGTGACGTATTCATTTATATGACTCCTATCACATAGCATCAAACGCTTCAGGCGACCGTTTTAAACATAATGTCGACGATTTTTGTATATCCACCTAAATATACGAAAACGAGTATTTTAAACGGTAAACTTAAAATCATCGGCGGTACCATCATCATCCCAAGGTACATTAAAAGTGTACTAATAATTAAATCTATAAATACAAACGCTAAATAAATGAACATCCCCGTTAATAATCCTTTTTGAATTTGTGTTAACGTAAAGGATGGTACGAGCGTAAATAAGGAAAGATCTTTCAAATCTTTCGGCAATTCTTCTCCGCGCACTTTCAGCATCATTTTTAAATCATGCTTATACGTATGCTTCGACATATAATCTTTCATAATAGGAGCTGTCGTTTCCGCAGCTTGACTTACTGTTATTTTCTCTTTCGTCATTGGATCCCACACATCACTCTTTAACTGCCCAAGTACAGGCTGCATTGTAAAAAGTGATAAAAATAATGCAAGTCCAACAAGTACTTGGTTCGGCGGTAAATTCATTACCCCAAGTCCTTGACGTGTAATGCCAAGAACGATCATAAAATAAGTAAAATGTGTAAATAATAGAACGATAGAAGAAGATAATGATAAAAGAGTAACAAGTGCAAATAACTGTACACTGGAATTACTCGTAAACTCTTTTCCATTTTCAAAATTAATAAAACCGTTCGGGGCTGCATACGCTGGATTTACAAAAACAAATGAAAAAATAATAGAAAATACGAAAATAGCGGTACATAACGATAACTGTTTCTTTATTCTCATGATGGATCCTCTACTTTTTTCGTTTCACTCTTCACCGCATCTTCTAGCGCTTGTTGAAACTGATTTCCTGTTCCTGTTAATTGCACAGATTGTACACCGTTATTACTAATAACAGTGAATACTTGCTTTCCGTCCACTTCAAACAAAAAGGCGCTCGTTTGATGATTTAAATACACGCCGTCTTTCACTTGAATATGTCCATTTTCACCTTGCTTAAAAAACTGCTGTTTGCGCGTCTTTTTCGTCATATAATATGCACCATAGCCGAGCGCACCAAACAGTAAAACGACTTGAAATAAGGTCGTCATATACGACATATGACTCCTCCTCTACTCTTTATCTTGCATTTGACTTTGCGCTTTCATAAGCGCAGCTTGCTTCTTGTCAGCTTCAATTTCAGAAATAATAATGCCAAACTTCTCATCCATTACGATTGCTTCACCAATACCGACTTTCATATTACTTAAATACACATCTACTTTATGTCCTAAGTTTTTCTCTACTTCCAGAACATCGCCAACTTTTAATTGCTTCACGTCACCAAGTGTAATAGATGACTTCCCAAGCTTTACACCTAAATCAATCGAAATATCTGAAACAGTATCAATATGTGCTTTACCTGCTTCATTTCGCTTTCCTACAAATTCTTCTAACCCCATTAACGACACAGGAGATACTTCATGTTTCATATAGACCCTCCTACTCTACAAAACTTTTAAATAGAAGCGCCTTACGCGTTCCATCTTTCCCGATAAAACAATTAAATTTATGTTTTCCATCGACATAACCAAGTAATTGATCTGAAACTTTCGTATGTAGCGGAATAATATCGCCTTCTTCAATTTGCTCAATCTCACCCATCGTCATCTTCTGCTTACCAATCGCAACGTGAACAGGTTTATACACTTGATTTACTTTCACTTCCACTTCAGACGTATACTTTTTACGCTTATCTGAAGAATGTTCGACAATATTTTCAGACGTTAACTTATCCATTATCTCTTCAACAGATAAAAACGGAATCCCGATACGAACCGTCGTATTCCAAAAATCCGTTTTCATATTTACGTTCAGCAATGAAATAATATCACTCGCTGTCGTAATCTTAAGTGCATTTGGATCCGTTTCTGTCGTTACAAATGTCGGTTTAATCGCAACAACGCTTTCAAATGCTTGTTCTAAATTTTTACAAATAAGAGCGAATATATTATCCAGTGTTAAAAACTCAAATGCAGTAAGCGGTCGACGCATCGTAAACGTACGCTTACTATCTCCGCCAAGCCAACACTCATGAATATAAATGACAAATGCTAAATCAATCTCAACAACAATTTCTCCAAGCTCTGGAAGCCCAAGATCAATCACGCAATATAAATAATAATCTTTCGGCATTTTCTCCACATATTCACTCGTAAATGGAACTTGCTCAACGGTCGACGGCTCTAGTTCAATGGGAATACGCATACGAGCGGAAAGCGCTTGTGATGTTTGTTTACCAAACGTAGAAGCAATCGCTTGCAAACTACGTAAATGCTCTACACCGAATTTTTCCGGTCTATTAAAATCATACTCTTGAAATTTATCTTGCTTCCCTGCTCCTTGTGCGAAAGCTGGCATTTCCTCGCCTTCATTCACCGCCTTCAGCAGGGCATCAATTTGTTCTTGGCTTAATTTATCGCCACTCATGAAAATCCCCTTCCCTACCTTTTCAATTCAACGATTTCAACGTACATCTTCCCATTCTTCGTCAAAATCTTTCCGGTTCCAATCTCTTCATTCTCAAGCATAATACGCACCGTATTTTTCGTTGAATTTTCAAGACGATACAATGTACCCTTCGTAATATGAAGCAGATCTTCAATTTTCTTTTTCGTATTTCCGATTTCAAAATAAATTGTTAACGGAATATCATCCTGTAATTTCAAACTTAGCCCACTCCCATATCGTGTTCACAAAAATTTTCTATTCTATATATAATGAAGTTCCTTATTTTGAAACATCGATATTCAATATTTTTTTAATATATCCTTGCGTTTCTTTAAATGGCGGTACGCCTCCGTACTTTCTCACATTACCAGGACCAGCATTATAAGACGCAAGCGCTAAAACAAGATCACCGTTATGTTTCTTTAAATAACCACTTAACTCTTTCACGCCGCCTTCAATACTTTCAGCTGGTGAAAATGGATTCTTCACACCCATCTCCTTCACATTCGCTGGCATAAGTTGCATAAGCCCCATTGCCCCTGCATGTGATACCGTTTTCGGATTAAAATTAGACTCAACTTCAATCATTTTTTGAATTAACGTTTTCGGAATTCCGTATGTACGACTAACGCGATCAATAATATCCTCATACTTCCCTTCATTTGAAGAACGTATTTTCTGAATATTATATTTATTAGTTAATCCCCACGTATCGACAGCCTCATTTTTGGCTTCTGGGAAGCGTCGCTCAAACTCTTTTTGTGCAACTTGCACTTCATCTACTTTCTTCGTTTCAGACTTTTCTTCAGGCTTACTTGCTTCCTGTACTTTACTAGAATCACCTTTAGTAACGAGCGTTTCTATTTTCGTAGATTGTACCGGCTTACTCATATCTTCTACTTTTTCCGGCTGACTAGTAGCCTTCGTCTCCTTCGCAGGTTCGCTCTGCAACTTCTCTTGAAAACGACTACTAACGAACGCCTGCGGACTACTTAACTTTTGCTGAAATTGTCCTTTTTTATATGCAAGCACTTCTTTTACTATATTTCCAACTACCATAATATCACCTTTTCGGCAAACAAAGATATTCTAATATTAGAGTTTTTTTTAAAAGTTTGCAATAATCCTTTGTAATAAAAAAACAACTAAATTGTTAAACTGTTATTTTTTTATATTTATTAATTCAAATTTTAAGTTGACACTTGATATAGCAAGGATTACAATAAATTCGAAATTGATTTTTTTGTATATTACCGTTTAGAAATTCACAGAAAAATCAAAATCAAAAAATGGGGGTTCTAAATATGAGAATTAATACAAATATTAATAGCATGCGTACTCAAGAGTACATGCGCCAAAACCAAGCAAAAATGAGTAACTCAATGGACCGTTTATCAAGCGGTAAACGTATCAACAACGCTTCTGACGATGCAGCAGGTCTTGCAATCGCAACTCGTATGCGTGCACGTGAAAGCGGATTAGGTGTTGCTGCTAACAACACACAAGACGGTATTTCTTTAATCCGTACAGCTGACTCAGCAATGAACTCAGTATCTAATATTTTACTTCGTATGCGTGACCTTGCTAACCAATCTGCAAATGGTACGAATACAGATAAAAACCAAGGTGCATTAGATAAAGAATTCGCTGCATTAAAAGAACAAATTGATTACATCTCTAAAAACACAGAATTTAACGATAAAAAACTTTTAGATGGTTCTAATAAATCTATCGCAATTCAAACATTAGATTCATTCGATAAATCTAAACAAATTCAAATTAACTTGGCTGATACTTCTACAACTGCTTTAAAAATTAATGGTTTAACTATTGCTGATGTTGGTACTGCCGCTGGTAGCGGTACTAAATTAACTGGCGTTGATGATACAGCTGCTGTAGAAGGTTTAGCTGATGCAATTGAAGCTTTAGATGCTGGTACTACAGGTAAATCTGAATCTCAAAGAACAACTGCTGTTGACGCTTTCAAAGCTGGTTTTGAAGGTATTAAAGCAAATTATAATAAAGATGATGTTGCAAAACTTGAAGCTGCCATCGAAAAATTTGAAGCTAGCAATACATTAGAAAATGCAAAAAATATTAATACTGTATTTGATAAGTTTGCCCCTGCTGTTACAACAGGACAAGTTAGTGGTGCAGAAGCAGCTGCAAAAGCTTTAGAGGATTTAAATACTACTGCTGGCAGTGGTCTAAACCCTGCTGACAGAACAAGTAAAATGAATACATTTGTAACTACATTCAACGCAGTTAAAGGTGCTATGAATCAAGATGATGTCGCAAAAATCTCCACTGCTATTGACAACTTCCAAAAAGTAGATGGTTCTGGTAATACTCTAGAAGCTGCTCGTGCAATTGGCGCTATGTTTAAAGCTGCTATTGAAGGTAATTCTACTAGTGGAGCTACTGGTGGTACTGGAAATGCATCTGCTGCAGTTAAAGCAATCGATGCTGCACTAGAAACTCTTGCTTCTAACCGTGCAACTCTAGGTTCTACATTAAATCGTCTAGACTTTAACGTAAACAACCTAAAGAGCCAGCAATCTAGCATGGCATCTGCTGCTTCTCAAGTAGAAGACGCTGACATGGCGAAAGAAATGTCTGAAATGACTAAGTTCAAAATCTTGAACGAAGCTGGAATCAGCATGCTTTCTCAAGCAAACCAAACTCCACAAATGGTTTCTAAATTATTACAATAAGCCATTTGAGTTAGTTTCATAAATAAACCTCTCTGCTTGCAGAGAGGTTTATTTTTTCTATCATGCCTTACGAGAGGACTCCCACCTCTAAACGTAAGTGAAGGTGGTGAGATGAACCGAAAGAAATATTTTATTTTCAAGAAAAAGGGAATGTACGTTCCTTTTTTGCTATAATATCCTTAACAAGGAGGTGAATAAAATGACAAAGGAAAATCCATCAAACTATAAAACTCTTCAAATCTGGATTAAAAAAGGGCATCGTATGTATTCTTATTTTCAAGAATGTTGTCATAACGCTAAGAATATGTACAACACCACAAACTTTTATATACGCCAGGTGTACACTGGATTAACACAAGAAAAAGAGTTGCAGCCTTTGCAAAAAGAAGTTCTGGATAATATTCATAAAAATATTGGTAAGATGAATGACACACAACTTCTTGCCTATCAGAAGAAATTGGAAAAAGAGAAATTAAAGCCTAAAGAAGAACAGAAAGAGATTAAATGTAATTTGTTTTCAGAACCTAATTTTGAAAAACCTTATGTAGATTACAACTTTCTAGATGCACTATTTAAGGCTATGATTCAAAATGATTATCGAGCTTTGCCTACGCAATGTAGCCAGTCCATCATGAAAGGTTTGTTCCAAAATTGGAAATCTTTTTTTGCTAGTTTAAAAGACTATAAAAAGAATCCAAACAAATATGCTGGAATGCCTAGGATTCCAAAGTATATTCGTTCTTCTGAAAAAGAGATTCTGTATACAAACCAAGATTGCATCATTAAAAACGGTAGATTTTTAAAGTTTCCAAAGACGAAATTACAATTAAATATTGGGAAACTAGGTTTCACTGAAGGTAAACTGAAACAAGTTCGTGTGATTCCAAAATACAATGAATATGTAGTGGAATTGGTAATTGATGTTCCTTCTGAACAACAAATTATTGAAGAGAATGCTCGTTATATGAGTATTGATTTAGGGATTGATAACCTTGCAACCATCGTAACAAACACAGGTATGAAACCTGTACTTGTTAAGGGCAAACATGTCAAAAGCATAAATCAATATTACAATAAAATGAGGAGTCATTTTACAAGTATTCTTAGAAATGGAAAACAAACTAATGAAGGACCTTTTACTTCTAAAAGGATAGAAAAACTTCATCAAAAACGTTACTTGAAAATAAAAGACGTCTTCCATAAAGTTAGTCACCACATCGTAAAACTAGCTCAAGAAGAAGAAGTTTGTAAAATCGTTATTGGTCAAAACAAAAGTTGGAAACAAGAAACGAATATGGGAAAAAGAAATAACCAATCGTTTTGTCATATCCCGCATAATTTACTGATTCAAATGATTACATACAAAGCAAATGCTGTAGGCATTCAAGTTGTTGTAACTGAAGAATCATATACATCGAAAGCAAGTTTTCTGGATAACGACTTCATTCCAACGTATGGAGAAAATGACCAAAATACAACTTTTTCAGGAAAACGAATAAAGCGCGGCATATATCGTTCAGCAAATAAAACTTTAATTAATGCAGATGTAA
>NZ_QOSD01000028.1:0-31071 GCF_008368905.1 Bacillus sp. SH5-2
TTACTTCCACTTCTTCTGGTCCCGCAATTACTTCTACTTCTTCTAACTCTTCTGGTATTTCCACAATGATTGTTTCTTCAAGTTTTTCTTCTGCTTTGACAATCACTGATTCTTCTGGAGCTTGTTTTTCTACTTCAATAGTAGGTTGTTCTATTTCTGTATTACGTTTAATTTCTTCTGATAGTATTGTATCCTCGTGCTCTACTTTAGAATCTACTAATTTCTCTTGTAAAATATTTTCGTTTAGCACCACTACATCTTTTTCTTGCTTTGCATCTTCCATGCGCTCAGCTACCGTTTTATGAAGTAATTCATCCGCTAAAACTGCCTGCGGTGTACTAATTTCTTGAACCACTTCTTTTTCTTCTACTAAAGGTACTTGTCGCTCAATTTCATAACCGTTTTTCTCTAACCATTGATCGACAACTGATTTTTCTTCCTTTTTACTCTGTTGATCTTGCTGATCAACTCCTTCATGATTAGGAGAAGAAATCGTTGCTTGTCCTTCTGAGAAATCAGATAATGTATATCCCTTTTTCTCTAACCATGCATCAACGACCGCTTTTCCCTCTACAGATATTTCAAGATCTTCTCTTTCCTTTTCTTCCTCCTGCTTTTCTACCTTTTTCTCTACAGAAGGACGATTATATCCGTAAATTGGCGAAATCATTTCTGTTGGACGAAATGGTCTACGGTTACTTTCTTGCGATGATACAGATGCTTTTTTTACGACGGGCTCTCGCTCCGATTCATATTGCACTTCTGGCTCTTCATATGTAGGAACTACCTTCTCCACGTACGGTCGTCTGCTTCTTTCCACTTTGATTCCTCTTTGAATAGGCTGATTTTCATATGTTACAGCTTGAACAGGTTGTTCTTCAAAATGCCCTGTTTCTATAACATCCTCTTCATCGAACCCATTATCTGGTACTAATGGAAAACGACATTTACCTGCATTCCTACTTGCCATTTGTGCTTCTCTTGCTTCAGTGTAGTGGTTTACACGAGGAATTTTCGGCTGACTTTCAACTTGCTTTGGTACTTCTTTATTCATCGCTGTTTGTTCTTCCTCTTTGTTAAACAGCTTTTTCATCCAATCTAACATGCTTACCACTCTTTCTACTAAATAGTAACATCCTTTATTGTATCAGCATTCGGAAAAAAGTGCAGGTAAAATTAAGCATGTCATATTTATCCATAATATTCTAATTTACGAGTGTTTTCATATGGAAAAACGCACCCTTACATGTAAGACTGCGTTTAAGCTTTACTCTTCCGATATTCATCTACACTATCCGTTACACTTTGCACCGGCCTCAAAGTTTTTTATAATTGTTTTATAATCTCATCCATATTTCCAATATGAACGGGTTGCCACGCTTCTGTACCACGCTCTGCCGTATACACTGGATACGCATCATCATCGATATTCACGAAAACCGGATCGCCCATATCCGTTTCATATCCAATAACAATCCATTCTTCTTGCCACTTTCCATTTTCTTCACTTATTAATGAATTTTTATGTTTATCATATCGGTAACCGATTTGTCCTTTTTCTAATTCACTTTCACTAAACAAATATATTTCATAGGAACCTAATTCGATATCTTGCTGTTTTGAAGTTTCAATTCGTTTCAGAAGTTCTGCGATTTTTAGTTGTTGTTTCATACGTCTATCTCCTTATTTTTTCTAAATTTTAACTAGATTGTTCATAAAATACAATATAGATTTTAAGAAAAAAGGTGACATCCTTATAATATGAACAATTTTTTAAATATATCTGTCACAACTCGCAATATATCAACGATTTTTCAAATATATCTATCATAACTCTACATATATCAACGATTCGACACGGAATATCGACTTACCAACAAAAAATGACAAAACAAAAAGAGAGGTTATCCAAAAGGACAACCTCTCTTTTCTTATATCAATTAAAATTTAAACTCTTGTCCAACTTCAAAGCTATCTTCTAATACAAGAATACCTTTTTCTTGTGGAGCGTCTGGAAGCTCTAATTCACGTGCAGAGCAAATCATTCCAGAAGAAGGAACACCGCGAAGTTCAGCTGGCTTAATTAACATACCGCTTGGCATTACAGCGCCGATTTTTGCAACGACAACTTTTTGTCCTGCATCAACGTTCGGTGCACCACATACGATTTGTAATGTTTCTGTACCGATTTCTACTTTACAGATGTTTAGCTTATCAGCATTTGGATGTTTCTCTTTTTCAGCTACATAGCCTACAACAAATTTCGGAGAAAGATCTGCTTCTACTGTTTCTTCAAAGCCGTTCTTCGCTAAAATTTCGTTGATTTTTTCTACAAGTTCTTTCGTTAATGTAAGGTTACCTGTTTCTTTTACTTCTAAGTAAGAAGATGCATTAAAGATGTTGAATCCTGCTGTTTCGTTGCTTTCACGGTCATATACGCGTGCAACATCTCCTTTGCGATCAAAAGTACGGTTCTCTAAAGTAATATCTTGTAAGGCAACAATTAGAGTGTCACCAATTCCTTCAAGGTTGTAAAAAACGTTCACTTCGTTCATCCTTTCTCTTTTCCATCTGTCTTCTTCCGATTCTTCGCTAAAATAAAGATTGGTTCAAAGTCCCCATCTTCATATACGAATGAAAGTGATGTAATCGGAACATGCCCTTCGGCAAAAAATTTCATTGTCATTTGTGCAATAATATCATAACCGATTTCGTTGACGATATCAGCAATAATTAATACATCTTGGTGAGGAACAGCAACAACCATGTCACCAGAAATCTTTTCACGCATCGATTGTAGTAACGATTCGTTTAAAATACGAGTCGCATCATACCCATCATTTGTGTTTAAAAAGTAGAAAGTATTACCTGCTACTGTGTCCTGCTTAAATTCATAACCTAATGAGCGAGCATTGAATAATGCCATTTCACGTACTTGTTGTTCTGTAAGCTCTAACTTTTGTAATAAACGCTCATCGATTAGTCGATACGTTTTATTAGAATCTAGTGCGTAGTAAATACGTGTTTCCGCCGTATGATCCGTCATAATAAACGGATTTCCTTCTTCTGCTTGTTTCGGGAAAGAAGTAGAGCGAATAACAGGTAAAATTTTTGCTGCGCTATTTTCTTCTTTATGCATCGCAATTAACGCTTCTTGTACATAATAAGCAACCTCTTCAATTGCTTTTTCTTTATTCACTTCCCATTTTGCCACAACGCCTGGAAGCGATACGTTAATACCTTTTTTCGAGTCTTTCTGTTCTATACGTAGAACCTCTTTCTCGCTATCATACTGAAAGTCCCATTCCGGGCGAGATAATTTCTTCATTAACTCGTCTTTCATCTTTTTACTTGTCATCTTCATCTCTTTTTCCTCCCTTCCAAAAAAATAACCTCCCCCGCGAAGGTAGAGGTTGTTTTACAATTCAATTGGCAAATTGCCTTATTTTAAACCTTCAATGAACTCTTCGATTTGTTCTTGTGTTTTACGATCTTTGTTTACATAGCGACCTGTTTCTTCACCTTTATTGTACGCTACAAAGCTCGGAATGCCAAATACGTCTAATTTGACACATAGATCAATAAACTCATCACGATCTACATAGTAAAATGAGAAATCACTATATTTCTCTTCTACTTCTGGCATAAATGGATCTACAAAACGGCAGTCTGGGCACCATTCTGCTGAGAACATAAAGACTACATTCTCTTCATTTTTTAATTGTTGGAATTGCTCCATGCTTTCTAATGATTTCATCTATATTTCCTCCTCTAACGAGTGCATTTTTCATGTTATAATCTTTCTTTTATACTACCATACATCGCGCACGGTGCAAGGTTTATGCTTGCTTTTCATCATACTTATATTGTCCAACAAGTAACTTAACAACGTGTGCAAATAATTCCGTTCGATCGACATAATCATCTGTAAAGATCCCGATAGCACCTTCGTGGCTACGAATGTCTTTTCGTTGTACAAATAATTCCATCACTTCGCTTAACTCTTTTCCTTCTTCCAGTGGCGTTAAAAAGTCATCTGGTAATTTAATACGAGCGCCTCCTGCAACAAATACTCTACCGTCACTTGTCGCCAAAGCACCCCAGTTACACATAAATAAACCGTGCGCTGTTTTCATTACGCCGCCTTCCAGTCCAATACCAATTTGAGCTTCTCCTTCCTCTAGCGCTCGTTTCGCTCTATTTATCGCTCCTTGCATTGTCTCTTCATCTGAAAACGGCTGTGCTGCTACTCCTGAAGGAACAGAAAGGGATGTAATTGTAGCATCTCCCCAAACCTTCTCCACTGCTCCAACCTTCGTTTTATTCTTTGATCCAACTACTACTTTCATCTCGTTCACCTCTATAAAAATTCATCATTTTATTCTAATATCCGCTTCGAGTACGAATTAGGCACCAACCACTACCACATATCACCGTGTCATCTATTCAGCCTAAAAAAGAAGTTTTTTTCTAACAACATTACCGTCTTCGAAAGCAAAAACAGCCTTCCTCTCACTTCCTACCCGCGCTCTTAATACACCATTCGAGCACCCATTAAGCACTGACCGCTCCCACTCATGAATGGGTCATCTATTCAACCTAAAAAAAGAAGGGTTTTTCGCCCTTCCTCCTTACGCGTTATTCTTAATTGTTTCTAACGTCGTTTTGTCCGTCGCTCTGACAAGCTTCGTAATTAGTTCTTTCGCTGCTGCATAATCATCAACATGTAAAATAGAAGCATGTGTATGAATGTAGCGTGCGCAAACACCAATTACTGCTGATGGGATACCAGAGTTACTTGTATGTACACGACCCGCGTCTGTACCACCTTGTGAAATAAAGTATTGGTACGGAATGTTGTGTGTTTCTGCTGTATCTAAAATGAATTCGCGCATTCCTCTATGTGTTACCATTGTGCGGTCATAAATACGAAGAAGAGCACCTTTTCCTAATTGACCGAACTGTGTTTTGTCACCAGATGCATCGTTTGCTGGACTTGCATCAAGCGCATAGAAAATATCTGGTTGAATCATATTTGCAGCAGTTTGTGCACCGCGAAGACCAACTTCTTCTTGCACAGTCGCTCCAGAGTATAATGTGTTTGGTAATGTTTCGTCTTTTAATTCTTTTAGTAATTCGATTGCAAGACCACATCCGTAACGGTTGTCCCAAGCTTTCGCCATAATTTTCTTTTCGTTTGCCATCGGCGTAAACGGGCAGATTGGCACGATTTGTTGTCCTGGTTTTACACCAATTTCAATCGCATCTTCATAGCTATCTGCACCTATATCAATTAACATGTTTTTTATATCCATCGGTTTTGCACGTTGCGCGTCACTTAATAAATGAGGAGGGATAGAACCAACAACCCCAATAACAGGACCATTCTTCGTCATCACTTGTACGCGCTGCGCTAATAGAACTTGGCTCCACCAGCCGCCTAACGGTTGAAAACGAAGCATTCCGTTTTTCGTAATTTGCGTAATCATGAAACCTACTTCATCCATATGACCTGCTACAAGAACACGTGGGCCAGTTTCGTCCCCTTTTTTCAGACCAAATACGCTACCTAAACCGTCTTGTACAATTTCATCAGCATATTTGCTTAATTCTTGCTTCATAAAACGGCGTACATCATGTTCAAAACCTGACGCACCTTGTAATTCTGTTAACGTACGAAATAATTGTAATGTCTCTTTATTCACGAAGTCCCCTTCTTTCAAACCTTAGTAGAATACCTCTTTTATTGTAACGAAATTTTCGAAATGTTTCTAGTTTCTTCTTTTTTAGCTATATTTGCTTTATAATTATTATCGGTACACTATTTTTATTTTATAGAATTGAGGTGAATATATGAGCTGGAAAGGTTTAGTAGCAGGTCTTGGCGTTGGGTTTGCAGCTGGTTATTTCGTTGCAAACAAAGTACAAGAACAATCCCATATTTCTTCAGAAAAAGCATTGAAAATGGTGAAACAAGCATTAAGTCATAAAGGTGAAATTACTGGCTCTTGGGTACATATGGTTCCAGAGACATTTGAAAAATATGATGTCGCATACGAAGTTTATCGTGGCGGTCTTACAACGATGTTAGATGATATACAAGAACGATTTGAATTTTTAGTTGATGCTAAAACAGGTACTGTTTTAGAGGTTATAGCAGCATAAAAAGGAGGGTTCCCATTAGGTGAACCTCTTATTTTTTGAAAAATTGCGGATAGTGATTGAAATTATATCAGCGATTTTTTAAATATATCGGCGCAACTCGATTTATATCAGCGATTTCCCAATTATATCGGCGCAACTCGATTTATATCAGCGATTTCCAAAATATATCTACTTACCAACAAAAGCCGACACTAAAAAAGAGGCTGCTCCAGCAAATATTCTGGAACAACCTCCTCTTTTTATGCTTCTATACTCGTTTTTCTCTCTATCTTTTCTACAATATGCCCTTCCTCATTCCACTTTACTGCACGATAATACGCGTCATGATAAAACGTAAACCAAGCATCGTTTTCAGCGCCATACTTCATCCACTTTTGCTTATTTTCAATCGATGTCATCGGATAATCATCATAAGCCATTACCCATAGTACATTTTGATGGGCGTGCGTCGGCAATAGGTCTGCTAAATGAAGCAGCTTTTCCCCTTGGCTTTCTAAAGCAATAACTGCATGTCCATCACTATGACCGCCTGTATGCGCCATTTTTATTTCATCTGTAATTTCTATTTCTTGCTGAAACGTAACAACTTGCTCTACAATCGGCTCCCAATTTTCCTTCCAATATGTATTACGGGATCTAATATTTGGGTTCCTCATTTCATTCCACTCTGTTTCGCTTACGTAAATTTTCGCATTCGGAAATGCAGGTATAAGTTGATTGCCTTGCCATTTTGTTAAGCCGGATGCATGATCAAAATGCATGTGTGTCATTAAAACGTAGTGGATATCCTCAGGCTTTAATCCTATTTTTTCTAACGACTCATAAACCGATGACTCTTCTGTTACACCTTGATTTCGTTTCATCTTCTCATTCAATTTACCGTTTCCTATTCCGGAATCAATGAGCATATTACCGTCTTTCGTTTGTAAAAGTAACGGATCTGTCCGTAGATGAATATGATTTGTTTCGTTATGTTTATATTTACGTGACCAAAGTACTTTCGGTACAACGCCAAACATTGCCCCTCCATCTAAATGTGTGTTTCCCCCTTTTAACCACGTCACTTTTATATCTCCAACTTGTAACTGTTCCATTTTTCATCCCCCTTTCCTTCCAATACTAACATAAAATTCTGATTATTTTAGATACAAAAAAACCTATGCATTACTGCATAGGCTCTGTACGATATTTTGCTTCCACTCGGTAAATACGATGACCTTTACTAGAGAATTTCTCTTCGTACTCAGTCATAATGTTACCTTCAAAGTCGCTGTTATGAAGATCTAAGCTTAAGTACGTTAGTAACATACCATACTCGGCCATACTCATAAGAGAATATTCAAATAAACCTTGGTTATCTGTTTTGAAATGAATTTCTCCGCCTTCTACTAGCACTTCTTCATAATTACGTAAAAATGTTTTATACGTTAAACGACGCTTCGTATGACGTTTCTTTGGCCATGGATCTGAGAAGTTTAAATAAACGCGATCAATTTCACCTTTTGCAAAGAAAACTGTTAAATCTTCAGCATCTTTATTAATTAACTTTAAGTTCGGTACTTCTTCTTCAATTAATTTATCAAGTGCATCTACAACAACACTTGTGAATTTTTCAATTCCAATATAATTAATATGAGGATTCGCTTTTGCCATATCATACATAAAGCGGCCACGACCTGTACCTACTTCAATATGAATTGGTTGTTCATTTCCAAATACTTCTTTCCAGTTACCAGCGCGCTCCTCTGGGTTTCCGATTACGATATGTGAATACTCATTAATTCGATCCATTGCATATGGTTTATGTCTTAAACGCATAGATGTTTCCCTCTCTTTACATAGCTATTTTAAAGGAATAATTCCTTCTTTCTGTTTTAATCAATCTACCAAACAAAAAACCAAGTACGTACGAGCACTCGGTCCGTTTCTTTCAAGTATAAGATGTACCATTTTGATAAAAACTACATACAGCATTAAACATTCCATGACGAAGCAGCTTTTTCTCTTACCTTTCTGGGAAGAGAAAAACAATCGAAAGGATGATCCGTTCATGCCAATTAATCAACAACATCAATTAGAAGTGCTGAAAGATATTTTAGTCAATCACCAAAGTGATTGCTGCGGGACAGTTTCTGAATGCGAGCAATTAGAGCGTCTCATTCAATCTTTACTCGCAAATGATAATATAAGTAGCGACGCTAAAACAATGCTAAACGATGTATATTCTTATAGTCAATCGGGTAAATCTTCCTCTAATTTGGACAACCATATTTCCAATAATCAAGAACAACTGACTCAGTGGATTGCTGGAATGGACAATTTTTCTTAAATACTATTATGAAGCAAGTAGTTGCTGTAAATATTGATGCCAATATTCAGCTTCTGCTTGCTGTTTTTTTGTTGTGTGCCATTGAATAGATAAAATCGTTTGTGCTATTACATACCATCTCATACGTTTAAGCAGCGATTCATCCATTTCAATATCATAATATCCGAGCCATTCACTCCATTCGTGGCGCGGAATGTACCAATATAATAACATACCAAGGTCTAAAGCTGGGTCAGCAATTACAGCTCCATCCCAATCGATTAGAAACAACTCATCTTCATCCGACAATAGCCAATTGTTATGGTTTACATCACAATGACATACAACGAATTCATTGTATTCAATATCTTTTAATGAATCCGCTAAATATTGAAGACCTTGCTGAATTGTTTCATCAACTCTTATATCTCCTCTTAAAACAAGTTGCAGTTGTTGTAATAACTCTTGTGCGTGAAGCGGCTGCTTCCCAAGTCTTTGAATCATCTGCACAAGTGCTTTAGAGGAGTGTATTTTTTTCAAAAGTTTCGCAACACGCTCTAGTTTCATATCCTCTGGCTCTAACTTCTGTCCCGGAAGCCATTTTTGAGCAGAAATTACATCACCGTTCGTTACCCTTCTTGTCCAAAGTAATTTTGGAACAATTCCTTCTGCTGACAATACCGCTAAAAAGGGCGATGTATTCCGCTTTAAAAATAACTTCTGTTGTCCATTTTGCGCAATATATGCATCGCCCGTTACTCCACCAGCCGGTATAAGACTCCACTCTTTTCCTAATAATTGTTCCAACCATTCCATATTCATTACCCGTTAACAAATCCTTATCTTTTATAGTTATGAAAAGAAAAACCGCAACATTTCTACACATGTTGTGGATTCATATATTTTACTGTAAACGAAAAGAAATCTTGGCATATGCCAAAAACTCTCTATTTTATTTTACAAAACCACTCATAGAATGACAACTTATCAAAATCGTCACCTTTGTCAATTCTACATTTATTATATTCTCATCGTCAAGTAGCGATTTGTCACATTATCGTCAATATATACGTGCTAATTGGAGCGAGCCTAAGTTCCTTCCCTCTAAAAGAAGAAATTGGCTCTATTTTCGCTTGCTTTTCGTTTACTAACACATGCCACGTTTCTTCTTTTGGCAGGTGCACCGTCTTAGCTTCCAAACCGCTATTCATTAAAACGACAATCTCTTTCCACGGTCCAAATGATTCTACATGTTGCAAATGGTATGCAAGTACTTCTGTGGATGTTTGTAAAAAGGTCATATGCTTTTTTATAAGGTCTGCGCTTTGTAATCGGAATGCCCCATGTTCTTTACGGATTGCAATTAATCCTTTTATATAATTAACGGTCTCCATCTCTTTCTCTTTTTGATCCCAATCTAATTGATTAATTTCATCATTTGCATTATAACTATTTTCATTTCCTTTCTTCGTGCGATAAAACTCCTGCCCCGCATGTAAAAAAGGTATACCTTGTGAAAGGATAACCATTGCGCTTGCAAGAAGGTGACGTTTTTTCAAAACCTCTTCCGACTCGTCATTACTACGCACTAGTTTATCCCACATCGTCATATTATCGTGACATTCTACATAGTTAATACTTTGCACCGGCTCTAGAAACAACCCTGTTTCTTTCATACTTAAAAGACTACCGGATGCTATATATTGCAAATGATGGTAGTCTACATGTCCACCAAACGCAAAACCACGTTTATTTATATGAAATGTACTTCCTTTTATCCCGTCACGAAATTGATCGTTAAACTGCGCGATATGTGGCATTTTCTTTGCATTATTTAATATTGCCTTTTCTTCAAGAGATAGTGGTGTTTGCAAATCCCACCCTTCTCCTAATAAAAGTGCATCACGCTTTCTGTTTCGTACTTCTTTTTCTATTATATTCATCGTCTCAATATCTAAAATTCCCATTAAATCAAATCGGAATCCGTCAACATTGTATTCAGTAAGCCAATATAAAATAGACTCTACAATGAATTTCCTCATCATTTTCCGCTCGGATGCTATATCATTTCCAACTCCCGTCCCATTAGAAGGCATACCATCTTCACCATGACGAAAATAATATCCTGGGACAAGCTTTTCAAATGATGATAACTCTCTTTCATACACATGATTATATACAACATCTATAATCACCCTAATGCCATTCTCATGAAATGTTTCAATTAGTTGTTTACACTCTACAATCCTGTTATACGGATCCGAAGGGTTTGTAGCATAAAATCCCGTTGGAGCATTGTAATATAGTGGATTGTAACCCCAATTGTATACGGCGGAAGGATTCGCCTCATTTACACCACCGAAACAATGTAAAGGCAATAGTTCAACATGTGTAACACCTAAATCTTTTATGTGAGATAATCCCGTTAGCGTCCCATTTCGTCCCGTTGTTCCCTCTTCCATTAGCCCTTTATATGTTCCTTTTTTATTCACTCCACTGCCCTGATGAATAGTTGCATCACGAATATGCAGTTCATACAATATGGCATCTGTCATTGACTGTAATGGTGATAATTCCTCTCGTTTTGTTACATGCGTTTTTTCCAAATCAATCACAACGCCGTATTTCCCATTTACAGTCACCGACTTTGCGTAAGGATCCACTGCTTCATTCCATATTAAATTAATACAAACAAGAAATGTATATTGTGCTCCGCCTAAATCTCCTTGCAGTGCATGAGTCCAAACTCCGTTTTCTCCTCTATGCATTTCATGATCGGTATATTCTTTATCACTTTTATAAATTCTTACTTTCGCAAGTCTTGCAGTTGGAGCCCATACTTTAAATGTTGTTACTTCTTTTTGATGTACAGCACCTAAATCTGTACCTTCGTAATAATACTTTTCATCGAAAATTGCTGTTCGAATCACAGCACCTATTTGTAAATCCGTTTCTTCATTCCGTTCATCTCGTACTGTATAATACTTTCCCACATCTAGCGGCTCTTCTATAAAGCACTCATACTTCGTTGCATCCGGAAGCGCAATCGTATGAGCAATCGGTAAATCTTTCACATTGGTTCCTTCTTGCAAACGAAATGTCCGACTTGTTCCATACGCATGTGGGAGCAAAATTGTAATTTTATTCATTTCATCTAAATAGGCATCAAATGGACGTTTTACTTTCAACATAAAAAAATCACCATCATTCTTAAAGTTAAAATAAAGTGAAACTTTAATCAGTGGGAAGGCTTTCCCCCACTGATTATTAGCCTGCACCAATTGGGCCTTTATGGGCAGTTGATCTCCCACCTCACTTCTTTGCTTTATCCCAATTTTGAGGTGGGAGTCTTACTGCCCGCAAATAGAGGGGCGAAACGAGCTGCAAATGATAAGACTTTTCTTATCAGCGAAGCCCTATACAGTAACACATAATTCTCTATAGTATATTCACCTGCATAAAAAACGTTTTCAACATTCTATTTTTGTAATTTTATTTCAGCAATCGATTTATACTTCGGGGTTTCTTTCACGTGGGATTCGTATAAAGTAATTGTATCTGCTTGAAATGATATTTCAGGCACTTCTTTTATGCTTTCTAAACGAAACTTTTCTTCTCCTATCCATTTACGAGCAACAGTAATATGTGGGTGATACGGGCGCGTTTCTAGAGAAAATCCATTTTCTTCACAAATGGCATGTACTCGCTTTTGCAACTGAAACAAATCGTGATTCTCACTTACCTTTGCCCAAAAAATACGAGGCTGATCTTCCCTACCAAACGTTGAAAATCCTTGTAACGCAAATGATAGTTCCTTTGTTTCTGCAAGTGTTTGTAATCCATTCTTTATTCCTTCTAATTGTTCCTCTGTGGCACTCCCTAAAAACGAAAGGGTAATATGGTAGTCTTCTTTATGTACCCATGAACGAAATGGTAATTCCTCTTGCATTTCCTCTTTATAGTTAGACAGCACTTCTTTTATATGATTTGGTAACGTAATTGCGACAAAATAATGCGGTTCCATGTACATCTTCTCCTTCTTTCTATTGTTGCTTTTCTTTCTTATCTCATTCAGGTAAAAAGAAGCCGCCCTCCAAAATAGAGAGCGGTCATTATTTATATATCCATTATTTCGCTAATTCATGAATTGCTTGCGCATAAATTGCTGTTGCTTTTAATAAGTCTTCAATTTCAATATACTCATCTTTTTGATGCGCAAGTTCTTCTTTTCCAGGGAACAATGGGCCAAATGCAACACCAGCTTTTAATGAACGAGCGTAAGTACCTCCGCCGATTGCTAATAGCTCTGCTTTTTCGCCTGTTTGCTCTTCGTATACACGCTGCAACGTACGAATTAACTCGTGATCTTTATCAACGTGATGCGGGCGAGAGTTAGAATAATCAGCTACTTCAAATCCATAAGTACCAACATACTCTTTTAACTTCGCAATTGTTTCTTCAAAGTTAGTCGTAACTGGGTAACGTACGTTTAACCCTAAATTACCACCATTTTCTTTCGTATAAGAAAGGCGACCAACATTCACTGTTAATGGACCACTAATATCGTCTTTATAAGAAATACCAGCTTTCTCCCCTAAAATATCTCCTGTAAATGTTTCTGTTGCAAACGATGCAAACGAAGCCCCTTTTCCATCAAGAGCAACTTTCGTTAAGAAGTTTGCCAATAATAAACCTGCATTCTCGCCCTTCTCCGGAGTAGATCCGTGAGCTGAAATCCCCTTAATTTGCAATGTCACTGTATTACCTTCTACAATTGCTTCACCTATTTTTTTAGCAGTTTGTAGATACTCCTCATATGCTACTGTAAGTGCATTTACATCTTCTCCTATAACAACCGCTTCTGCAAAATCAGGAACCATATTTAAACGGCGACCTGATTCAAATGAAACAAGTTCATATGCACCATTTTTCTCTTCGCTACCATTTTGCACAACTTGTATATCAGAAATTCCTTTTTCTGCATTAATAATTGGAAAGTCCGCGTCTGGTGCAAAACCGATTGTTGGCATTTCCTCGTTTTTAAAGTAATGATCTACACATTTCCAATTACTTTCCTCATCTGTTCCTAAAATCATACGAACACGTTTTGAAAGCGGCAAGCCTAATTCTTTCACAATCTTCATCGCATAATAAGCTGCCATCGTTGGACCTTTATCATCAATTGCACCGCGTGCAAAAATCTTTCCGTCGCGAATATCCGCACTATATGCTGGAGTCGTCCAGCCGTCTCCTTCTGGTACAACGTCAACGTGACAAAGAATCCCTACTAATTCTTCTCCTTGTCCCATTTCAAGATGACCTGCATATCCTTCTAAATTTTTAGAAGCAAAACCTTCAGCCTCTCCTTTATGTAACATGAAAGATAGAGCTTTTTCTACACCTTCACCGAATGGCGCACCCTCTTTCGCCGATTCTTCTTCCCATACACTTTTAATTTGCAAAAATTGTTGTGTATCACGAATTAAATCATCTTTTCGTTTCGTAACTTCTTCTGTCCAATTAATCGCTGACATCACGCATCCATCCTTCACTATATTGTTTCTTTCATCATAACAAACCGAAATCTCTTATGCCATACACGAAAACCAAATACCGAACAATTGTAATATTTCAGATATTTCTCATTAGTTTTTCTTTTATTTTCTTAAAAAAATTTGCAGGAATTTGGCGTTTTACGTAGAATTTTATGATTTAGTTGACTGACCATATATACAATGTCAACTACCAATATTTTTCTATATGAATATTTGTTAAACTTTTGTAAAATTTAAGTAGATTAAAGCATGAATTTTATCATGTAGAGTACAATGGTAGTAACGACCTTCTTTCCTGAATGGGGTCAAAAAAACTAGTAGAGGAGTGGTTTTCTCTTGAAACCTACAACTACTCGTATGCTAACACGCATTAAATCGATTTATATGTACATCAATGAAAACGGAACGGTAACGACGAAAGACCTTGTAGATGAGTTCGGGATCACACCACGAACGATACAACGTGATCTAAATGTGTTGCAGTTTAATGAACTCGTGTATAGCCCTTGCCGCGGTAAGTGGACAACAACAGGAAAGAAAGTGAGAATGACCTCATAATGAAAAAATAATTGTATGTAAATAAATACATACCCCTTTCTAACTCATTAGAAAGGGGTCTTTTCTGCGCCTTAAAACAGCACTACTTCTCAGTATCTACTTGATATGTTTTTAACATTTCCACTTCTTCGTCTGTTAACTCTCGGTATTGTCCAAGTTCTAGTTCTTCATCTAATACTAACGGTCCCATTTCTGTTCTCTTTAAATAAACAACTTTTTTCCCTACCGCTTCAAACATACGCTTCACTTGATGGAATTTTCCTTCTGTAATGACAAGCTCGATTTCAGAAATATCATCGCTTTTTAATATTGTAAGTGCACCTGGCTTCGTTTCATAACCATCGTCTAAAATAACACCTTTAGCAAACTCTTTTACATCCTCTTCTGTTACTACTCCTGCAACGTGTGCGTAATATTTTTTCGGCACATGCTTTTTCGGAGATAATAATTGATGCGATAACTTCCCATCATTTGTTATCAATAAGAAACCTTCTGTATCGATATCAAGTCTTCCAACTGGGAACGGATCAAAGATTGCATCTTCTAATTCTAATAAATCTATTACCGTTTCATGGTTATCATCTTCTGTCGCTGAAATAACACCTTGTGGTTTATGCATCATTAAATACACAAACTCTTTATATTCCACAACTTCACCGTGAATCATAACTTCTTGCTCTTCTACATTTACATGAACCTTCGCATCTTTCACTGGCGTTCCGTCAATTTTTACAACGCCGTCTTTCAATAATTTCTTTACTTCTTTTCTACTTCCATATCCCATATTCGCTAATAATTTATCTAATCTCACGTTTTTCACCTTCTTTGTTTATCATAGAAAAGGGGACGTAATTACGCCCCTTTTGATTTCAACTTTATTTTAAATCTATTGCCAAGTTTACGTTGAATTTTATCTAACGCTTCTCCGCCAAATACTCTTTCAAGTACTCCTGTGCGAATTGCTAATAATCCGTAAACAAGACCACCAATACCTGCACAAACCGCAACTGTTATAAGAGCACCAATGCGGCCATCAGGCGAAATCATGAAGGATAGCAGCCATTGTGATAGTTTTACCGCCACGACCATTACAAGTGTCAATACTGCAATTTGGAATGTTCTCTTATATACAACACCGAATGAATAGTTTGCGTATTTTTTAATTTGTCGATTTGTGTACCAAACAGAAGCTAAGAAACCAACAGCTGTTGCTAGAATCGCCCCTACTGTACCGAAATAACGAATAAAGATTACGTTACATACGAATTTCAAAATAACACCCATTATAAGCGCGACAATCGCATGTTTTTGTTGATTAATCCCTTGCAGAATTGCTGCTGTTACTGTAAATAAAGCAAATAACAACGCAACTGGCGCATACCACATTAGTACTTGTCCACCTAGTGGATCTGAGTCGTAAAATGCTGTATAAATCGGATATGCCAGTGTAGAAATACCGATAACTGCTGGCAATGTTAAAAACATATTTGCCTGGAATGTTTGTGTAATTTGTAATTTTAAATAACGATATTGTTTTTCAGTAAACGATTTTGTAATCGCTGGCACAAGCGTTAAACTAAACGCTGTTGCAAGTGATACAGGAATCATAATTAATTTATGCGTCCACATTGTGAAAATACCGAGTGCTCGCTCTGCGATATCCCCTTGACCAATCGCCTGCATAATTGAGTTAAATGTTAATGTATCAATTTGTTGATATAAAGGAATTGTTAACCCAATTACAACGTAAGGAATCGCATATGCAAATAATTCTTTAAACAATTGAACGGTACTCACTGTCGATTCTGGTACAGTTTGTTCAATTAAATATTGATCCAAATGTTTTTTACGTTTTAACCAGTACCAAATGAGTACACCGAGCGCTCCAACTGCTGAAACGAAGGCAGCAAATGTCGCTACTCCAACTGCTGTTGCAACTGTACCGCCAAGTACTTTAATAACGATAAAACTACCTGCTAATAAAAAGACGATACGAATAATTTGTTCAATAATTTGCGAAACAGTAGTTGGTCCCATAGATTGGTGACCTTGGAAATAACCACGAATTAAACTCGCTGCTGGTACAACAATAAGCGCAAAACTTACAAGACGAATAATCGTCGTAACTTCTCCTATATTACTGTGTACACTTTGTTTACCAAGCATTGCTTCTGCAAACAACGGCGCCGTCATGTATAGAACTAAGAATGAAAGAACTCCTGTTACTATCATCATAACCATTCCCGAGCGGAACATTCTCCGGCTCGTTTTATAATCGCCAAGTGCGTTATATTTGGAAACAAATTTTGAAACAGCAAGCGGCACCCCTGCCGTTGCAATACTTAAAAAGATCGTATATGGAATGTATCCATATGTATAGAGCGTTCCGCCTTCTGTACCTACTAATGCATGAAACGGAAAGACGTAAATCATGCCTAAGAACTTTACTAAAAATGTCCCTAACGTAACGATAAGCGTCCCGCGCAGAAATTTCGAATCGGACATACAAAAATCCTCCTACATCTACAATAAAGTGAAACTATAATGAATTGAACTATTCGAGCATTTACGGGCTGCCAAACTCCCTTTTTATTTCTCTTACATCTTCAGGTTTTAGTCTTATTGCCCACAAATAGCAGGATAGTGCTGAACTCTAACTTTTGTATTGTACCACAATTCTCCCCTTAAGCAGTACTTCACTCTATTTTTCTTTTAAGAGAAAACATGCTATTCTTTTAGGCAGGAAATGTAGAAAATGAGGTCGATATATTATGCATTATGATGTTATTGTCATCGGCGGCGGGCCTTCTGGGCTAATGGCTGCAATCGGTGCTGCAGAAGAAGGCGCAACTGTCTTACTTCTTGATAAAGGAAATAAACTAGGGCGTAAACTTGCGATTTCTGGTGGTGGCCGTTGTAACGTAACGAACCGTCTACCACTTGATGAGATCGTTAAACATATACCAGGAAATGGCCGCTTCTTATACAGTGCTTTTTCTATTTTTAATAATGAAGATATTATTACATTCTTCGAAAATCTCGGCGTAAAACTGAAAGAAGAGGATCATGGCCGCATGTTCCCTGTTTCAAATAAAGCGCAATCGGTAGTAGACGCACTTTTAACACGATTAAAAGATTTAGGTGTAAAGATCCGTACGAATACACCTGTTGAAACGATTGAATACGAAAATGGTCAAACGAAAGCAGTTGTACTGCAAACAGGCGAAGTGTTAGACACAAATCACGTCGTTATCGCTGTTGGCGGAAAATCAGTTCCTCAAACTGGTTCTACTGGAGACGGATATGCTTGGGCAGAAAAAGCTGGTCATACAATTACAGAATTATTCCCAACAGAAGTACCAATCCTTTCAAACGAACCATTTATTCGAGACCGTTCACTGCAAGGGCTCGCTTTACGAGACGTAAACTTAAGTGTATTAAACCCGAAAGGAAAAGCTATCATTTCTCACAAAATGGACATGCTCTTCACTCATTTCGGCTTATCTGGTCCTGCTGCCCTTCGCTGTAGTCAATTCGTTGTAAAAGCACTGAAAAAGTTCAAAACGAATACAGTTCAAATGAGTATTGATGCATTACCAGAAGAAAATAGCGAGCAACTATTCCAGCGCATGCTGAAACAAATGAAAGAAGATCCGAAAAAAGGAATTAAAAACGTGTTAAAAGGTTATGTTCCTGAGCGTTACTTCCTATTTTTATTAGAAAAAAATGAAATTGACGGCAGCGAGCAAGCTGGACAAGTTTCTCATGAGAAGATTCGTGCACTCGTGAAAGACTTTAAAGAATTTACTGTGAATGTAAATGGTACGCAATCAATTGAAAAAGCATTCGTTACTGGCGGTGGTGTATCTGTTAAAGAAATTAATCCGAAAGAAATGTCGTCTAAATTCACAAATGGCTTATATTTCTGCGGAGAAGTTCTTGATATTCACGGTTATACTGGTGGTTATAACATTACATCTGCCCTTGTTACTGGTAGAATTGCCGGAACAACAGCTGGAGAAAACGCGAAAATGCAATATTAAAAAAAGAAACAGGGATTCCTGTTTCTTTTTTATAGGTACATGAATTTATTATCGGCGATTTCACAACATATATCGACTTACCGACAAATACCCATTCCTCCTAACTTCCCAGTGCTTTTTTATTGCTTTATTTACCTTAGTACCTTTATATTTTATATTGTTGAATATTTGAAAAAGGGTAAGGGGAAAACATATGAGAAAAAAAGTCATGATGTCTTTAATGCTAATGACGTTTCTTTCTGCGGTAGAAGGAACGATTGTTAGTACAGCAATCCCTCGTATAACGAGTGATTTGTCAGGCGTTGAACTTGTTAGCTGGGTTTACGCAATTTACATGCTTGCCACAGCGGTTTCAACTCCAATATACGGAAAGCTCGCTGATTTGTTCGGTCGCAAAAAAGTTCTGCTCATTGGAGCTACAATCTTTTTAATCGGTTCTGCACTATGCGGAGTCGTTACATCAATGGAACAATTAATCTTCTTCCGTGCTCTTCAAGGTATAGGTGCTGGTGCTGTTATGCCGATCACAATGACGATTATTGGGGACTTATATAGCGAAGCAAAAGATCGCGCGAAAGCACAAGGCTGGATGAGTGCTGTTTGGGGTGTATCTGGTGTTATCGGACCGTTAGTAGGTGGATTTTTAGTTGATTCCCTTTCTTGGCGTTATATTTTCTTCTTAAACGTTCCATTTGGAATTATCGCCTGCTTAATGATTGCAGTTTACTACAAAGAATCTATTAAGCCTGCTAAACACCATATCGACTATCTTGGTGCAACAGTCTTCTCATTAAGTACGATCGCTCTACTATACGCGTTATTAACAGGTAGCAGTAAGCAAAACTGGGGAGACATTTCAATTATCGGCCTATTAATCTTCGCCGCTGTTTCATTCATTCTTTTCTTATACATCGAGAAAAAGTCTCCGGAACCATTAATTCCGCTAGCACTTTTCTCTAATCGTACATTATCTACAATAAACATACTAACACTTATTGCTGGTGCAATGATTATTAGTATTACAGTGTATCTTCCAATATGGAGCCAAGGTGTTTTAGGAAAAAATGCGACAGAAGCTGGACTCATTTTAATGCCGATTCCTGTTATGTGGACATTCGGTGCTATGTTCTCGGGTAACTTAGTTGGCAAATTAAAAACGAAACAAATCATTTTACTTGGGGCTAGCATTTTATCAGTCGCTACGTTCTTATTATTTACATTATCAACAAACTCACCATCGTTCCTTATTTATGTAGCAGTCGGATTATTCGGCTTAGGAATGGGGCTTGTGACACCGATTTACATGGTAACAATTCAAGCAGCCGTACCAGCTCATACACGCGGAACAGCCGTTGGTTTAAACACGTTTATTAATACATTTAGTCAAACATTAGGTGCTGCAATATTCGGCACAATCTTCAATACGATGATTCACGCACGTGGTATTAAAAACCTTGATCTTGTATCTGGCGGGCACGGCGGAGCTACAGCAAACGTAGTAACCGAATCGCAATCCGCATTAGCATCAAGTGTACACGTCATTTATATGAGCACTTTCGTATTAGCAGTATTTACATTAATTATCGCTTGGCTTTTATTGAAGCCAGCTACACAAACAAGTGAGCAATAAAAAAGAGGATGACCATTTCGGTCATCCTCTTTTTACTCTTCATTCTCCACAATATGTTTCAGCATGGACAATTTATTATCCCAAAAACGTTCATAATACGAGAGCCACTGTTGTAATTCCTCTAATGGTTCTGGATGCAAACGATATATCTTCTCTCTTCCGCTTTTCCTTCCACTTACTAAATTCGCTTCCGAAAGAATATGAAGGTGCTTTACAACCGCAGTACGACTCATCGGAAAATGATCCGTTATTTTGGAAATCGGTAACTCTTTATCACTTAATAACCGTATTACTTCTCGGCGAGTTGGATCAGCAATTGCTTGAAATACATCATATTTCGCTGCTGATGAGGACATTTAACCTTCAACAACCTTTTTCAGTTTTTCATTTACAATTGCTACCCAGCCGCCGCTCATTCTGTCGCGAATAATAGAGCTCTTCGCATTCGCTTTCGGAAGAATTTCATCAGGATGTTTCCAGCCGCCGTGAATTAACGTAAATTCTGTTTTATCGTCTCCTAGGTCTTTCAGATTAAATGAAACAACCCAGCCATCTGTATCCCATGAGAAAGATAGATGATTTGGCTCATCAATTTCTAACACTTTACATGGTGATGGTCCAAATGGTGATTGCACATGAAATTCATGCCCTACCTCTAATTTAAAATCATTCGGCATAAACCATGATGCAATCCCTTCTGCAGTTGATACTACATTCCATACTTTTTGAATAGACGCGTTAAAAACGATCGTTTGTTTAATATCATTTAATGTATTTTGTTGTTCCATTTTCATTCTCCTTTATTCTCCGCTAAAATATAACACCTTTTGGTTTCAACAAGATAATATAACACCTTTTAGTGTCATGTCAACATTGATTCGTTTTACCGTTGAGAAATTCTCAACATTTTTTCAACAGGACAAACACCCTCTCAGCATTTCTTCATAATATACTCACAAAGGCAACAAAAAATAAAAACTTCTCTCAACATGAAACTCCATCATTCATATTGAAAGAAGCGCCTTACTTATATCATGCGTAATTCGTCTCTCCTCCTTCCCTCAGAGGCAATACGCAAGATATAAAAAATCAGAAGGAATATGCCCACCATTTGAGTAGGTAGTTATTTCTCTTCTCCTCAACATTTCCTTAGGAGTGAAATGACTACCGACTCACTTTTTTCAAACAAAAATAAAAAGGGGTTGAACGCTATGTTCTATTGCATTAACTGCTCTGACATTCACCATGAAAAACATCCGAATGATAAAGTATTCAAAAACGGTTTTTATATTGATCCATTTTTAGGTGATCGTTATCACCTTGGTATGTGTAAAGATGCCCAAAATCATGAGACAGGGGAGCCTCTTTTAACGACAAAGAAATTAGGCACAACCCAATCTATTATGAACGTATTACCGACACATGTTGTCCCAACATAAAGCATAAAAAAGAGCTCCCAGCTCTTTTTTATGCTTTATAAACGATCATTGCTGAAAAACAATAAATTTGGTTTTCGTCATCATTAATAGAAACACCGACTTGGTACTTAATATCTACAAAATTACTATCATCAATCTTTTTTAAAAACACATTTACTGCATCTTCTAAGTCTTTTTCATGACTTTCATCAAACACTTTCACACGAATCATGTTAACACCATCCTAGATCGCAGCCCTCCGCCGCTTGATTATTGCCACGGTGCGTATCTATGATGCGATAAAATTTTCCGTCTTCATATATATATCCGTCTTCTAACACATATTGTTTACCTTCAGTATAGACATAAAACTTACCTATCATAAATTTACTCGTATATAATTCCAAATAATCTGGTCTAAATTTAGCTACAACTTTATTTGTAATATCAATTTTTATTGTGCGCCCCACCTTCTCTCCCTCCTTTGCAAAGAACGGATTTAGGTATATTGTATTAGCGATTTTACATTTTATGCTTAAAAATAAGTGGATATGCCTGCCTTCCTTACCTGTACTATTTTTCTAAAAAAGTCATCAACAAATAAGAGCAAAAAAATATATATAAAAAGTAGTTTTACTTATTGACTCCAGTACAAACACTATGTTATTATATAAAATTTGACATTTTTACAAACGTATGTTATCATTAAAAATGGTTACCACATATGGAGGTGGATGATTTGTTTCAAATTGGTGATAAAATCGTTTATCCAATGCACGGTGCAGGGATCATCGAAGCAATTGAAGAGAAAGAAATATTAGGTACTTTGCGTCAATATTGTGTAATACGCATCCTTAGTAAAGATATGCAAGTAATGCTTCCGATGGATCAATTACAAAAATCAGGTATTCGTTATATCGTTGATAAAGGTACGTTAAATGATATACTTCTTGAATTCCAACAGGGAGAATCTGACACATCGCTCTCGTGGAAACAAAGATATACAATGAATATGGAAAAAATGAAAAACGGTAATCTGCAAGATAGCGCAGAAGTTGTTCGAGATTTACTTCGCCGTAATAAAGAAAGAGCTTTAAATGCGAGCGAAAAACAAATGCTAGATAATGCACGAAAAATGATGATTAGCGAAGTTGCGCTCGTACAAAACGTTTCTGAACATCAAGCGACAGAATTTCTTCAAGATACAATTAATCATTAAACTTAAAATAGCTGGCCGCTATTTTTTTTTGTAAAAAAGGACGAAGAGCATTATCTCTTCGTCCTTTTATATTACCCACGCCCAGCTTGAAACGATGGATATAACGTCATTCCACCATCTGCAAATAGCGTAATTCCAGTTACATAACTCGCCTCTGAAGAAGCAAGCCAAGTTGCTACTGCTGCAATTTCTTCTGGTTTTCCAATGTAGCCCATCGGTATCATACTTTCTACGTCAGCACGTTTTTTAGGATCAGCAAACTTTTCTGCATTGATTGGCGTATTAATTGCACCTGGCCCAATATTATTTACTCGAATACCTTTTGGCGCATATTCCATCGCTAACGTTTCTGTCATCAGTTTAATACCGCCCTTACTTGCTGCATAGTGCACAAATAATGGCCACGGAATTTTCTCATGAACACTAGACATATTAATGACAGATCCTTTAATATCATGTTCTACAAAATATTTAATCGCTTCACGGCTTCCTAAAAAAGCACCTGTTAAATTTGTATTAATTACCCTATTCCAATCTTCAAGTGGCATTTCATGCGATGGTACCGCATTTTCTATCCCTGCATTATTAATCATAACGTCAAGCGTACCAAACTCTTTCACAGCAGATTGAATGAGATTCACCACATCTGATTCGACCGTTACATCACCTTTTACTGCAATCGCTTCTCCGCCTACCTTTTTAATTTCTTCTAACACACCATTCGCTTCTGACTCCCGTGAGCGGTAGTTAATCACTACTTTTGCTTTCTCCTCAGCAAACCTTACTCCCATCGCCCTTCCAAGACCAGTTGCTGATCCTGTAATAACGACAACCTTTCCTTCTAAATCACTATACATTCCAATACCTCCTTTAACTTTTTGCTATACCTAACATAATTCCAGCTGCGATGATAAAAACGATACCGACAACAATCCCTGTTAATTGGCGTTTCGTTTTTCTTTCACCTAATATAAGAATCCCGCCAAGCGTCGAAATAATAATTCCCATTTGCGATAGCGAGAAACTTGTCGCCACTCCAACACGCGGCTGCGAAATGAATAAAAACATATTTCCAGCTGCCCAAATTAATCCTGGAATAATATTTCGTATTGCATATTTATTAAATGGATGATGTTTAAAAGTAAGCAAAATCCCCCCTAACACCATACCAACTGCTTGTGGCAATAAAGCTGACCAACCATCTACGTTAAATAGTCTAATCACCACTACATAAACTAAATAACCGACTGTTGAAATTAATAAAATTACGATACCTCTTTTAAAGTTTGCTGCTTGCTCTGCATTTTTTTCTTCTTCACTTTGAAGCGATGTTAAAATAACACCGACAATAATACAAACGAGCGCTAAAATCCCAAGGACAACTGATATTGTCGTGGACCACTCATGAAATACGATAACGCCAAATAAAGTCGTCGCAACTAATTGAAGTCCTGTTGAAATTGGCATCGTCCTCGAAACGCCCATTAAATCAATACTTTTCAATTGATTCGCCTGACCAAGCGCCCAAAATAAACCTGACACAACTCCAACTCCAATAACGGTAGGTGTTAATACTGGCTTCATAAAAATATAAACAACAATTGAGAAAATAAGTGCTCCAAACGTTGTTCCGAGCGTTTGACTATACGGTCCCCCGCCCAGTTTCACGTTAAATAGCACAATACTTCCCCAAAATATAGCTGGTAAAATCGCTAAAAATATATCCATCACTCATTACCTTTCTTTACTAAATACCATAGGTTATCACTCTAAGTCATTAGAGTGAGCTTTTATTTTTTCTTTTTCACGTTCACAAATCTTTTCTGCAATAGCACCAGAAACATTCTTTTCTCGCTCCACTTTTTTTATCTTTACGTGATCTAAATGATCTTCCAAAGTAAGCGTAACTTTATCGTTCGGCGGATTATGTGCTCCTTGAAATGTAAGGAATTGTAGCGTCACTTCATATCTAGGAACGAACTCATCTTTCTTGCCGAGACGCTTTATATTTATAACTGAAGCACATTCATATTGATCTTCTGTCGCTTGTCTAATAACTGAATAGTACCTATTTAATAATGCACTCTCTAAAAGTTGTTCTCTTGATTCTTTCGCGAAAGAATCACTTGGAGAAGAGAAAAAGGCTGCACATAGCATTGTCATAACTACACATATTTTTTTCATAGTTCCCTCCTTGTTCTATAGATTAGTGTTCTCAAAACTGCCATAAAAAAACGACTTTCCCTATGTAGGAAAGTCGTTTTAATGAATCCAATATTAGCCACCGCTCACTGGTGGTATGAGTGCAACAACATCACCAGATTGAATCATATCATCTTCATTTGCATATTCTTCATTAATTGCAACCATAATTGGTGCTGACACCGGTACATTATACTCTTTAGCAACAATATCTTTTAACTGCGTGACCGTAATATTTTCTTTCTCTATTTGTAATTCACTTGTTCCTGCCTCTTCTTGCAAGTGTGCAAATAACAATACTCGAATCATACTTATAACTCCTTCCCAGGCTCTCCCGCTGGATATGGCGTTTTTTCTAATTGATCACCAATCCACGAGTCACCATCCTCCCAAAATTCCTTTTTCCAAATCGGAACAATTTGTTTTATACGTTCCATAATATATTCATTCGCTTCATAAGCTGCTTTACGGTGCGGCGTTGAAACAGCGACAACAACCGCGATATCAGAAATTTGCAGTGTACCGATGCGATGTGTAATAGCAACGTGTGTACCTGGCCACTTCTCTTTCACTTCTGAGCCAATTTTCTGTAGCATCTTTTCCGCCATCGTTTTATAAGCAACATATTCTAAATATAATGTACGGCGCCCTTTCGTAAACTCTCTAACCGTTCCGATAAATGTTGTAACAGCACCGCATTCACGACGAATTACCTTCTGAGCTACCTCTTCAATCGAGATTTCAGTATCAATTACTTCATAATACGTATTTGTCATTTTATACTCCTAACCGTTTGTAAAAACCAGTCTATATACAACTTTTCTTCTGTTATATGAAATACTTTATATTCTTCTCGTATGCTTTTTGGAACATCATGCCACACAATAACCGCTACTATATTTTCTACTTTATGTAAAAGTTCAATGTCTTCCGCAGAACGAAGTAACACTACTTTCGGATATTTCTCTTTTTTATAGCCCTCTATTAAAATCGTATCCACTTCAAAAAACTCATATAAACGAATAATTTCTTGCAAGGACCATTCCTCTTTTAGCGAAGAAAGCGAAAGTAATCCAGCCCCTTCTACACTACTTACAACTGCACCAGCTTTACGATGTCTTTCACTATCTTTTTGTGCTACTTCTGGAAAACCTCCGTGCCCGTGGTGTTTAATTGTAGCAACCTTCATTTCACTTTCTGCTAATGCATGCACAACTTTCTCGACAAGTGTTGTTTTCCCGCTATTTTGATACCCTACTATTTGTAAGATTGAAGAGGCTTTGCCCATGGCCAATCACATCCCTCGGCGTGCTCTAACAATAATACAGATACTTTCATCCCTGCTTCAAATCCTCTCGTTCCTCCAGGCAATACGATAAAAGCATTCGCATCGGCAAGTGAAGATACCGCACTCGATTTATCTAAACCAACCGGCATCGCGTGTAATGCCCCATCCGCGATTGTAACGTTTGCTCTTACAAAACGAGTAAACGGATTAGGCTTTGGAAAATCTTTTTGTAAAACAGCATCTGCTCTATATACATGAGGTTCCTTCGCATACAAATATGTTTTTATAATTGGATGTACAAATAATTCAAAGCCTACATAACAAGCTGAAGGATTTCCTGATAAACCGAAAAGTAACTTTCCATCAACTTCAGCTACTGTCGTTACACTTCCTGGTCTCATCGCTATTTTATTAAAAAGTACATGCGCCTGTAATCTTTCATAAATAGCTGGCAAGTAGTCATAATCTCCTACCGACACACCGCCTGTCGTAATTAAAATGTCGACCTCATCCATCGCCGATTGAACAGCTTTAAAACATGCATCTAACTCATCGGCAAGTTGACCATAATACCGAACTTTCCCGCCAGCTTTCATAATTTGAGCGGCAATCATATAAGAGTTACTATTTTTAATTTTCCCTGGCTCTAACGGCTCATGTACTTCTAACAATTCACTTCCTGTCGTCACAATACCGACAACAGGCTGTTTTACAACTTTCACCGTACTATATCCAAACGTCGCTAATAGGGCCGCAACACCAGGATTGATTGCAACACCTTTCTTAACGAGAACTTGATTTTGTTTTATATCTTCTCCTTTAAATGACACGTTATCACCACTATTAAAAGGACGCTTTAACTTCATATATGTTTTTCCGTTCTGCTCGAATCCTTCCGTCAATTCTAGCATTACGACTGCATTACAATCTGCTGGAATAGCTGCTCCTGTCATAATACGAACCGCTTTAAAAGATCCTACTTCTTCTAGAAAAACAGACCCCGCTCCGATTTCGCCTATTACTTCAAATGTAACTGGATTCTCCTGACTTGCTTCTTTCGTATCTTCTGCTCGAATGGCAAAACCATCGTAAGGAGAACGGTCAAAATGAGGAACGTCATGATCTGAGATAACATCTTCCCCCAGAATTCTCTCGTAACTTTCCGCAATAGAAACCGATTCTATTTCGCCATGTTTCGCATATTCCATTACTCGCTCTACTGCCTCGGCAACTTGAATTGGAGTTCTTCTTTCTACCATCACTTCTCACCCCATATTTGCAATTTTTTTTATCTCGATTAAACTTTATGTATTAAATAGAAATTACTTCAAGGAGGAATTCCATGTCTTCATTCACACATTTCAACGACCAGGGCCGCGCAAAAATGGTTGATATAAGCGAGAAAAAGGCAACCGTTCGAACAGCAATTGCGTGCTCTAGTATCGTCGTTACGAAAGAAATTTACGATAAAATCTCTCACAATGAAATTGGAAAGGGTGACGTATTAGCGGTTGCACAAATCGCAGGTATTATGGCTGCGAAACGTACTTCTGATATTATCCCAATGTGCCACCCTTTATTATTAAAAGGTGTTGATGTTTCGTTCGATTGGAAACAATTAGAAGAACAATACCGATTACTCATTGAAGTAAAAGTTAAAACGGAAGGTAGCACCGGTGTTGAAATGGAAGCTTTAACTGCTGCTTCCGCTACCGCTCTTACTGTGTATGATATGTGTAAAGCTGTTGATAAAGGTATGATCATTGGCGAAACATACTTACTTGAAAAAACAGGTGGAAAAAGTGGAGATTATACAAGAAAATCTTAAGACTTTCTCCGTTGAACCTAAAGGATTCCCTTTAGGTTCAACCTATATATCTTGCGTATAAACGTTTTGCTACATTCATATCGTTCGTTCCATGAATAAACGCCCTGCCATCTGTAAATAAAACAAAACGAAATTCCTCCACTGGAAACGATAATAAATACGGAGTAGTTTTTACATCCACAATTCTTTGTAAGCGCTTTTTAATTTCTTCTAAATTAAATTCATTTCGCACACCTGGACGAATTTGTACTGTATTTCGCCCACATAACACTTCTGTTTTTGTTTGTGCTTCAAATGTTAAACTCGGGTATGTACGTAATCTTCCACAAGATAAACACGTATCTTTCTTCTGCCTATTCACTTTAAATGCCATCTGCTGATTATTCCAAAGATCAAACGATAACATCGTTTCACGAAGCGCGCCAAAGTCTTCTACTAATATTTTCAATGCTTCCGTTATTTGATGCGCTACTACTAATTGTACCGCTGGCTGTATAATACCGGCTGTATCACATGTTGCTCCGCTCGCTGGATGTTCCATTAAACAGCGGAAACACGGTGTTTTTCCTGGTAAAATTGTATACGTCACGCCGTAACTTCCGACACAACCACCATATATCCATGGAACATTATACTTCTGTGAAATATCATTAATAAGAAGACGCGTTTCAAAATTATCTGTCGCATCTAATATTAAATCTACATCATTCACTAGCTCTTCCATTTCTTGCACCGTTACATCCGTTACAATCGGATTTATTTCCACCTCAGAATTAATCGCTTTTAAATGTTCTGCTGCCGCTATAGCCTTCGGTTTATACTGCTTTGCATCTTCTTCGGTATATAATTGTTGCCTTTGTAAATTGCTCCATTCTACATAATCACGATCAGCAATCGTTACTTTTCCAACACCTGCTCTAACAATTGCTTCTGCATTCGCCGCACCAAGAGCACCAGCGCCGATAATAAGCACATGCTTCTCTTTTATTTTTCGCTGCCCTTCTTCTCCAACACCAGGAAATAATATTTGTCTTGAATATCGCTCCTGCATACGATAGCCCCCTTTCTTATCCTCCTATATACGACATTTCAATTTTCGGACGATTTGTTGCACTTTCTTCTGTCCGCTCATCTGAATATCTATCTTTTCTATTCATCCATACATCTTGTATAGCATGTAATAACCCTTCATCTGAAAGATTATTTCTAAGAAGTTCTCTTATATCCAATCCTTCTGTCGCAAACAAGCAAGTATAAAACTTTCCATCAGCCGAAATTCTCGCTCTCGTACAAGACGAACAAAACGACTCAGAAACAGAGGTAATAAAACCGACCTCTACATTTGTTCCAACATACCGATATCGTTTCGCAACTTCGCCGAAATAATGCGCTTCAGCCGGCTCGAGTGGATATACCTCATGAATCATCTCAATTAATTCTCGTTTTGTAATGACTTGATCAAAATTCCACCCATTCGTACTACCAACATCCATAAACTCAATGAATCTAAGCGAAATTCCTTGTTCTTTAAAATACGCGGCCATCGGCAGTACTTGATGATCATTCATCCCTTTTTTCACAACCATATTTACCTTTACTTCCAGCCCCACCTCTTTCGCAGCCATAATTCCTTTAATAACAGGTTTCGTATTGACATTCCGGCCATTAATATCCCTAAATACATCATCATCTATTGCATCTAAACTAACGTTTACTCTATGTAATCCAGCTTCTTTTAATGCCTTCGCTTGTTTCGTTAAATGAATGGCATTTGTCGTTAATCCTATATCTACTAGCCCATCAATTTTCACGAGACGCGCGATAAGTTTCGTTACATCTTTACGAAGTAGTGGCTCGCCACCGGTAAGTCTAATTTTCCGTACACCGATACTAACGAATAGTTTTGCCAAACGCTCAATTTCATCAAACGTCAATAAAAACTCATCTTTCAAAAAAGCATAATCAGGCCCAAACACTTCTGCTGGCATACAATATGTACATCTAAAATTGCAACGATCAATAACAGATATACGTAAATCTTGAAGTGGGCGTCCAAAAAAATCTTTAACCTTCTCCTGCATCGCCACCCTCCCTTTCTGCCAATTTTTTCTCTTTTCATTCTATTATAATATATTTTCGAACTGCGATGTTTTTGCTCAAGTGAATAAAGTGAAACTTTCATTTGTAGAAATGTATCCATTTCCTCTGATTAGCAAGACTTATCCGCAAATAACTGTATAAAAAACCTTGAAACATAAAAGCTTCCAAGGTTTTCTACTTATTAACTTAGTCTAATAATCGTTAAAGTAGCCCCTGGTGCTGTCGTGGATAATGTAACTCCAAGTAATCCAGATAATTGCAAGCTAATAGCGGCTCCGGCAGGCAAACTAGTAATAATAGTCGCATTCAATGAACTCACACCTACTAAAGAAGAATTTATCGTTCCAGCAAGCGGGCTTCCATTTACAGTTATACGAGCCCCCACAACTACAGCAGCTGTTAAATTGATTGTATAGGCTATATAATAATTCCCTGCATTTGCAACTGTAAATATAGTATTTGTACCATCAACTGTTATTCCTGAACCTATATTCTGGTTATTCGGTACATTAACATCTGCACCAGCCCCTATACTACTTCCTGACGTATTATTCGCAAATGCATACGTTGCGGTTATACTTACTCCAGTGACTCCGGTCAATCCCGTACTTCCTGTTGCTCCCGTTTCTCCTGTCGGACCCGTATTTCCCGTTGCTCCCGTGTTTCCTGTTGCTCCCGTACTTCCTGTTGCTCCCGTTCCTCCTGTCGCTCCCGTACTTCCCGTTGCTCCCGTGTTTCCTGTTGCTCCCGTACTTCC
>NZ_QOSD01000029.1:0-21364 GCF_008368905.1 Bacillus sp. SH5-2
TTCAGTTTTCAAAGAACTAAAAGCGGGTGAAGAGAATCGAACTCTCGACCAGAGCTTGGAAGGCTCTTGTTTTACCACTAAACTACACCCGCGTGGTCGGGAAGACAGGATTTGAACCTGCGACCCCCTGGTCCCAAACCAGGTGCTCTACCAAGCTGAGCCACTTCCCGTAATTGGCGCGCCCGAGAGGAGTCGAACCCCTAACCTCTTGATCCGTAGTCAAACGCTCTATCCAATTGAGCTACGGGCGCTTATTCATGATGTTTTTTCGTCGTTGTATTTTGGCGACTCAATTATCTTATCATACTTGTTTTTTAAATGCAAGTACTTTTTAAAAGATTTTTTCGATGCGGCCGAGAGGACTTGAACCTCCACGGGGTTTCCCCCACTAGGCCCTCAACCTAGCGCGTCTGCCGTTCCGCCACGACCGCGCGGAAAAAACAAAAGTGAGCCATGAAGGACTCGAACCTTCGACCCTCTGATTAAAAGTCAGATGCTCTACCAACTGAGCTAATGGCTCGTAAATGGCTGGGCTAGCTGGATTCGAACCAGCGCATGACGGAGTCAAAGTCCGTTGCCTTACCGCTTGGCTATAGCCCATCGAAATACTTATCTTCTTTTCGAAGACAAATGTTATTTTACCATAATGACCAATAAAAAACAACTGCCAATTAGCAGAAGTTAAAATGGCGGTCCCGACCGGGGTCGAACCGGCGATCTCCTGCGTGACAGGCAGGCATGTTAACCACTACACCACGGGACCATTTAATCTTTAAATTAATGTCATTTTACTTTTCATTATACTATTATGGTGGAGGATGACGGGATCGAACCGCCGACCCCCTGCTTGTAAGGCAGGTGCTCTCCCAGCTGAGCTAATCCTCCGAAGTGGTGACCCGTACGGGATTCGAACCCGTGTTACCGCCGTGAAAGGGCGGTGTCTTAACCACTTGACCAACGGGCCAATATGAATGGCAGAGAAGAAGGGATTCGAACCCTCGCACCGCGTTAGCGATCTACTCCCTTAGCAGGGGAGCCCCTTGAGCCACTTGGGTACTTCTCTGTATGGCTCCGCAGGTAGGACTCGAACCTACGACCGATCGGTTAACAGCCGATAGCTCTACCACTGAGCTACTGCGGAATAATAAAGACAATTTGTATCTTATAAAACTTCTCATCGTAAGTCAAGAAGTTTTTTCACAACATCTTGTACAAACGTGACATGTTTATAATATACTGGATTGCGTTTTCACTGTCAAGATGTTTTCTTTATCAGAATTAGTTTCCCTTTACACTTTCCGCAGACATATCTTTTTGTATTTATTTGACGTCTTCTTACATATTGAAACGAACAATCCACACATTCATACACATAAACCTTCTGTTCCTTCTCTTCATTAATCATTCGTTTACAAAAACGTGGTGCACCGACTTCCTTTAACAATTCACGAAAATCTCTATCCCGGTGCTTATACCCTCTTCCTGTAATATGCAGGTGATAATGACAAAGTTCATGTTTAACAATCTCGACTAACTCTTCTTTACCATACATTTTATAATATCGATAATTCAGTTCGATATTGTGACTCTTCAATAGATAACGCCCACCAGTTGTACGTAATCTATTATTAAACATCGCTTTATGTAAGAATGGCATACCAAAGTATCTTAACGACACTTCCTCTACTAGCTGTTGAATTTCTCGCTCATCCATTCTCATTCCTCCTAAACAAAAAAATATTTTTACACTTTTCTCCCTTCTTATACATATATTAAATAGTACATATACCCATCCTCATTCAAGAAGCGTGGTTTCTAACAATACAATATGAATAGAAATCCACTCACCAACCTCTCATCAATAGTACCTTAGCGACAAGGGAAGATTTTTGAGAGTAGGATTAAACAAGGAGGGATTCCTATGCCCACATGGTTAAAAAAACAGATGCAACGTGCATATTTTGAAAAAAACCGGTATCAAATTAAATTACTAAATGAATGCTGGTTTTATTATAGCAAAATCCATCAAAGCTAATAATCCATTATACTTCTTACTCCATAAAAAAAAGAGCAGTTTCATCTGCTCTCTTCTCTTATTATTCAATCGGTAACATGGATAATGCGACACGACCTTTTTTTGTATCAATATCATCGACCCATACCTTTACAATTTGCCCGACAGATACAATATCTAACGGATGCTTCACATATTGTGTACTTAGCTTAGAAATATGTACTAAACCATCTTGCTTTACACCAACATCAACAAAAGCACCAAAATCAACAACATTACGAACGGTTCCTTCTAGTTCCATACCACGTTTTAAATCTTCTAATTTCAAAATCCCTTTTTTCAGAAGTGGTTTAGGCAACTCATCTCTCATGTCTCGCTCCGGACTAATAAGCGCATCTATAATATCCACTAATGTCGGTTCCCCAACTCCCGTTTCTTGAGACAACTTAGAAATCTCTACTTCTTCTAAGCTCTTTTGTAAATGTAATTGTCCTACATCATCTTTTGATAAACCTAAACTCTTCAATAACAATTCAACATTCTTATATTGTTCTGGATGAATACCTGTTCGATCTAATGGATTCGCCCCTTCTAATATACGCAAGAAACCTATACATTGTTCGTACGTCTTTGCGCCTAAGCGCGGGATTTTCTTTAATTCCGTGCGTTTCGTAAATTTCCCATCTTCTTCTCTCTTTGCCACAATATTTTTCGCAACAGTTTTCGATAAACCAGAAACATATTGTAATAATGCAACTGAAGCCGTATTTACATTAACACCCACTTGGTTAACTGCCGTCTCGACTACAAATGTTAATGATTCATTCAATCTCTTTTGAGATACATCATGTTGGTATTGTCCAACCCCAACTGATTTAGGATCAATCTTCACAAGTTCAGCAAGCGGATCTTGTAGACGTCTCCCAATAGAAACGGCACTTCTTTCTTCAACTTGTAAATCTGGGAATTCCTCACGGGCTAAATCAGAAGCCGAATACACACTCGCACCAGCTTCGTTCACAATAATATAGAAGACTTCTCGTTTCACATTTTGTAATACATCAACTATAAATTCTTCCGATTCTCTAGAAGCTGTACCATTCCCAATCGCAATCATTTCAACTTGATATTTATCTATAATAGAAAGAACTTTCGCTTTCGCATCATCATATTTACGCACAGGCGGATGCGGATAAATAACACCAATATGTAGAACCTTCCCTGTATCATCTACTACAGCTAATTTACAACCTGTTCTATATGCAGGGTCTACAGCTAACACCACTTTCCCTTTCATAGGAGGTTGTAATAGTAAGTTACGTAAATTCTCAGAGAAAATATGTATCGCTTGTTCCTCAGCTGTTTCTGTTAATTCTTTTCGAATCTCTCTTTCAATTGAGGATTGAATTAATCGTTTATAGCTATCTTCAATCGCTAATTGTACATAATGCGCACTTTTAGACTCGTTATCACGAATTACTTTCTTGTATAAGAAACTTAATATCTCATCTACTGGCGGAACAACAGAAATCCTCAATACATCTTCTTTCTCACCACGATTCATCGCTAGTACACGATGTGGCACTACTTTCTGCAACGGTTCTTCATAACTGTAATACATTTCATATATATTCTTTTCATCTTTTTCTTCATCTTTCACAGCCGAAGACATAATGCCTTTTCTAAACGTAACATTCCGAATCCAACTACGATATGCAGCTTCATCTGAAACGATTTCTGCAATAATGTCTTGGGCACCTTGTAATGCCTCTTCTACAGTTTGTACTTCTTTCTCGGCATTAATAAATTCCATCGCCTTTTTATTTGGATCTTCTTTTTTATATAACAATAACCATTCAGCTAACGGTTCTAATCCTTTTTCTTTTGCGATCGTCGCTTTTGTTCTTCTTTTTTCTTTATATGGACGATATAAATCTTCTACTTCTTGCAACTTTGTAGCTTTAACAATTTGCTGACGTAACTCTTCTGTCAGTTTCCCCTTCTCATCAATAAGACGAAGAACCTCTTCCTTCCTACCTTCAAGTTGCATCATATATTGCCATCTCTCTAAAATCGCACGAATTTGCACTTCATCTAAAGAGCCTGTCCATTCTTTTCGGTAACGAGCAATAAATGGAACTGTGTTACCTTCTTCTGTTAATTGAATAACATGACGAACCTGCTTTTCGGTAAAGCCTAATTCTTTCACTAACATTTTCATTAACGCTTGTCGATTATCTACCATTTCCATATACAACCGTAACCTCCTCTATAATAAAAAAAGTTGCCCTGCAAAGAGAGCAACTTAAACTGCCGATTTAAAAATCTATTAGTCCTAAACTAATTTGTAACGCTTCATCTACACGACTCATCATCACTTCATCCAAATGAGTGATTTTGTCCGTTAAGCGTTGCTTATCGATTGTTCGAATCTGCTCAAGTAAAATAACAGAATCTCTCTCAAAACCGTACTTTTTCGCATCAATTTCCACATGAGTGGGTAATTTCGCTTTTTGAATCTGTGCAGTAATAGCCGCTACAATCACCGTTGGACTAAAACGATTTCCGATGTCATTTTGAATGACAAGAACCGGACGAACGCCTCCTTGCTCAGAACCAACAACTGGGGAAAGGTCTGCAAAATACACGTCGCCGCGTTTTACAATCAAAATATTACCCCCCGCTAACTAAGCGTTCTACTGTATGAGCTGCTTCATACTCTGCTAAGAAAGCTTCAGATGCAATACCAAGATTAATTTTTCCCATTTCAATGTACCCACGTCGCATTGATTCATGTTGGTAGCGTTTCTTCGTCTTATGTTGACGCAATAACAGTTGTGTTGCCTGGCAAATTAGTTCATGGCGATTCTTATTCTCTTGTTTTCCAATTCCGTCCAATTCCGTTACCATTTGCTTTGGCAACCGAACCACGATTTCAGTAGTTACACTTGATTCGGACACAAAAATACACCTCCACCGTCAACTACACACCCAAATATATATATGACACCTATTGTAATAATACCATTGTATGGAGCCTGTTGCAAAGACTTCCTTATTCCTTGCTTATGTTTTCCAATTCACAAGCAAAACATTCATCTTCTATTATTTTTCATCTCATTTCAAACAAGAATCAAAAGAATTCCTCTGCAAAACTTATATTAAAAGCGATTATAAGTAAAAAGCTTTTCGTCAAAAAAGAGCTTATTCTCCAACAGTGAAAAACCTCCTCAAATGACAAAAAGCAAATCACACTTCCTTCTATATACTATTTAAATAATTAATTACTTCTACAACCTTTCCATGCCGTATAAATATTCTTGGTACACGGAAACTTATCGTTGCGATAATTTCATAATTAATAGTCCCGGAGTATTCAGCAACCTCAGTAGCGCTAATATACTCATCACCTTGTCTTCCAATGAGTGTAACTCTCGTACCAAGCGGCACTTCACAAGGAAGATGTATCATAAATTGATCCATCGTTACGCGCCCTACAATCGGTACTCTTTTACCATTTACAAGCACTTCAAATCCTTGTAATCTTCTAAGCCAACCATCTGCATATCCAATCGCAACAGTCGCAATCCATTCTTCAGTTTTTGTTCGGTACGTGACGTTATAACTAATCCCATCCCCTTTAATCACCTGTTTAATATGGGCAACCTTCGTATGAAGCGACAACGCTGGTTCTAATTCAAATGGTAAAAAAGGACGTATTTCTACAGACGGGGATAATCCATACATCGCAATACCAACTCGCACCGCATTAAATGTAATTCCTTGAAAACGTAACGTTGCAGCACTATTAGCCGTGTGGACAAATTTAGGATCCACTCCGAATTCTTTCAACCAACTTAACTGCTCCAAGAATGTGTTATATTGCTTATCAAAGTAAGAAGTCTCCACTTCATCTGCTGTTGCAAAATGTGTATAAACCCCTTCTAACTCTAAAAACGGCGCACCTTCTAAACTCTTCAAGAATCCTTTTAATTCTTTGCGTTCTCGTATTCCGATTCTTCCCATACCACTATCAAAATTAATGTGGAATTTCATTATAGATGAACCGTCCCAAAGTTTTATCGCTTCGTCCACCCATTCTTTTTGAAAAACAGTTAATGCTACATCATTTTCAGCGGCTACATTTACATCACGGGGCGGGGAAGGGCCTAACACTAAAATCGGTGCAGTAATACCAGCTCTCCGAAGCACTAATGCTTCATCTAAAAAAGCAACTGCCAACCTTGTCGCTCCTGCTTCTAATGCAGTTTTAGCCACCGGTACATAATCGTGTCCATATGCGTTCGCTTTAACTACAGCAAAAATCTCTACGTCACTTGGAATGAATTCTTTAATGTGCCTAATATTGTTATAAATCGCGTCTAAATCTACTTCTACCCAAGTGTCACGGTAAAATGGTGCTTCTTCCATAAATACACTTCCTTATACACGATATGCGAAGCTTATTCTTTTATATGCTTCTTTTATGAAATCCAGCCTTCAAACTAAGAAAAGACGTGGTGCATATATAGCACCACGTCTAAAAAGTTTATTTCACCTGCTTCGCTGTAACTGAACGAGCAACCATTAACAGCTCCTTCGGCTCTAAACCTTTAGACACGAGCATATATTCTACTCCGTTATGCGACCACGTTAGAGAATCTTTCGTCAATGCGCCAATCGTGAAACCAAGATCAACCAATTCCCCACTTACACTTATCGCCGACGAAGCCTCTGCAACTTTTGCCTTTTCTTGTATTAAAGTAAAGGATTTCTCATTTCCAGTGTATGTGAGTATCGCACGCTTGCCACTGTTTGTCTGCAACTCTTTTTCGTCTTTCAATGTCACACCTTGTGGCGTATCTCTTGGATACAAAATAGCAAATGGTTTGTCTTCTTTTGCTGTTGTTGGTACATCAACTTGCGCTCTAGACATATTTTGCTTCGTATCAAATGCACCTTTATCAAATTTTGCATCGAACTTCACTTTAGAGAAATCTACCTTTACAAGAACGTTTTGATCATTATCCATTAACTTCACCGAAACCGGCGTTAGATCACTCTTCTTCAATGTAATCTCTTGTTTCGGCAACATATTTTGATGTTGATAGTTTGTTTTTGTTTTAAAAATATAATACTTATCTGTTTTCTCGAAAGTAAGGTTTTTCTTATCCTGCAAAATATCTCTCACAAGCGATTCATATAAATAAGCCTGGCTACTATTTTGCGGCCAATCACTTTGAAAACGGAAACTTTTATTAAGCGCCGGCGTTAATACAAATACACCTTCTTCATTTCTTAAAATAATTTGACTTTGATCTTTTTTCGCATTCTGTAAATTCACACGATAAAAAGAAGGTTCCTTATGCCAAATTTCCACTTTATACTCCTGAGGCTCATTCCCTGTTTTAATAGACAATTTCGCTTCAGCTTGATAACTTTTCATCCCTTTCACTTTCGCCTCTAAATCTCTCACGACATCATCCTGTTTCTTCTCCATACAACCCGCCAACACAAAAACGGTTAATAAACCGACAAGAACTAAAAACAGACGCCTTTTCATAACTTCAGCCCCTTTGCCCCTATAAATGAATGGAAGATATGCCTTCCTTATCGCTACCTCAAATATATGAGACAAAGATATAAAATATGCAGACTAGCGTGACGAGCTTTCTAAAACAACTTGAGCGACAGCAAATTCCTTACTATGACTAATTGATAAATGAACAATATGCTCTGTATTTGCAATAAGAATCGGCTTACCTCTATTATCATTTCTTACTTCAACATCTAAAAAACTCACTTCTTTCCCGATACCAGTACCTACCGCTTTTGAATATGCCTCTTTCGCTGCAAATCTCCCAGCTACAAATTCTGTAAGACGACTCCCTTTCATTTCCTTAGCAACATTACGTTCACTTTCAGTTAAAATACGTTCCATAAATTTAAGCTTTCCATCTAGCATTTTTTCAATTCGATTCAATTCAATAATATCGATTCCAATCCCTACAATCATTTCGAAATCCCCTTCTTCTATTTAGCTTTACTCTTTCATACTGTAAGAATAACAGAGATTCTTTATGATGCAAAAGGAGTGATACTAACAACATGCTAGTACGATCTGTACGTATTCCCTTACAACCAATTATCATCTCTTTACTTCTTATACAGTTAGTCATGATTATATTAAGCGACTTTTTTCTCTTTCCTCTGGCAGCCTACAATGAATATATCGCTAAAGGAGAATGGTGGCGTCTCATAACTTCCCTACTTGTACATGTAGACTTACAACATTTTCTTTCTAATAGTATTTGTTTATTTGTACTTGGTTCTTCTATCGAAAAGCAGCTAGGACATTTTTCTTTCATCATTATTTTTTTCCTTTCTGGCATTCTCGGAAATATTTCTACTTATATTATTATGCCTCTTGAATATATTCACGCTGGAGCATCTGGTGGTATTTTCGGATTGCTAGGTGCACAATTATTTTTATTGTATAGTCGATATCGTTCTTCCAATCCAAAAGACATCGCTATTTTTTCAATCATGATATTTATATTACTACTATTTACTTTCTTTAATCCCTCTGCCAATCCTATAAGCCACTTAACAGGATTGATAATCGGTGGTATTTGTACCCCTTTATTAATAAAGTGAAACTTTAATCAGCCCTCACCAATCGGGCTTTTACGGGCAAAAAAATTCGATGGTGCAGAGCTCATTTAATATAGAAGCTCGCACCATCGACAATTTCCACATCTGTTTGTTTACTTAAATCTCTCATGAGTTGGAATAAAGACTCATCCTTCTTCTTCGCTTCAATCATACAATCAATTTGTCCAACACTACCCTTTATCCTTCTTAAAAAAGATAAAAATGCCTCAACATCAATAAAATCAGCATGCGCTCTCGGATCTTTCTCATCCCTAGGGCTAGAAATATGCATTTTAACTGATAACAAAGACGTTTCCCACGTATGTACAACACGCGCCCAATCTTCATACCAATCTTCTTGTTCGTTATTCATCATATGGTGATGCAAATCAAACACAACTGGAATATCTAATTTCTCACCTAAATACAATGTTTCCTCTAACGTAAAGGTGGTATCATCATTTTCTAATATGATCATCTCTTGAATACCCCTTGGAACACTCGACCAATTTTCTATAAAGCGTTCTAATGCGAGTTCCTTATCGTCATAACCGCCACCCACATGCAATACACATCTCTGTTTATGTTCAATTCCCATACCTTTTAATAATTTTTTATGCATCTGCAATGTTTTTACGGATTGTTTAAAAACACTCTCTTCAGGTGAATTGAGTACAACAAAATGATCTGGATGGAAATCAATTCGCATGTTCATACGAATAGCGTAATCACCTAGATTTTTTAAATTTTCTTTTAAAGGACGAATATAGTTCCACTCTAACAACTCCTCATGATTCGCTAAAGGAATAAGCCGAGAACTCAGCCGAAAGAAAGATATATCATGCCCTTTATTATGCTTTAATAACCGCAAACAATTTTCCAAATTCGAATTAGCAATTCTTTCAAGTTTATGAATCGCAGCCTCTCGGTCATCGATTCGTTGAAACTGCGCATATGTCATCGTCTGAGATGGAGATGCATTCTTTAAATGTACACTCATTGCGACATACCCAAGTCTTACAAGCATATGACACCTCTTTTCTACACAAGTTATTATGTAGTATGTACAATTACAGAAATAAAAAAAGAGAATGCCAACAAAGGGCATTCTCTTTTTATTATTAAGCCTGTGGCTTACGGCTATGATGTTTTCTTTCGCCGCGTCCAGTTGAAGAACCTGGGCGACCTTGACCTTCGCCTCTACGACCACGGTTACCATCACGGCTACCCTCGCGATTGCGATCACGGTTACCGTCACGATTACGGCCATCACGGTTACGGTCACGGTTACGACCATCGCCACTACGTCCGTCACGACTACGATTACGGTTACCATCACGGTATCCGCCTCCGTTACCGCCGCGTTTTTTAGAACCGCCACCTCTTGAAACAACTGGTGGTTCTGATGTTAAAGCGATTGGAGTTGTATCCGGCTCTTTTGTCATCATTTTTAAAGCAGCAGCTACTACTGTTACAGAATCGTTCTCTTCTAACATTTCTTCTGCAATACGCTTGTAGTATGCTAAGTTTTCATTTTCAATTGTGCTTTGAAGTTTTTCAGCGATTAAACGTTGTTGACCTTCTAGTGCCTCATCAAGTGTTGGAGCATCCATGCGGTCCATTTTACGTTTTGTTGTACGCTCGATATTTTTTAGCTGTCCTGATTCACGTGGTGTTACAAATAGCATTGCAATACCTTTTTTACCTGCACGGCCAGTACGACCGATACGGTGAACGTATGATTCTGGATCTTGTGGAATATCGAAGTTGTATACGTGTGTTACACCTGAAATATCAAGACCACGTGCAGCAACGTCTGTTGCAACAAGAACTTCGATAGAACCTTCTTTAAATTTACGTAATACAGACATACGTTTCGCCTGTGTTAAATCACCATGGATACCTTCTGCAGCATAACCACGTAAGTTTAATGCTTCTGATAATTCATCAACACGACGCTTTGTACGACCGAATACGATTGCAAGCTCTGGAGATTGAATATCTAATAAGCGTGTTAACACGTCAAACTTTTTCTTTTCTTGCACTTCTAAATAGAACTGCTGAATGTTTGGCATTGTTACTTCTTTTGCTTTTACTTTAATGTGTTGAGGCTCAGTCATGAAACGCTCAGCAATGCGACGGATTGGATCTGGCATTGTCGCTGAGAATAGTAATGTTTGATGTGTTTCTGGCACATCTGTTAAAATCGCTTCAATATCTTCAATGAAGCCCATGTTTAACATTTCATCCGCTTCGTCAAGAACAACTGTCTCTACGTTTTGTAGGCGCAGTGTTTTACGGTTAATATGATCTAAAATACGACCCGGCGTACCAACAATAATGTGTGGGTGTTTTTTTAGAGCACGAATTTGGCGGTTAATATCTTGACCACCATAGATTGGTAAAATACGAACACGTTTATGTTTACCAATTTTGTATAGCTCTTCTCCAACTTGAATTGCTAATTCACGCGTTGGCGCGATAACAATACCTTGTACTGATTCTTTATTTGTATCCACTTTGTCTAATAGTGGTAATCCGAATGCTGCCGTTTTCCCTGTACCTGTTTGTGCTTGCCCAATAATATCTTTACCTTGCAATGCATGTGGAATTGTTTCAGCTTGAATCGGCGTAGCCTCTTCAAAGCCCATACTTTCAACAGATTGCAGTAAAGACTCACTTAATCCTAATTCTCGAAATGTTGTCAATGTTACTTCTCCTTTTCTATCCTATACTTATCATTTAAAAAAAGGCGTTTTCCGAATGTGCGGAAAAGCCCTTTTCCTGAATGCTCACGTATATAAACGGGCGTATATTCTTCGCGAAAATACTTCTAAACGTTATTACACTTTATCAATTATAAGTTTTGTATGTGCAAAAAGCAAACCCAACTGTTACCTTATTTTCATATTCAGGGCTTTTTTCTTCACTTTTATTTTTTTATATTTACTGTAAGCGCTTATTATAAGTTTCTTCTATTTTCGTGGCTATCATCCCTATTTATATACACCAATTATTTCAACATCGTAATTACTTCTTCTAATTTCATACCGCGAGATGCTTTTACTAACACAACATCTTTCACATCAACTACTGCTTGTAAATCTTTTACTAGCGCTTCTTTATTATCATACGCCTTTACGCGTTCGCTAGGGAAGTTAATTTTCGCTCCTTCAGCAATTTGAGCCCCTAATCTACCATATGTGAATACAAATGCGATTTTTGCTGGATCGATTAATTTCCCTACCTCATAATGAAATTGCACTTCTTGATCTCCAAGTTCTAACATATCTCCAAGTACAACGATTTTTTTAGCGAATCCATCTAAACCATTCATTAAATGGAATGCTGCTTCCATCGCCGTCGGACTTGCATTGTACGCATCATTGATAATAGTTAATCCACTATCTGTTTTTACAATTTCCATACGCATGCCCGTCATTTGAAGTGTTACTAACCCTTGTTTCATTTCTTCCCACGTTACCCCAAAATGTTTCGCAATTGCCATTGAAGCGAGTGTATTATACACATTATGTTTCCCTAACACTGGTAGGTAGAATGAAATATTTTCATCTTTATTCATCTTAAAGTGTGTCCCAGTCGCTTGCAATGTTACAGTCGTTGGATAATAATCATTTGCTCTAGCATCACCGAATGTAACTGTTTCGGCCATTAAATTCATTTCAGGAACACGATTTGTTAATAACGGCTCATCTCCGTTATATACGAACACTCCCCCTTCTTGTAATCCTGTCACAATTTCTAATTTCGCTTCAGCAATTGCCTCACGAGAGCCTAAGTCCATTAAATGTGCCTCACCAATGTTCGTAATGATAGCTGCATTTGGACGAGCTAACTTAGATAAGAATTCAATTTCCCCTCGGCTTGACATACCCATTTCTAATACAGCTACTTCTGTATTTTCTTCTAAGTTTAAAATAGTAAGAGGTAAGCCGATATGGTTGTTGAAGTTTCCTTCTGTTTTTTGAACTTTAAATTTAGTCGCAAGAAGACTTGTTACAATATCTTTTGTAGATGTTTTACCGTTACTACCTGTCACACCAATAACTTTAACATCCAATTGATCGCGATAGTTTTTCGCTAACATTTGTAATGCTGATAGTGTGTCTTCTACAAAAATAACCGGAAGATTCTCAGGCGGATTTGCTACATCTTTCATCCATAATGTAGCAACAGCTCCACTTTCAACAGCTTTATCTACAAAAGCATGTCCATCGAAACGTTCCCCTTGAATCGGAACATATAAATTCCCTTTTTCAATTTTTCTCGTATCAATAGACACTCCTTGTATAGTAATTCCCTCATACTGCTCTGCTAATCCCGTACCATTTACCATCTGTTCTACTTGTTTTAACGTTCGATTTATCATGAAAACACTCCTTACATAGAGGAAGCACTATTCCTGCGAATAGTGCCTCCTCCTTTTTTGTTAGATTGTATATTTAATTTTTTGTTTTTCTTCGTGACGCTCAATCGCTAAACGAATTAGCTCTTCAATTAATTCCGGATACGGTAATCCAGTATGTTGCCATAATAGAGGGAACATACTAAACGGCGTAAATCCTGGCATCGTATTTACTTCGTTAATATATACTTCGCCATCTTTCGTTAAGAAGAAATCAGCTCGCGTTAAGCCAGAACCGTCTAAAGATTGGAATGCAATAATTGCGTCTCGCTTAATGACATTAGACTCTTCTTCTGTCATTTCAGCTGGAATAATTAATGCTGTATCGCCATCGATATATTTCGACTTATAATCATAGAAGTCTTTTTTCGGTACAATTTCACCTACAACCGAACATTTCGGTTCATCGTTACCTAGTACACCAACTTCTACTTCACGTCCAACAATATTTTCTTCTACAATAATTTTGCGGTCAAATTGGAATGCCTCTTCAAATGCATTCTCAAGTTCTTCACGATTTTTACATTTATTAATACCAACACTTGAACCAAGGTTTGCTGGTTTTACGAAGCAAGGATATCCTAATACTTCTTCTACTTTTTCATATGCTGTTTCACGCTCTTTTTCCCATGCGCTACGAATGAAAGATGCATATTTCGCTTGTTTCAATCCAGCTTCTGCAAAGATATTTTTCATAACAACTTTATCCATACCAGCAGCTGATGCTAGCACACCATTTCCTACATAAGGAATGTTCATTAATTCTAATAATCCTTGAACCGTTCCATCTTCACCGTTTGGTCCATGTAGTAATGGGAAAATAACGTCGATAGCATTTTCCTCAGAAGTTGCAGATGGAATAATTTCTGTGCTTAATGATAGCGGAGAAATCGCATGTTCTGCACCGCTCATTTTTAAAGCTTCTACATCTGTTACTTCGCCTTCAATACGCTCACCGCGTACCCATTGACCTTGCTCTGTAATATAAATTGGATGAATCTCGAATTTATCTTGATTTAATGCTTTAATAGCAGCAAGAGCCGTTTGTAGCGAAACTTGATGCTCAGCTGATTTTCCACCATATAATAAACCTAATTTAATTTTTGTCACTGAAATCACCCTAACCAATTGTTTTCATTTTTCTATTTTAGCACTTTTTATAAAAATAGGTAGTTCCTATTTGAAATAAAATGCAACTTCCACAAATAATTAAATGACACCACTTATTGGTTTTCTACACTTTTTCTATTTCACTTTCTTCATAACTATACAGAAGTGAATTTTAAGATAAAATCGTAATCCAATCTAGTTATGTACCTAAAATATGTAGAAATCCCCTTTTTGTGTATGTTATCTACTCATTAAGAAGACTGTTTGGTTAGTGTGTCTTTTTGCCTTTGTTCAACGAGACGATCTAAAGAAACATATACAATACCTGCAACTACACACCCTACAGCTAAAATTGTAAATAGAAAGTGACCAAGTAATCGATCTAATAAAAACCCTCCTAAAAGTGGGCCGAATGCACTTCCTGTAATCCACTGCAAACTTGCAGCTCCCATATAAGTTCCTCTCAAATGTTCAGGAGCCAAATTCGCTACAAACGTCATCTGGACAGGCGACATAATCATCTCACCTAATGTATATATGGCATAAACGAACAGCAACGTTATTAAAATAACTGTAGCATTTGTATCGAATTCTCCAAACCACTTTGGTAACCACCCTATAAAAAACAATCCAATTCCGAATAAACATGCACCATATAACATTGTTTTTCCGACAGGTTTATCTGCAGCCCATTTTGAAATTTGAAATTGGAACAACACAACTAACAGTCCATTTAGAGCCATTAAATATGGGTATGGATTGTTAATCCCGAAAATACCATTCATCTCATTATCAAAGTGCAGCGGCAACATACCTTCTGTTTGAGAAAATCCCATCGAAATAACGATACCCGCTAACAAATAAATCATTAATGCCTTATCTCGCATTACAATTTTCCAAACTGCCCCAGATTCCTTTTCTATATTCTCTTCCTTATTTGTACCCTTCGGCATTGTCTCTTGAATAAGAAGTAATACTAGTAATGCATAAAACAGCATTGTAGAAGAGGCAATAATAAACACAAGGTTCTTTGACAATACAACTACTGATGCTCCCATTATCGGACCAATCGCAGCACCTATATTGTGTCCCATTCGCAACAAACCATATGCTTCTGTTCTTTTTTCTGGCTTTGTTACATCCGCAACCATCGCTGATGCAGCTGGATGAAATAGCGAATTACTTAATCCTAAAAAAACAGATAAAATCGCATACGGAATAAATCCTTCTATAAATAAAAAACCGAGCATCAATAATGCATTACTCACCATCGAAAATATCATAATTGGCTTTCTTCCATATATATCAGCAATTCTTCCTCCTATAATTGCTCCAAAGCTTGCAGCAATTGGAGAAAGCGCCATAATAACTCCGACCTGTAATAATGAATCTACCTTATCTTTTAAATATAATGCGAAAAAGGGCATTAACATCATCATTGCAATTCCATTCAATGTCTCACCGACAAATCGAATCCATACGTTACGATCCATCGCCCTTAACTCATGCCACGTACTTTTCATATTCCCACCCCTTTATTTAACCAACAATTATCTTATAACATTTTCAGAACAATGTAAATTTTCAGAACAAAAAATCCATCCTAACAGAATTAGAATGGATTTTCCCTCTTATAAATTCGCTACATCATCTTCTTTTTTACTACTATTTAAAGCGCTATGCTTTCGGCTATATAGGAAGTAAACTGCTATACCGATAACCATCCACACTCCAAAACTAATCCACGCTGTCCCTGATAATTGAAGCATTAAGTATAAACAAAAAATTACTGTTAATGCTGGCAAAACTGGTACAAGTGGCGCCTTAAATGCTCTTGGTAAATCAGGATGAGTTCTTCTCATTACAATAACAGCAACAGCTACAAGTGCAAAGGCTGATAAAGTCCCCATGTTCACAAGATGTGCTAACACATTTAAATCTATTAATCCTGAAATAAGCGCTGCAATAATTCCCGTTGTCCATGTATTTAAAAATGGTGTTTTAAACTTCGGATGAACTTTAGCAAGACGCTTCGGCAATAGCCCATCGCGGCTCATCGCATATGAAACGCGAACTTGCCCGTACATCATAACTAGCATTACAGTTGTAATTCCTGTGATCGCCCCTACTGAAATTACCCCCGCTAAACCATCTTGTCCAATAAATTGAAGTGCAAAAGCAACCGGATCTGATATATTTAACTGTCCGTATGGAACTATTCCTGTCAAAATAAGCGAAACAACGATATAAAGTATCGTACAAATTAATAATGATGCAATAATACCGATTGGTAAATCACGTTGCGGACGCTTCACTTCTTCTGCAGCTGTTGAAACTGCATCAAACCCTATAAATGCGAAAAATACTGTAGCCGCTCCAGCCATTACACCATCTAAACCAAATGGCATAAAAGGTGTCCAGTTTTCAGGTTTCACATAATTAAAACCAGCAAAGATAAAAATAAGAACAACTGCTATTTTAATAAATACCATAATATTATTTACGCGTGCACTTTCACGAACACCTCTAGATAAAAGAACTGTCATCACTAAAATAATGAGAACCGCAGGTAAATCAATTATTCCACCCTTTCCTGTACCGGGTGCCGAGGAGAGAATAGTCGGAATATGAATCCCGAATCCTTTTAATAAAGATTGAAAATACGCGGACCATCCATTCGCCACAGCAGATGTAGCAAGTAAATATTCAAGCATCAAATCCCATCCAATTAAAAATGCAAATACCTCTCCCATCGTCGCATATGTGTAGGTATACACACTACCAGAGACAGGAACTGAAGAAGCGAATTCAGCATAACAAAATGCAGCAAAGGCACAAGCTAACGCGGCTATTGCAAATGATAATATAATAGCTGGTCCAGAATGTTTTGCTGCTACCACGCCCGTTAGAACAAAAATGCCTGTTCCAACAATTGCCCCAATTCCAAGCATAGTTAAATCTAATGCGCCCAATGTTCTTGCTAATGTCTTTTGCTTGCTTTCTTGCATTAACTTTTCAATAGGCTTCTTTTGAAATATTTGCTTCATAGCTTGCTCCTCCAAGTTTTAAATTTTCTGAAAATTTTTAATTTGCTTTTTCATTTTACTCATAACACTTTTTTCAGTCAATACTTTTGTCGAAATAAGTAGAAATTCTTCTGAATATTCACTATCTTTGTCATTCATTCTATATATCTTTCTATATGTTTTTTTGGTATTATTATACATGTCGATTCCATAAAAGAGGCATGCTCACTTATTGAGCATGCCTCTTTTCACTTATTTCACAGTATATGAACCCTCTTCAATCCAGCTATACATATACTTTTCATCTTCTGTTTCATGTGCTTGTTTTACGATACGAAGCGGGCGGAACGTATCTATCATAACAGCTAATTCAAGCGTTTCTTTCTTTCCTATACTTGCCTCTGTTTTTCCAGGGTGCGGTCCATGCGGAATACCGCTCGGATGAAGTGTAATAGACCCTTCTTCCACACCTTTTCGGCTCATAAAGTTTCCTTCTACATAGTACAGTACTTCATCACTATTCACGTTACTATGATAATATGGTGCCGGAATAGATTCTGGATGATAATCGTATAAACGTGGTACGAAAGAACAGATGACGAAATTGTGTCCCTCGAACGTTTGATGTACTGGAGGTGGCTGATGAATGCGCCCTGTAATTGGTTCAAAATCCTCTACATTAAACACCCACGGATATAAATAACCATCCCACCCAACAACATCTAACGGGTGGTGCCCTAAAACATGTTTATGCATGTACCCTCTCGACTTTGTCATTACGACAAACTCACCTTTTTCATCATACGTCTCTAATTTTTCCGGGCCACGAATATCCCTTTCGCAAAACGGGCTATGTTCTAACAATTGTCCATACTCATTACGATAACGACGTGGCGTTGTAATTTGGCTATTAGCCTCTACAACAAGAAACTTAGTCTCTCCCGCATCTGGAATAACACGATAAATCGTTCCAATTGGGATCGTTACATAGTCACCTTTTCTATAGTGAATCGTTCCAAACATCGTTTCAATTTTCCCTGTTCCATAATGAACAAATAGCATTTCATCGCCATCACCATTACGGTAGAAATAATCCATTTTTTCTGTTGGACTCACTACTCCAATTAATACATCTTCATTTCCAAGTATAAAGTTTCTCCCACTTACTGCATCGCCAGTTTTTTTGTTTTCCTTCGTACGAAAATGGCGATGAGCAAGAGCTACATCTTCTTCATACTGCAGCTGACAAGAATGAGATAATGCCGCATGCCCTACTTCCGTTGGCATATAATGATGGTACAAAATAGACTGCGTACCAGAAAAACCTTTTGTTCCCATTACCTGTTCACGATAAAGCGATCCATCTTTTTTACGGAATTGTACATGTCGTTTATGAGGTAGCTCCCCCATGTGACGATAAAACATGCCCATCACCTGCTTCCCTTTCTTTTTTGACCGTATTACATAATGTACCTAAACCAGTAATCGCAAGTTCTACAACATCACCATCTTGTAGCCACTCTTCCGTGCCAAGTTCTAAAACACAACCTGTCCCTACTGTTCCAGACCCAATCACATCACCAGGATATAACGTAACATCCTCCGAAGCTCGTTCAATCATCTCAGCGAATGTATAGTAAATATCTTGAAAATTCCCCTTCGATAATAGCTTTCCATTTACATGAGCAGTCATCTCTAAATCATACCGATTACCATTACGATGCACGTCTAGTTCTTCTTTCGTAACGAGATATGCTCCTAATGAAGTTGCAAAGTCTTTTCCCTTCGCTGGACCAAGCCCAACTTTCATTTCAGTTGCTTGTAAATCCCTTGCACTCCAGTCATTCATAATACAATAACCAAAAATATATTCCTCTGCTTGCTCACGAGAAATATTTCTTCCTTCTTTTCCAATTACGCAAGCAATCTCTAACTCATAATCAAGTTTTTTAGATTTCTTCGGCCCCATTACAACATCATCTGGACCAATTACAGCACGATGGTTCGTAAAATAAAAAACCGGGATATCGTACCATTCAGGTACAACATCTAGCCCTCTTCGGCCACGTGCCGTTTTTACATGCTGTTCAAACGCGTAAAAATCTCGAATGCTGCTTGGATTAGGAAGAGCAGCTGTCAACTGTACTTCCTCTAAAGAATATATACCCTTGTTTGGATTCGTAATATTACGCACTACTTCTACATACTCATCTGCTTTCTCTAAAAAGGCGAACATAGAAGAAGGTAATTTCCCATCACTCGCGAGATTCATATCGATTACTTTGTCACCTTCAATCCACCCAGCTCGCATTTCTTTTGAAGGGAGACGAAATGTAACAAATTTCATCATGATTCCTCCCTATGAAAATGAAATTTCCACCAGCAACGGTAATTTTGCTGGTGGATACAAACCTTATAAGTTTCCGCGGCGCTCTTGTTCTCTTTCAATTGATTCAAACAATGCTTTAAAATTACCTTCACCGAATCCACGAGAACCTTTACGTTGGATAATTTCAATAAATAAAGTCGGACGGTCTACAATTGGTTTCGTAAAGATTTGTAGTAAATAGCCTTCATCATCACGATCCACTAAAATTTTCAATTCTTTTAGCCTATCAATTTCTTCATCAATTTTTCCAACTCGTGCAGTTAACTCATCATAATACGTATCTGGTGTATCTAAAAACTCCACACCATTTGCACGAAGCGCTTCGACTGTTTTCACAATATCATTTGTTAATAACGCCAGATGTTGCACACCTGCGCCATTATAGAATTCTAGATATTCTTGAATTTGCGATTTTCTCTTTCCATCTGCCGGCTCGTTAATAGGAAACTTAATACGACTTCCATTCGTCATAACTTTCGACATTAACGCTGAGTACTCTGTACTAATATCATCATCATCGAAATGGATCATTTGTTTAAAGCCCATAACGTTCTCATAATAACTAACCCATTCCTCCATTTTCTCAACATTACCAACTACATGGTCTACAGCAATTAACCCAGACTCTTCAAACGGAATATTAAACTCCACCTTTTGGAATCCTGGCATAAATGTCCCTTTATAATTTTTACGCTCTACAAGCGTATGAATTGTATCACCATACGTACCAATAACTGCTTTTTTCAATGTACCATTCTCATCTGTTAACTCCTCAGGTGGAGCAATTGCGACGGCACCACGTTTCACTGCTTCCGAGTATGCTTTATCAACGTCATCAACAAGTAAAGCCACGTCTTTCACTCCGTCACCATGAGTCTTTACAAACTCTGCAATACGATTATCGCTACCTAGGGCTCCAGACACAACGAAACGCATATTTTTTTGCACAAGAACATAGGATACCTTTTCACGATTTCCAGTTTCTAATCCAGAATAAGCCACAATTTTGAATCCGAACGCTCTAGCAAGATAATAGCTTGATTGCTTTGCATTTCCTACGTAAAATTCCAAATGATCTACATCACGTACCGGGAAAAAATCCTCCATTTGTGCAGCTAGCGTATCCATAGATTTTTGTTTCATAAAATACTCATCCCCCTGTAAATAGATTAAATGATTCATACTTAAACCAACCAGAAAACGCTTCCAACATCCATTAATAGAATTAGTTAGCAAGCTAACAAATTATGACCTTTAAAATTTTCTATCTTTTCTGTCAAATTCCTCTTTTTTCTTTAAGATAAAATTCGACTTTTTTTCTTTTTAAAGTAACACTTTACTCAGTGGGGATTTACGGGATAGCGGGATAACATGAATACTTGAGGGTATGTACGAAGAAAATAAAAAAGACCCCAACATATTAACTATTTACTAATACGTTAGAGTCTTTATTTTTTTTGAATGATTGTATTTATATATTTCATACTAATATATTTGCAAGGAATAGAATAAATGATGTTAATACTACCGCTCCACCTAATGATCCTAATAAATCTGTTTTTGTTACTTGTAACATTTGTTCACTGTTCATATTCCTCATTCTCCCTTCGTTTATCTTTTGTTACAAAACTTCTATTATACTAATACACTTGATAGAAATACGATTAAAATACTACTGCTCCACTTGCTGATCCTACGAAGTCACCTTTTGTTACTTGTAATACTTGCTCTTTCATATCTTTCAT
>NZ_QOSD01000029.1:21375-35818 GCF_008368905.1 Bacillus sp. SH5-2
TTGCTCTTTCATATCTTTCATTCTCCCTCCACTTCATTTTTGTAACAAAACTTCTATTATACTAATACGCTTGATAGAAATACGATTAATGCTGTTAATACTACTGCTCCACTTGCTGATCCTACGAAATCACCTTTTGTTACTTGTAATACTTGCTCTTTCATATCTTTCATTCTCCCTTCATTTGTTTTTGTTACAAAACTTCTATTATACTAATACGCTTGATAGAAATACGATTAATGCTGTTAATACTACTGCTCCACTTGCTGATCCTACGAAGTCACCTTTTGTTACTTGTAATACTTGCTCTTTCATATCTATTATCCTCCCTTTTTATTTGTTATCTATATTAATTTCTAAGAAATTATATTTCATAGTTTTTATATTAACGTTACATTGAATTTAATAACGTAACGTTTGTAACATTAATGTAACATAACTATTGTTACGTTGCAATATAATTACGTAAATTTTATTACACTTTTTTTACGTTTTTTTATAACACCCCCAAAAAACCTTGTTTTAATGCACTTTCTACTAGATTCACCTTTGTAACATTCATGTAATATTACAGTCATAAAACGAAATATAATCCTCTTCCTACCTACTTTTGTTACAAATCAAAGTAAAACTCTACTAAATGACAGTGAGTCTATTGAATTTTCACTAATAGTTACTACGAGATAAAATACCATCTTTCCAAGATAAGTTTATATGTTTCCTCTATATAACTATGTATAATAAAAACAAAGAGGTGGTCATTTTGAAATTAATCGCATTAGATATGGATGGTACACTACTGTCATCTAATCTTGAAATCTCCAAAGAGAACTTACAAGCAATCCAAAATGCAAAAGAAGCTGGGCACATTGTAATGATTTGTTCTGGCCGCGCAAAAGAGGATGCTTTAAAACTATTGGAAGAATACCAATTATCTCTTCCAGTTGGAGCAAGCAATGGGGCAATTGTTTATGTGGATGGAAATGTAATTAACTCGCGTTGTTTACAAAGTGATAAAGTATACAAACTTGCAAAGTTACTAGAATCTGAAGGATTTCCATATAAGCTATATACAAATAAAGGAGTCTATTCTCCTTATACATGGCAAGATCAAGTTATGCAGGCATTTGAAGAAAACAAGCATACGCTAGATGTTACACTGAAAGAACTCGAAAGAATTACAGAAAAGCAAAAGAAATCAAACTTAATTACTGATTTCCAAAAAATAGAAGATGTTGTGAACAATCCAGCGCTAGAAGTATCTAAGTTCTTCATTTTGACATTTAATGCTGCTCATCGTGAACAACTATTACAAACTTTACAAGAAGATGCAGACATTTCAGTTACAGCGTCAGCTCCTACTAATGTAGAAATTATGGATAAGAATGGGCATAAAGGGAATGGCCTAAAGCAGATGGCTGCTCATTTTAACATTCCAATGGAAGATACAGTTGCTATCGGTGACAATTTTAACGATGTACCGATGTTAGAGGTTGCTGGTTTATCTGTTGCAATGGGTAATGCTGAAGATGATGTAAAGAAATTGTGTGATGTTGTAACATTAACGAATAATGAGCATGGTGTTGCTCACGCAATTGAACAATTTGTATTGAAACAAACTTCATCTAGTAAATAAAAAAAGGACTCTTTCACATTTTGAAAGGGTCCTTTTCTTTTATACGTGATGGCAAGCAACAAAGTGCCCTTCACCAACATTACGAAATTCCGGTACCGTTTTTTTACAAACCTCTGTAGCAAACGGGCAACGGGTATGAAAGCGACAACCTGAAGGCGGATTCGCTGGACTTGGAATATCCCCCTCTAATATAATTCGCTCTCTCTTCACTGTTGGATCTGGTATTGGCACCGCTGATAACAATGCTTTTGTGTACGGATGAAGTGGATTCGTAAATAACTCATCGCGCGGTGCAGTCTCTACAATCGTTCCTAAATACATAATCCCAATTTTCGTACATAAATGTTCTACCACACTTAAATCATGCGAAATAAATAAATAAGATAATCCCTTTTTCTCCTGTAACTCACTAAATAAATTAATGATTTGTGCTTGAATAGATACATCTAGTGCTGCCACAGGTTCGTCAGCTACAATAAATTCTGGATTTAATACCATAGCTCTTGCAATAACGATACGCTGACGTTGTCCACCAGAAAACTCATGAGGATACCGATCAATATGATATGGAGCTAAACCGCATAACTCCAATACTTCTATCACTTTTTCACGAACATTTTCTTTCGTCGCTAGTTCATGAACCAACATCGGTTCACCAAGCGCTTCTCCAATTCTCATTCTTGGATTTAACGAGCTAAATGGATCTTGGAACACAAGCTGCATGTTAGGACGATGTTTTCTCAATTCCTCCTTGGATAGAGAATAAACATCCTTTCCTTTAAACTTCACTTCCCCTTCCGTTTTTTGGACGAGACGTAAAATTGTTTTTCCTATCGTTGTTTTCCCACTTCCTGATTCGCCAACAAGGCCAAATACTTCACCTTTATTAATAGTAAAACTTACTCCATCAACTGCTTTTACATGTCCAATCGTTCTACTAAATATGCCGCCTTTAATCGGGAAATACGTCTTTAAGTTTTGTACTTCTAATAATGGTTCGTTCATTGCCCCGCACGCTCCTCATATAACCAGCAAGCTACTTTATGATTCTCATCATGTACATTCAGATTCGGTGCTTCTTCTTTACATATTTCCATACAATGCTCACAACGACCGCTAAAGTAGCAAAATTCTCCTAGGCCAACTAAATTAGGAACTTGCCCTGGAATAGAATAAAGTTTATCTATTCTTTTCCCCATTACTGGTTTTGATTTTAGCAACCCTTTCGTATATGGATGTTTTGGATTTTGGAATATTTCTAGTACCGGTGCTTCTTCGATAACTTTTCCACCATACATAACAACAACGTAATCAGCCATTTCTGCTACAACGCCTAAATCATGTGTAATTAATAAGATAGATGTTTTAAATTCCTCTTTTATTTGCCTTAATAAATCTAATATTTGCGCTTGAATCGTAACATCAAGGGCCGTTGTTGGCTCATCCGCAATTAATAACTTCGGATTACAGCTAAGTGCAACAGCAATCATAATACGTTGTAACATCCCGCCGCTTAGTTCATGCGGATAAGAATGGACAATTTCATCTGCACGAGCTATACCAACTTTGCGAATTAATTCGATTGCCCTCTTATACGCTTCATTTTTACTAAGTAATTCATGCTCTCTTAACGTTTCTACAATTTGTTCTCCTACAGTGAAGACTGGATTTAGCGATGTCATCGGTTCTTGGAAAATCATCGCAATATCATTACCTCTTAAACTACGAAGTTCTTTTTCTTTCATTCCTAAAAGACTTTTTCCTTCATATAAAATATCGCCACCTACTACACTGCCTGATTCAGCAATAAGTCCCATAATAGATAAAGCCGTTACACTCTTCCCGCAACCCGATTCACCTACAACACAAACTGTTTCACCTTCTCGAACTGCAAAGCTAACATGATTAACAGCCTTTACTGTCCCTTCCTCTGTCTGGAAGTGTGTTTGTAAATCTTTCAGCTCTACTACCGCTTTACTCATATTTCCTCACCTACCGTCTCATCTTTGGATCTAACGCATCACGAAGTGCATCACCAAGTAAATTAATTGATACAACTGTTATAAAGATTGCAAAACCGGGTGGAATCCATAGCCACGGACGCTTTTGGAAATCGATTAATGAGTTAGCTGCGCTAATCATGTTCCCCCATGATGGTGTAGGCGGGACAACGCCGAGACCTAAGTAACTTAGTGCGGATTCCCCTAGAATTGAACCGGCAACACCTAATGTAGATACAACAATTAAAATTGGTAAAACATTAGGGATTAAGTGATATATAATTTTCCGGTAATCTTTTATTCCTAGCACATCAGCAGCTTGCATAAACGCTTGCTCTCTAAGTGATAAAATTTGACCTCTTACAAGACGTGCAAGCCCTGGCCAACCTACCAAGCTTAAAATAATCATAATGACATACAGACGATAATCAGACGGTACTTTCCACTCTGATAAAATCGCCCCCATTATAATAAGTAACGGTAATCCTGGCATCGACATTAAAATATCTGCAAGACGCATAATAATATTATCAACGATACCACGATAAAACCCTGCAATAGCTCCTAATACAGCTCCTAGTATCACTGATAAAACCATTGAAGCTAATCCAATCGTTAATGAAATTCGTCCCGCTTGCATGAGTCTCGTTAAAATATCTCTTCCTAACTGATCTGTACCAAGCCAATGAGAGAAACTAGGTGGTTTGTTAATTAGTGCAACTTGTATTTTTCCTGATGCATATGGCGAAAAAAACGGTCCGATAAAACAAAATACAAACATAAAAATTAATGCATACGACCCTACTAGTGCCATCTTATTTTTCTTTATCTTTTTAAGAGCTTGTCGCCATGGTGATGATTCATTTTTTCTCTTTTTTCCTTTTCTCTCTGTAATCGCTGTAACAGTTTCCATCTCATTCCCCCCTTACTTCAACCGAATACGTGGATCAACAACTGCATATACAATGTCTGCGAAAAAGTTCGATACGATTGTTAAACAAGAAAGAAACATCGTAAATGCCATTAACACTGTATAATCACGGAAATTAAGTGCTTCTAATTGAATATTACCGATACCTGGCCAATTAAAAATTTGTTCAATAATAATGGCTCCTGAAAATAAACCGGGTAATTCAAATGCTAATAAAGTAATCGCCGGTAAAATTGCATTTTTTAATGCATGCTTATAAATAACAGTCTTTTCCTTTAAACCTTTTGCTCGTGCTGTTCGTATGTAATCTTGTCTCACAACCTCTAACATGCTCGTTCTAAAATAACGAGTCAATGAACCTACCCCAAGAAGAGTCAAAATAAATACTGGTAACACCATATGTTTTGCAACTTCTATCACATAGGCAAATCCAGTAGAATTACTACCAACATCAATCATTCCACCTATCGGTAATAACTTAAAGTCAACCGCGAACACTTTAATTAAAAACAAACCGATAAAGAAGGAAGGGAATGACATCGCTGCAAAGACACCAATTGTTACAAGCTTATCGAATAAAGAATGTTGCTTTGTCGCTGAAAATACACCGATAATAAGTGCAATTAACCAAATAAAAAACAATGCAATAACAGCTACACTAAAAGAATTCCAAATAAACTTATTTAATAATGACGTTACAGGTTCTTGATATTGCAGCGAAAAACCAAAATCCCCTTGCAACGCATTACCTAACCAATGAAAATAACGCTCAACAATTGGCTTATTTAATCCATACAATTCCCTAAGCTCAGCTGCCCTTTCTGGTGTAATCTTTGGATTCGAATCAATATAATCCCCCGGAAGAAGTGCAAACAAGAAGAAAATAATAATTGATGTACCAAACAGTGTAGGAATCATTTGTAGCAACCTACGAACAATATATGTTTTCACCCTTTTTCTCTCCAATCTTATGCTTAAAATAGAAGAACATTTTTTCACTGCGGCACACTACTAACCGAATGAAAAAATGTCTTCTACTCATACATTCTTATCGTTATTTTTCAAATGATAATACTGGTAAGTTTGCACTAATACTATTGTATTTTTCAGGGTCAATTCCTTTTATATTCCCGTTATAACCAGTAATTGTTCTACGGTAGTTTACTAGAATTACTGGTGGATCATCACTTAATTCTTTATAAAGTTCTTTATAGATTGGTTTACGTTTTTCAATATCTACCGTTTCAATACCTTTTTGAATTAACTCATCTACTTTTGCATTTTTATAACCAAGGCTCTCCTCATTCGCACTCGATAAATATTCACCAACTGTTTCACTCGGATCAGATGTAATCGGCGTAGCAACAGAAGCTAAATCATAATCACCTTTGTTCACTTTTGAAAGCATCGTATTAAAGTCCATAAATTCAGGATTAAATTCTACACCTATCTCTTTATAATTCTCTTTCGCAATTGGAATTAATAAATCACTATCTTTAGCTGAACTTGGACCGAAATAAGAAAGCTTTAATTTTTGACCATCTTTTTCACGAATTCCATCCGAGCCAACTTTCCATCCTGCTTCATCTAATAACTTTTTCGCTTTTTCTTTGTCATACTCATATTTATTAACGCCTTCTTCTGTATAAGCCCAAGAAGTTGGATGAATTGGTACATTCGCTACCGTACCGTATCCTTTTAATGCTGTATCAACATACTTTTTACGATCTAGTCCGTAAATAAGTGCTTGGCGGACCTTTTTATCCTTTAAGTATGGCTTGTTATTATTCATATAAATGTAACTAAATGACGCTGCCGTTTCGATTTGAATATTTGCGAATTGTAAAGCTTTCGCTTGTTCAAGAACCTCATCACCTGTACCTAAACTAGTATGATCAACTTCACCCGTTTGGAATAATTGAAGTTTCGTATCACCAGAAGTAATTTTATAAATGAAGTTCGGAATTTTTGGTTTGCCTGCATAATAATTTTCATTTGCTACAAAACGGACTTCTTGACCTGGAATATATTTTTCAAATTTATATGGACCCGCAGCTAGAGGCTTTCCATATAACTCTTTCAAATAATCTAAACTTGTATTTTGCTTGTAATCTTTTCCGTAATACGCTTTTGATAATACCGTACCACCTAAAACAAATATGGCCTGTGAATTAACCTTTTCAGTCGTAATTTTTATTGTTTGTGGATCGACAACTTGAATACCTTCAATTGAAGTTGCTTTTCCTTCTTTATATTCTTTACCACCTTTAACTGCATATTGAGAGATGTCTACTTCGCCTTCATATGCCTTATCGTGTAAAAGTGTCAATGTGAACGCTACATCATCTGCTGTTAATGGCGATCCATCACTAAATTTTAAATCTTTACGTAAATGGAATGTATATGTTAACTGATCAGAAGAAATGTCCCACTTCTCAGCCAATTCCGGAATTGGTTTCCCTTGTTTATCGGTTGATACAAGAGACGCAAAAATAACTGAAGTTACATTTCCATCCCAACCATTTTGTTGGAAATATGGTAAGAATACGCCGCCTGGTTTGTTAATTCCAACTACTAACGTATCTTTTCTATTCTTCGCTTTATCTGGCACTTTCGTTTTATCTGTCGCAGCGATCTTTTCAATTTTTATATTTTTTAAATCTTGTTGTTTAACCGGCTCTGTAGAAGCCGTCTCCTCCTGTCCCCCACAAGCGGATAAAACAAGCGAACTACTCAGTAATACCGAAAATACACCAGCCCATTTTTTCGTCTTTGTCTTCATTGTCCCCACCCTAACTTTTTATAATTATACCCTCTGAACTACTTACCTTATGTATGCCTCCCACAGCAACATTTATAGCCAATCGGAAAAGTCGGTTTTAATCGTAAAAAAATAGATGTTTTTTGAGGGGTAACAATCCTATTCCGACCTTTCCGGTAGACTTTATGGTTATTAGCTTATATCGTCCGCTATATTTTGTCAATTCTTTCTAAAAAAATATTTTGATAATTCCTTCAAAATTATTCTTCTCCCTTATTTCGTTATAAAAATCATAAAAAACTGATTCTATTTGTTAATCATAGAACATAGAATACTAATAACCAATTACCAAAAAGGGGGCGAAAATATGGACAACCTATTCCAATATGTCCTGCACTATGTATTGTTAACAATTATGATAGTCGGGGCACTATTACTATTCCCGTTCTTCCCCAAGTTCGTCCTCTTTTTAGCTTTTTTTATTATGCTCGGGATCGCTATTATCATTTCAACAAGGGAAGATACCACAAAAAAAGAAAGCAGAGTTCAGCGCGTAAAGCTGTAACTCTGCTTTTTTCAATCTTAACTCTCTGTTACATATAGTTATGTCTTGGGAAATAATTAACCTATATTATGTAATTCCCCTTACCATTTCACATATTCCACGATCCATACAAATTGCGTGACAAATATTTATCGAATTTACTGTTTCACGTGAAACACAATTTTTATTTACCACTTAAAATATAGTTATAAAAAAGAAAGTTAATTCCTTCAGCAAAACTGAAAGAATTAACTTTCTACCCTTTACTCCACAATATTCTCCAACTCATTATATAACTCTACTCGTAACAACTCTTTCTTCGTTTTTTCCTCATATAATTTTTCAAGTCTTTCAACATCAGCTACATGTTCCATTTCACATTCTATCGCATATATACTTTCTTCTATATGCATTAACTCGGTTTCAATTTCCTCAAAACTTCTAGTGTCTTTCTTTTTTATAGGGGATGCTTCAACGCTTTTTCTTCCTTGGCGTTTTTGCTTTATTACTGGTTTCTCAAGTTTTTCTTCCCATTTTTGGCGAGCCCATGCATAGTTCCCAGCAAACTCAAATAATTTATGATTATCAATCCAATACGTCTTTTCAAATAACTTATTTAAAAAGTAACGATCATGTGAAACAGCTAGAATCGTTCCATTATATTGTTCAAGAGCTTCCTCTAAAACTTCCCTTGATTCAATGTCGAGATGGTTTGTCGGCTCATCTAAAATTAAAAAATTAATATCTTGATACATAAGTTGCGCAAGCCTTAACCTCATTTTTTCTCCACCACTCAGTTGCGTTACTTTCTTAAACACCGCTGGGCCATAAAATAAAAACTTAGCTAATATATGCCTTGCGTCTCCCTCTGTTACAGCTACATACTCTCTGAATGCTTCCAATACATTACTCTTCATATTTCCATACGCGTGCTGCGATAAATAACCGATTTTAACACTACTACCAATCCGAATTTCACCAGCATCTGGCTCTATTTCTTCTAATAATAACTTTAGTAGCGTTGTTTTTCCCGTACCATTACGACCAACGATAGCCGCACGCTCTTGAAAACGAACATGTAGATTCGCTTGTTCAAATAAAGGTTGGTCTGCAAAACCTTTACTCACTTCTTTCATGATAACAACATCTTTTCCGCTTCTCTCTTGTCCTTCAAACTCTAATCCCATCTGTTTTCTTTCCAAAATCGGTCTCTTTAATTTCTCCATGCGCTCTAGCGCACGTTCCATATTTCTGGCTCTCTTATGCAATCCTTCGTTCGGCGGATTCGCTTGGTTTGCCCATTCGCGTAGACGCTTAATGGCTTCTTTCATTTTCTTTATTTTCTTTTGCTGTTCTTGATAAGCTTGAAACTCCTGAAGCAATCTTTCTTCCTTTTCTTCAACAAACCGAGAATAGTTTGTATGATACACGTGAATCTCTCCATCTTCCAAATCAAAAATCTTCGTTACAACTTCATCAAGGAAATAGCGATCATGTGAAATAACCATAACTGTTCCATTGTATTCTTTTAAAAATTGCTCTAACCATTCTACAGCGAATAAATCTAGATGATTGGTCGGCTCATCTAACAGAAGTAAATCCGGTTTCTGCAATAGCATGTATGCAAGGCTTACTTTTGTTTGTTCCCCACCACTTAACTCCAGAAATGATCGAGGGAATAGTTCTGTCACCTGTAGACCATTTGCTACCTTCATAATATTCGCTTCTATTTCATAACCACCAAGAAACGTGAACTTCTCTTGAATTTCTCCGTACCTCTCCATTAATCTTTGTAAAACAGAAGGTTCCTGTTCTTCCACCATACTTTTTTCTAAAGCATGCATTTCCCTTTCTAATTCCTTTTCAACTTTAAAAGCTGAACTCAATACATCATATACCGTCATACCCACATCAAATTTTGGAATTTGTGCCACATGACCAATACGTGTACCTTTCTTCATATGAATAGCTCCTGCATCCAAACTTTCCATTCCGGTTAGAAGCTGAAAGATTGTTGTCTTCCCACTACCGTTACGACCAACCAATCCAACACGTTCACCATTCTTTATTTCAAGCGATATATTTTCAAATATGATGTTTCCACCAAAAGATTTCGTTACATTATTTACACTACAAATTGTCATTTTCCGTACTCCTTTCAATATAAAAAAAACATGGGAAAGAAACGTTCCCCATGGTTTTCGGCATAGAAAAAGGAAGCTAAATAGCTCCCTTTTCACACGTTTATTAAAAATGGGTGAAGAGATTTCTATCGTTCAATAGCCACTATGCAATTGTTAAAAAAGGGCATACGTATCCCGTTAACAACTACATCATGAAAAATCGCACGACAAAAATAGATAAAATCTAAAAATTTGGCACGCGCAGCTAAAGAACGTTTCATCTCATTCACCCCTTTCGTACGGAATTTAATACTTACTTCTTTATTATACTTTCCAAATTCATGTTTGAATAGTCATTTTTCTGAAAATAATGAAGATAGACTAAACATTTCAATAAGTGACATCAAATCTTACAAAACTGTTATGTTCACGTAATGGAAAGCGATAGTACGAAAAGATGCCTCCCTATACAATAAAGATGTAGATAAGAGAGATAAACAAAAGGAGGAAACAATCATGATGAAAGCAATCGTAAAATCAATCTTTGAGGTATTAGTGAACGGACAAGCAGTTGTAAAAGAACTAAACGAACTATAAAAAGGAGTGAAGAAATATGATGAACATGGTAAAAATGATTTTACACGCTTTAGTTGATGCAAAAGCAGTTAGTCAAGAATTAAACCAACAATAAAAAGGGGTATATGAATATGAAGAAAGCCATTATTGTAATCGCAAGTACAGCAATTGCCTTATACACAATGAAAAATAGAAAAAAGAGGCGTAATGAAAATACTCTATATTATCCATACACATTGTTAAAGAAAAAATAAAAGACAAGGTACCCTATCATAATGAGGATATCTTGTCTTTTATTTTTTCCTATCCTCTTTAAAGGATTTCCTCCTCCTTGTCCCGAATGTATTAAGCGGGATTTTTACACATATTTTAAAGGGGCATATAGACAAATGGATACACAACAACTATATTTTTTAAACGATATCGGTAAACAAAAACCAGAAAGCATTCGGAATAGAAACGCCGCCTGTCCATTTTGCGATAAAGAAAATTTAACGGATATTTTAGCAACTGAGGGCTCAATTATTTGGTTAAAAAATAAATTCCCTACATTAAAGGATACGTTTCAAACCGTATTAATCGAAACAGATAATTGTGAAGATCATATCGCTACATATACAGAAGAACATATGAAAAAACTAATACATTTTTCTATTCAACATTGGCTAAAGTTGCAGGAAAGTGAAGAATTTACATCTGTGATTTTATATAAAAATCACGGTCCATTCTCAGGTGGGAGTTTGCACCATGCACACATGCAGATTATTGGAATGAAACATGTAAACTATCTCGAAAATATTGAAGAAGAAAATTTCCAAGGGATAATTGTTCAAAAAAATGAACGCATTGAACTTAATATTTCAGAGCGTCCTATTATTGGCTTTACTGAATTTAACCTAGTCATTGAAAATATTGCATTTATAGATGAAATGGCAAATTACATTCAGCAAACTGTACGCTACATACTGACAGATTTCCATAAAGGATGCAGTAGCTATAACTTATTCTTCTATCACTTAAATGGAAAAATCATTTGTAAAGTTGTTCCGCGCTTTGTCGTTTCACCATTGTATGTAGGATATAAAATACCACAAGTTTCTACAAAACTAGAAGAGGTGAAAATACAACTAGCGCAGTACTTCACGAAAGAAAAAGATGGAATGATTCATAAAAAAACAGAGTAGGTATAGAAAACCTACTCTGTTTTACCGCTATTTTTGGACAGTAGCCCGATTGATGAAGACTAATAATCAGGGATGGATGAACACTCTCTCCGCTAATTAAAGCCTCACTTTATTACACCTTTATTTCGATAGTATACGTTCTCTAATCCAACGTTATACTTCATGTTATTATCCGTCCACTCTGGCCCTAAATTGCCTGGCCATCCAGATGTATTCGCTACATATTTTAGTAATGCAAAATCAGTTAAACCTTTTTGCACCCCGCGCTTATATCCTTTCACTAAATGCGGCATTGCAATTTGTGCATTTGTACGTGGATCTTTCAACTCATCATCAGTTAAATGATCCGGCGCAAGTCCGCCACCGCGGTGCAATTGAAACAATCCGAATGAAGTTCCATTATCTCCAACACTTCTTGGATTTAACCGACTTTCATGTTCGGCAATTGTAAGAGGTATCCATTCCGGAAGATTTACTTTCTTTGCTTCCTCTATAATAACTTGTTTCATCTGTTTTGCTTCTTCTGAATCAACATAACTTGTCTCATTCACTAGCTTATCCATTCCTTCAGACTTTCCTTGGAAATATAAATATACTCCAAGAACAACTAAAAATCCTACAAAGAATTTCTTCACTATCTCTACCTCTTTCTCCGCTGAAATTTGTCCCCTTTCAGCGTTCTTCCCTTTACAATTACCTACATTCTATCATTCTCTTACTCTTCCATCATAGCAAATAACTATACATATTATCATCATGCTTTAGACTGATTTTGCGAATAAAACAATGGTAAATACGTCTAAAAATGTAACATAATTGGACTATAACTTATTTCTTCTATATAATTGTAAATTGAATTCCATATATAGAATAGGAGAACACAAAATGAAAAAATACCTACTACTCTTGTTCAGCATTTTACTACTCATCCCTATACATGCCTCTGCACAAACATCATCAAAACCAAAGGTACTGGTTCTATATAGTACAAAAGAAGATACGGTTACAAATAATATCCAAATCCTTAATACTCAATTAGGGCATTTTACAAATGATATAACTGTGAAAAGTTTGAAAGAAGCAACTACAACTACTAACTCCTCTTCTTTTACACATGTTGTTTACATCGGTGAAAAAAAAGAAGAATTTTCTACTGAAACAAAACAATTTCTAGAAAACTTCTCAGGTCCTGTATTAGCGCTAGGACAAAACCTTGAACAATTATCTAGCCGTTTTTCTTTCATTACATTGAAGGGCAATGATGTACGGGTTAACAAAATTAAATATCCAAGCAAAAAGCTAGAAAATACTTTAGAAGGAGAGCGATTAATTCAATCGGTTGATACAAATGGGATCGTTCTCGCTAACGCTTCAAGCGCAAATAACACCAATCCACTAATCGTTCAACACGGAACATCTTATTACGTTGCAACGCCAAATCTCTTTGATTGGATGTCTCATTATGTTGGTGAAATGTTATTTTCTTACTTTGGACAAAAACCAAAAACGGATAAAGTTTCAGCTTATTTACGGCTTGAGGACGTTCATCCCGCTGCAGATATAAATCAATTAAAAGAAATTGCTGCATTACTAAAAGAGAAACAAATCCCTTACATGATTACAGTCATTCCGGTATATAAAGATCCACATACAGGAAAAAAGATACAATTAAAAGACAAACCAGAATTAGTTGATCTTTTACGTTCTATGCAAGACGATGGGGCAGCCATTACTATGCATGGTTATACTCACCAATTTTATGATACAGAAACTGGTGAGGGCTTTGAATTTTGGGATGTAAAAACTGATCAACCAATTCGTCAACCTAATCATGAAAAACCGAAAACACAAAACGATTTTCCAAATATAGAAGCCTATAATCAATACTTAGAAAAAGGGAAAGCATTCGAAGAAAAATATACGACAGATCATATCGAAAAAGGCATTCAAGAACTTGTAGATGCTAAACTATATCCTGTCGCATTTGAAGCACCTCATTACACAATGTCTCAAAAAGGGTATGAAGTATTATCAAGGTACTTTTCAACTTATGTAGGACAACTACAGTTAAGTGATACAACTTGGAAATCGATGCATTCTCCAGCATACATAAGTACACCATCATTTTTGCATGGAATGAAATTACTGCCTGAAACAGTTGGATTTATTGAAGAAGATAAACCACAGGCTTTTGCTAAAATGAAAGAACGTGCTTTATCTGTTGCTAAATTATCCGATGGAGTTATTGGTGCATTCTATCACCCTTACTTAGGTGTGGAACCATTAAAAGAAGTTTTAAAAAATCTAGAAAGCATTCCAAACATGGAATGGATTGATTTACAAAAAGAAACAAACGAAGTAAAAATGAAAGATATTCATATTACTACAAATAAAGATGGCATTCACGTAGAAAAACCAACAAGTACAGATGACATAATGGATTATATAAAACAATATGGTTTCCTTCTCATACTTGGATTCCTTGTCATTGTCTTTCTTTTATTATTAAGACGTGGGAAAAAATTAGAGTCCTAATACAAAATCACCAAGCGAAATGCTTGGTGGTTTTTTTTACCTAAATCAAAACGCAGCATGTTATTAACGCCCCATTGATTATTTTCATAAATAAATTCAACTCCTATTTCTCCATAATAAAAAGGACCAGAATAATAATCTGTACCCTTTGTA
>NZ_QOSD01000003.1:0-98157 GCF_008368905.1 Bacillus sp. SH5-2
TAAGTTGATGGATGTGGGGTCTCGCCACATCACCATCAAGCTAAAGAGAAATTGTATCCATAAAACGAAAAAAACGTTATTCTTTCTGTAGAATCATAGGAAAGGATGGCGTTTTTGATATGAACCTATCGATTTTTGATGAACTAGAATTGTTTTCTAAAGAGTTGTAACGCTATATGTCACTACAGAAGGACTGTTCTTTTTTATTTCGCTCTTATATAATTGTAATCACATACACCTTCACAAACGCGTCATACTTAGCTGCTAACTCTTCTAATTTCTTCTCTCTGTATTTTGTCACCGTAAAAAAATGAATCACTGGCATTTTCCCGTTATGCTTCTGTTTATAAATTTGTGTAAGTTCTTCATATTTTTTCAACTTCTCTTCATTCACTTTCATTTTCTGTGAGCGATCTATCTCAACTGCATGAAGTATTCCTTCTTCATCGCGAAACTTCACATCAGGAATAATTTTCTTTTTTTCCTTGTTCTTTATATAACGTATATTCGTTTCTATCTGCCAATCATCAGGACAAAATAAATGTAACCACGCTTCATTCCGTAAAAGTGCATGAGCTAGTTTTCCTCTCGATACTACTTTTCCATCATCACCGAACATGGCGTGACCTTCTTTATTGAGGTAATACACGTATTCTTTCCCTTGCATCGTTTTACTCATGTATGGTTTTAAATCTCCCATAATACGGTTTGCGTTTCGGATACCACCCATATCATGCACACTCATCAAATGTCTTCTTGTAGCAAACTGAAGATTTCTAATCGTCGCAAGTATCGCCATCTGACGATTGATTTTCATGTGGCTCTGGATGTTCATGTTTTTCCACCTCATATTCTTTTAGATGTTTCCACATGACCTTGTCATCGATATACGGCACTTGCAATACGGTGAAGTTTTCCTTCATATATATAGCTCTTCCTGGAATAGATGGTAATTGCTCTAATCCGGACTGATCAATGACAACTTCTGATGCAGTACGGGTCGGCAAACGGAAACCAAGTTTTGCATTCGCCATCTGTTTGACTACCCTTGGCAATGTATCTCCTGTTGGATATTGCGTACAGAAGACAATACGAAACCCAAGTGCTCCACCTACACGCGCAATGTGACTAAGCATGTATTGGCACTCTTCCAACATTTTATTATGAACTCTCGGTAGCCCTTTTGCAGGTGCGAGTACTGCTCCCTCATCCACTACAATGAAATACCGGTCCTTTTCTTTCGTGTGAACAATATTCTTGATGCCACGTTCTTTCATGTACTTCCCACGTTCATGCATTTTCTCCATTACTTTTAAGAGCATGCCATGTGCTTGCTCTGATGTTTCTGCGATCTGTTCAACTTGTTTCAGTTTCTTATATTCGCTAAATTCGAGTCCTTCTTCTTTTAAATCAATTAAATAAAAATGAGCATGATCTGGATTCGCTAATGATAAGGAAGCAAACATATTTTTAAGGAAGACTGTTTTCCCCATACGAATTAATCCTCCTACAGCCATGTGCGGTGTTTCATCAAAATCGTGGTAAACAATTGTTTCTAAACTCTGGCCAACTGGAATACGCCATTTCCCTTTCGTTACTAAATCCATTGACCATGACCAGTTCTTCGGTATCTCTCTGCGGAATACACGAATGTTCAATTTATAATTATCGTACTGAATACGTACTGGTTTATTTAATCCTTCAGAAACAACGTCCTCAACCTTTTGAATAATTTTACTTGGCATACCAAGTGGCAAGGTATATACATAAGTCGTACTACGATCATCCTCTATTTGCTTTTGGAACTTCGGGTATTGTAATTTTTCCGAGTTGTTTCTTTTAATCGCAATACCTGCTACTTCAAAAAACACTTGTATCTTTCGTTTATCATCATTTTTTCTTTTGAACTTTTCACCGAATAATGCCACCGTCAAACCTGCAGCTGGAACGAGTAATAATTCAATCATTTTCTCCACTCCCCATATACCCTTTATAAGGGTATATATCCCTTATTTTTGGAAGACTCCCGTACATGCTTTATCTCAACGACAAGTAAATGTCCTGTAATTCCAGGTTGGTGTTCCCTTATAGAAACGCGAAAAGAACATAACGTAGAAGATACAAGAACGAGCCTGTAAGCGTTGTGTACATGGTCATACGTGGAAGCCAATGTGGAACACTCTGCCCCATTTTCTCCGCGACTTTCATCGTAATTACTGACAAGCCAGTTGCCGTCCATACAACCATCACTTCTCCTACGATTGTCATTTGAATCCCTCTTTTCGAATGAGTTGTAATCCCTTCGCTGTCATAATCGGTTGATACTCATTGATGAGATCTCCCCACTCTAATATTTCATCGTTATCTTCACATAAATCATCCATAATATCGTTCGATAAACGGTAATATCCTTTATACTCACGATTGTTAAAAACCTCATGTCTTTCCATGTGGTCCACGATGGCGTTTGTTTCTTTCTTACCACTTGAACTCTTATACATAGTTCTCAATTCCTTTGATGAATACAGGTAAGGTGTTTCGTTTAAATGTGAATATTGCCAACGCATATGCGCCCTCTCCCTTCTTGGTGTCCTCGATTCCACTTGGTATTCCTCGTGGTCTTGATAAAGGTATATGACGTAGAAAGAAGGATTTTGCCTGTCCAAGCGAAAAAATAACATAAAGACCTAGTACTTTTTTTGTAAGGGGGTAAAAGTATTATGCAAAGTCACTTAAAAGAAATTTTAGATAGTAAAGGCATTAAGTATAGCTTCATTGCTAAAGAAGCTTCAATTTCCAATTCAACCATGACAAACCTAATTAAAGGGGCTACTCCTACACTCCCAGTTGCGTATCGTATTGCAAAAGTTTTGGAATTACCTGTAGAAAAAATATGGACCGAGGAAGAAATAGAATAAACACTATTTGGACATACTCATACTGAGGTGAATTGCATGATTTGGGCAATAGCATTGCTTGTAATTGTTTTTCTAATCGGTGCAATAACAAAAGGTCCAGAAGTAACACCTGAAGAAATTAGGACTGAACGAATTAGACAAAATGCAACTCGTAAAAATTTAGAAGTAATGGATCCGCGGGAATTCGAATACTTTGTAGCTGATTTCTTTCGCACTCTCGGTTATACGGTCCAAGTAACTTCTGGTTCTAACGATGGCGGGAAAGACATCATTCTTTATAAAGGGCAAGAAATGAAATTCGTTGAAGTAAAACGCTATACAAAAAACTCCATCGGAAGACCGTTTATTCAGAAGCTTCATAGCGCTATTGTAGATGCGGAGGCTGTTGGAGGATATTTCGTTACACTAAGCAATTTCAATAAGAATGCAAGGCAATACGCCGCGGATAAAAATATTGAGTTAATCGATGGCGATAAGCTCATTCATATGATGAATTCATGAAGCTAACTCTCTTTTATGAGTTGGCTTTTTTCTTACAAAAATCTTTTTATTTAGTAACTTTTTGTAAAATATTCCGAATAATTTGATATAATCTATATTGCGTTACCAATACATATCTAGGGGGATATTCGGTGAAAATTTTTAAGTTTGGGTGTTTAGGAGTAATAGCAATCGTAGTTATTATTTTTATTGCTGCAGTCGTTGATGGTAGTAATGATCCAAAAGAAAAAGCATCTACTGACCCGAAACAAGAAACAAAAAAAGATGTTCCGAAGAAAGAAAAAGAAGCTAAAAAAGAGGAACCTAAAGAGCTTTCTAAAGAAGGTGAATCCTCCAACGTTAAAATTGCTGTTGGATCCGTTGAAACTTTAGAATCGGTGGGAACAGAGCACATTAATGAAAAAGCTCAAGGGGTTTTTAAAGTCGTGGAACTAACACTTACGAATAACCAAAAAGATGCCATCACATTAAGTAGTAATAGCTTTAAATTAGAGGATAACCAAGGACGTGAGTTTTCAAGTAATTCTGCTGCTCAAATTAAGCTGAATGTAGCAAATGGCGGTAATTCTAAATTCTTGTTAGAAAAACTAAATCCTGGACTATCACAAACAGGTAAAATCGTATTTGATGTGCCTAAAGACGTACAAGGGTTAGTATTAAAAGCTCGTGGTGGTATAGCTGGAAAAGAAATTAAACTTAAAGTTGAATAGTTGAAGGCACTCGAAAGAGTGCTTTTATTTTACTCTCTGACATAAATAAAATTAGGGGTGATGTGTGTGAAGAAACTATTACTTATTACTTCTATTCTTGGAATTTTAACGGTTGGCTGTGAAAATAATACTGTTAAAAAGGAAGAAGAATCAAGTTCAATTGAAACAACCGCTAGTAATACAAACGATAAAAAAGAAGTCTTATCCGATTCTGAATATAGAACAAAACTCGACAAGTCATTTAATGATATCGATCCGTATACAACTGCGTACTTAAAAACTGTAAATTCAGGATCTATACAAATGGATAATGAAGAATGGAGAAAAGAAATAATTAATATTTTAAGAGGATTCGAAATAGTATCCAATGATATGATGTCGATTAACGCACCTAATAAGTACAGCAAGCTACATAGTACGATGGTAGAAGCAATGCAAGGATTCTTAGATGCATCTTTTATTATGAAAGACGCCTTAGCGTATAGGGATGTAAATGCGTTTCAAAAGGGCCATGATTTGATGAAACAATCTGCAAGAAAATACACAGAACTTTTCCCTTTATTACGCGAAATTGATGGAAAACAAATCACTACACCAAGCGCACCAAATTCAATACCAAAAACAACAACACCCAAAAAAGAAGAACCTGCTGCACCTAAGGAACAAATACCACCGCCTACTTATGACCCTAAAAAAGATTCAGCCAACTATGATAAATATGGAAATTACAAGCCAATAGACCAAATGACTCCGGAAGAAATAAAGAAAGAAGCCGAGGACTTCCTTACAGATTATTTAAATCGATAAAATATAGATTTGAATAATAATAACAATAAAAAAGACGCAATTATTTTAGCGTCTTTTTTCATTCCTCGTAATACTTGTCTAATATCTTATTCGTATTAACGTTTTTTATCTAATCTCTCTATTTAGCATATCGCATAATAAATTTGAGATGATATGAAATACGAATGACTAGAAAAATATTTTATGGAGAAGGGAATCTTGCTGCATCAAAATGGGATGCTCTAGTACCGGAAAAAAATGTTAATGTACCAGTTGTAGAAGCGCGAAAAATGACAGTCACAATACTTAATGATGTTAAACCATATATAGCGGACGTTGAAGTCTGAACTGAGCCGGTAATGTTTTGGATAAAATCAGCAGCAACCGCTGCATTAAAGATGCCATCGTTTACGATTATTGCCATATCAAAGCTATATAGTGTATCTGTATCTGTAGGCAAAAAAAGAACTTCGGCATTAATTTGGTATACTCCATTTTCTCTAGGAATAAATGTTGTAACGCCATTATATTCATTTCGTAAATCGAATTGTTCATTTGTAAAGGTGACAGTAACAAAAGTATTAGCAGTATTGTACGCTTGATTATCAATTTTATTTGCTCTAAATGCTGATTGTAGCCCAGTAGGTCCAGTAGGCCCAGTAGGCCCAGTAGGCCCAGTAGGCCCAGTAGGTCCAGTAGGTCCTGGTGTTCCAATCCCAGTAGGCCCGGTAGGTCCTGGTGTTCCAATTCCAGTAGGTCCTGTTGGTCCTGTTGGTCCTGTTGGTCCCGTTGGTCCTGTTGACCCTGTAATTCCTTGATCTCCTGGAATAGGAACTGGAAATGCGCAAGGCATATCACAATGGTTGAAGTGTTTTCTATAATTGGATGACATAAACAGTCAAACTCCTTTACTTATTATATTTATTACATATAATGCAAAGGCAACATTTTTTCTTGTATGCTTATCCCCGCTTGTCCAATAAATAGTCAGAACGCACATTATATTCATGAAAAATTAACATGATACTCCACTACATAAATTGTAGTTATGAAGTCGGAGGAAGGCACCTTAGGGTGTCTTTTCTATTCACTCTCCCTTTTCACTTTCAACACATCTACCATTTATTGTCCAATCCTCCCTCTTATACTTCGCATAGCATGTACTAAAAAGGAGCTGTGTGATTAATATGTCAAACTATTATTATGACCGTTCACATAAGTGTTACAGAAAGAAGCGTAACCACCACCGTAAATGCGACTGTGAATGGCATTATGAACCTCGCTACCAAACGTACACATCTGGACCTTTATTCCGTAATGCAAATACCGACTTCGTACAAGTATCTGCGTTCAATCAAACAGACGAACCGCAAACTGTAACTATAGCGGTACAGAATTATTAAGATACTTGCGATGGTGATGTATACCCTTCTTATGGATATCTTTGTGGAGAGTTAATTAACGATGATAACGGTGGTTCAGATGATGAATTGAGCAATAGGAATGGCAACGGAGGATGCATCTATTGTGAGCCTGAAGGAGTAACTCCATTTGTTGGACCCGTTACATTTACGATTCCACCACGACAGTTGTTTAGCGTAAGGGTGTTTCACCCCACTGACCCGCATCAACCAACTGACCCTTTATACGTAGTTCGGGTGACGAAACCAACAGACCCTGTTATTCCAGCTGACCCTCACTCCCCAGTTACTATAAACACATGGGGCATTAACTTTGTGGGGATAATTCAGCAAGGGAATACTGTGTTGAACGGGCAGTTTATTCCAACTGAGCCGTTTAGCCCAACAGACCCCGTTTAATACGGAATAAATAAAAAAGCCGACTCCAAAAGAGTCGGCACTAAATTTTTAAAAAATAATTATACAATTTTCATTGAATATACCGATTCACATACTCTGCTTCCATTTGCATTAAAGTATTTTGTAACAGGGTTATGTGACTTATAGCGGTACTTAATGCACCTCTATTTTCATGAGAATACGTCTTTACTATGCCCCTCACTTCGTTTATATTTGATTTTTGGATTTTCACAAAAAGGAACCTTGTATCATCATGTACTTGTTTGACAAGTTTAAATATATCTTTATTAATATGTACAGCGTGGCTTAGTGACGCCACATACAAATCAGCTAACTCGTTCGAACATTCCACTATTCTTCTAGCCGCTTTATCCCCATCGTAATCTTCTATTTTTGTAGGCAATAAAACATACCTGTCTAATATCATTAGACAATCTGTGAAGCTACTAAGCAACTTATAGTTAATTTTCTGCAACTCAAATAAAGATTCTAATTGCTTCTTAGTGATTTCTTTTTTTTCTTTTATTCTCGATAAGCTGTATGTAATACATCCACCTGTTATAGCACCCAACATAGCGCTGCCGAATGGAAAAAAATCTTTCAAAGAGCTTATATCCAATCCCATACTGTATAACCATCCCTGCTTTTTTATTTACCCAAAAATCATATCATATAAATATAAAGAACAAAAAGAATTATCTTTATCATCAAATATAATTAAGGCGGTTTTCTTTTTGCATTCATTTCTCTTCCATATCTTCCAGCACATGCGCCTTCACATATAAATAAGCAGCTATTTCTTCTTTCGTCATCCCTCTATCGGCACACACCCCGTCTAACAATATCCATTCAGAATTACCTACGAATTTCCTAAATCGCTTCTTTTCTTCGTCGACTACCAACATCAATGTTAACTCCTCCGTACTTGTTACCGCACGTTTCCTTCCTAATTCATCGATGTAAAATACGGATAGTTCATTACCTGAACGATATACTTCAAAATGAAACGTCTGCTTTCCTCGCTTCACTTCGATAGGATACCACTTTAGTTCTTCGTAACCTGACATTGATATTTCGTATAGGGGGCGTGTCATATTTCGGCTCCTTTGTCGTTATGTAATAATTACACAACTAAGTTTACCAGGGTAGCGTTAAGTCATCGTTAAGCTAGTATAAAGGATTTTAGTGTACGTTTACTCTACGTCAATAATATTGATAAATTTAAATGTATGTTTATTCCGAAAAGCGTCCGTACAGATAATAACCTTTTCTAAAGGATCGATATCCACAATGGTAAAGTAATTTGTAAGTATGTAACCGTCCTCGTAATATGTAATAAGTAACTCCTCTTCGCCTAGTAACGAAATGAGCAATCGATTTTCAATTCGTTCTTGTGCGTCCTTTGTAACGATAGGTCTAGGTACTTTCGCGTTCTCCTTAATAATCTCTCGAATACCTGCGAATTGCTCCGGCATGCTTGCAAACGGAGTCCACTTTACCATCCCCCTCCCCTTCGGCATATTAGCGTGTTTTGTATTATTCATGACTTGTGTCCCCCTAGTAATGTATTTCGATATCTCGCGGTTGCATTTTTCGTATAGGAAACGCCCCGTAATATGCTATTCTTACCAAACTTAGTACGGATTTCATCCATGACCTGTGTTAGTCGCATTTCTTTCTCACGTTGTACTACGTTATCAAATAGCGAAATCTGTTCTTCCCCTTCGCTTACTAAATTCGTTAATGATATACTGACTGACCTAATCGGTTCGCCAGTATATAGTGTATGTAAATAATATGTACAAACGTTATAGATATCCATCGTTAGATTAGTCGGTCGACTTAACGTATGTGATTTTCGTATACCTCTGCCCCCACCGTAACCTTTACTATATCCAACGGAAAAATAGACGGTTTGAGCGAGTTTATGTTGTCGTCGCAATCGATAACAAACTTCCTCGATATGTTCTAACAAAATAATGGGAAATTCATCTATCGTATAATCACGTAATAGTATCTGACTTTTAGCGATAGAAGTTTCCGCTGGTACATGCTTTTCCGATATACGACTGAAATCTATGCCGTTACTATGTAAATGGAGCTCCTCACCGATCACACCGAAATTCTGCTTCAGGTATTTCAGCGGATAATTCGCCAAGTCACCTATCGTATGTATACCTTTCCGGTTTAACTTCGTTTCCGTTTTATACGATATACCCCAAAATTTACTGAGCGGTCTAATACTCCATAACTTCTCGGGTATATCGTCATATGTCCACTGTGCTATTCCGTTAGCGTTCTTCTTCGCTTCGATGTCCATCGCTACCTTGCTCATTAGTAAATTCGGACCAATGCCGATAGTACATTCGATACGAGTCTTATCGTATATTTCATATTTTAGCTTCAACGCAAATTCATAAGGGGTATCCGCAAATAAATGTAAAGAAGCCGTCATATCTATAAAGAATTCGTCTATGGAATACTGATGGAAGTCTTCGGGTGCCACGTATTGTAACGCTAGTTTCGTAATGTAGTTCGAACATTTAATATATGTATGCATGATTGGATTAACGATAAGTATGTCCGGCCTTTTCGGTATTTCATATAATCGAGCCATCTTCTTAACCCCTAGCGCTTTAAGTGGCGGAGTTGCTGCTAAAACGATCGAACCGCTACGATTCACGTCTCCTACTACGGCAAGTTTTGTATACCTCGGATCTAATCCTCTTTTGATACAACTGACGGACGCGTAAAAGCTACGTAAATCGACGCATAATATAATCCGTTTAGGAAAAAGAGAATAATCGTACAAAGTAATCACTCCTAATTTAATAGAACATTTGTTCTTATTATATACGAACTTGTGTTCTTTTAGAAGACTTTTTTATGAAAAATGTGGTAAATTATATAATGCAGAACTACGAAAGGAGATATAAGATTTATGCATGGAGCAAATGGAGCAGCATTAGCAGGTTTGTTTTCTTTAATAGTGTTATTAGGCCCAATTTGTATTATTATGTATCTAGTTTTTAAATTCTTAGGAAGTTTAGGGTTTAATAACAAAATAAAATATAACGAAGAGGATTTATGTAAACACACAAAACATAATGAGTATTATGGATTTATAGAATTACCACATAACAAAAATTTCCCTGTTTTTGAAGACTGTTGGTTAGACTATAAAACAGATTCAAACATTAATTATCGGACATTCTTTCGCACTACCTCTTCAGGGTTAAAAGAAGTAATTATTAGCACTGAAGACATACGAGATTATTTAGACAATAAAACCCATATGAGTATGGAGCCTGGGTATACTAAAAAAAGATGGGAATCTCAACTGAAATTCTTATGGAGAGAACATAAAGATCTTATGGAAGACTTCCATGAAGACCTCGAATGGATTGCAGAATATAACAACTTAGTATTACAAAGAAAACTACGAAGAGTTGATGAGTACAAATATATTTATTTCGACAATTAAATTTCCGATTAAACATAAAAGATACTTGATGTTCAGTGTATAGGCTACTACATAAAAAAAGCCGCCTCCTTTTACAGAGGCGGCTTGCTTTACGGTTACTTACTATATGGTCCAATCCCTCCGCCTCCTCTCCGAATAGCATGTACTAAAACGAAAGGAGGTACGTAATTAATATGTCAAATTATTATTATGATCGTTCACATAAGTGTTATAGAAAGAAGCGTAACCACCACCGTAAATGCGACTGTGATTGTCATTGTGAACCTCGCTACCAAACGTACACATCCGGTCCTTTATTCCGTAATGCAAATACCGACTTCGTACAAGTATCTGCGTTCAATCAAACAGACGAACCGCAAGCTGTAACTATAGCGGTACAGAATTATCAAGATACTTGCGATGGTGACGTGTACCCTTCTTATGGATATCTTTGTGGGGAGTTAATTAACGATGATAATGGAGGTTCAGATGATACTGTGCGGAATGGTAACGGGGGATGTATCTATTGTGAGCCTGAAGGCGTAAATCCGTTTGTTGGTCCAGTAACATTTACGATTCCACCACGGCAACTGTTTAGTGTAAGAGTGTTTTTCCCCGGTGACCCGGCACGACCGCAAGACCCTACGTACGTAGTTCGGGTGACGCGTCCAGCAGACCCTTACTCCCCAGGCGACCCTGCATCACCACAAGACCCTCACTCCCCAGTTACTATAAACACATGGGGCATAAACTTTGCGGGTGTGATTCAGCAAGGGAATACGGTATTGAACAGGCAGTTTAGTCCAGTTGACCCCGTTTAATATTGAATAAATAAAAAAAGCCGTCAAATGACGGCTCTTATTTTTACTTCTCTTCGTAATACCAGCCTTTTTTATTTAGCCAGTCTTTCATACCATTTAATTGTGTACCACTAGTTGGTTCAGTAACAAAATACGTTAGTCCATTAGATTGTAAAATGAATGTAGCTGTCATTTTTAAAGAAGTTAATGCTCCCATAGCATCAGGCGTTTCATACGGTGAAAAAGCACCTGTTTGGATAATGTTATGTTTAGTTGGCTGAGTAGGCGCGACACTTGGGCTTGTTCCTCCACATTCTTGTCCAAAGTAGGCAAAGATTACCGCTGAGGTAATCGCGTCCACATTCCATTTAGCCATGTCTCCATCGTTATCTATAAATCCTGCTTCAATGAGGAAAAATGGACAGTTACTCGAACGAATTACTCCAACATCCGGACGTACCTTAGCTCTACGGTCTTTCCATCCAGTACGCTTTGCAATCTCCGCTGAAATACGCGCTGCCATAGGTGCTTCCTTTTCAGAATAACAGAGAACTTCTACTCCGTGACCATCACCATCAGAGGCATTATTATGCCAGGCAAATCCTACATCATTCGGTCTGTCGTTGATATTCCTAACTTGGTTACCTACAACGGCGTTCTTTGTGCGACCCACATTGTCTGTATCGTCTTCTACAGAATGACCTAATGCACGTAACTTCTTAATAAAGTCTCCATTAGTTTGATCTCCTAAAAGGTGTTCTTTACGATTACCATAGTTAGCTCCGGGCACAATCTCGTTATGTCCTCTATGACTCGATACTCTCATTATTCAACATCTCCTTTTTTCTCTTCTTGTTTTTGTTTGCCACCTAAAATTTCAACCGCATTCGTTAATGCTGAAGGTAAAGGAATCCCCATACGTCCTGCATTTTCTAAAAGCGAAAGTAACTCATTTCCGATAAAGAAGAAGATTGTCGCTTCACGAATAGCACTATTGCTACCGATTGCAGCATCTACTTGTGCAGCTACTCCAACCAATAAAAAAAGCACCACTTTTTTAGCGATGCCTTTGAAACCAACTTTACTTTTTAATTCGCCATTATATCCTGCTGCAATCATGCCTGTTAGATAGTCGATTAGCGCTAAAATCACTAGAACCTTCAAAACAGCATCCCACCCTCCGAAGAAGTACCCACAAAAACCTCCAAAAAACACTACAAATGATTTACTCATTACATCAATACGATCCATTGTTCCTCTCCTTTCCAAAATAAAAAAACCTGCATTTCTGCACGTTTACTTTTGTTCAGTATTTATATTTTCGGGTTCAATCGGTCGGTCAATATACTCCACCACAAACTCACTTAACATGATGTTATAACGTAACACCATCAATTTCCCTACAGGATCAGTTAGAGGTGGAACATTACTAACTTCTATTCCTTGAGCTTTCGTTTCTTCATCTAGATATTTACTTTGATATACAATCGAGCTGACAACTGCAATTCCATTTGCATCTGGTTCACCTAAAAATAGAATGGCCATGAATAAACCTCCTACTGTATTATTTTCCCGTAATGCGTTAACTTGTCCATACCATCGAAATTCAAATATAAACGTTTATTTGCTTGTAAATAATAATTTTTACTATCTGCTAAAGATATATTTTTCATTACACCATTTTTATATTGAATGATGTGCAACATTCCGGTTGCTGTTACGACAATCGATTTATTATAAGTTTGCACAGTTTGCGGTAATGTTTCGTCTTGTTTCATAAACCCTGGCATGAAATAATTAAATAATCTATCCTTCAATCCGAAACTGGTTTGAGTTAAATCAAATCCTGAATGGTGTATTTTCGTACCAGATAGCCCTCTTTGAAAAACATGTAATATACCATTTAAAATACCTATCCCATACATATATTCGCTGCCAGTTACAAAGAGTTCTGATGTGTCAAATTGCTTTATAACCGACAAATCGTTTGCATTCAAAATAATAGATATGCCAATTGAATTCATAAATACAATTTGATTTTGATTTTCGTTACATCCCCATACACCTTTATCCACGTTTAATCGGTCTACTATATCTTTTTTCGTTATAACAGCCCCTGTACGTCTATCGATTTTAACGACACCTTTATCGTAGTTAGCAAAAATATAGTCTTTTGTGAGCAATGCACTGCCATTAAAATTCGCTAACTCTGTACATTCCCAAACTTTAGCGAATCTTTTATCATACGCTGCAAACCGAGTGCCATTAGTATAAGCGCAGTTATATATTAAATCATCGTTTTCGTCACAAAGAATAAACGGAAAATTCACTGTCGTAGTAGTAGCAATCTTTGTGCCTGTGGCAATATCAATACTATCGCACAAATTATAATCTCTTCTTAGGTAGGCCACTGTCTGCCCTACACCTAAACGATATGCTATAAATGCGCCTTGTCCAACTAGTCTCGGGGTACTATAACCTTTAGGTATCAGCTCTATACCTTTACTTCCTGCTGCACCTATTCCGTGATCTTCTAAATATGGCATTACAGCAACACCTCATTTGCAATATCTCCGTCTATATCGGGAACTAATGTATACACATCCGTTGACTTAACAGTAACACCATCGTCTGCGTATTTCGTTACCGTTTGCTTTTGATAAGTACCATCTGCATCCGGATTAGAAAGAACGGATTTTATTCTTAACGATCCACTCTTTGTTTTCCACTCGATTGTTTTAAAAATCCCTAAATCATCTTTGTTAGACTTGTATTTACTCAACGATTCTGACTGATCATTTATTTTTTTTGTATTTTCCGTTGTTTTCGTTGTCAAATCAGTGATATTCGTTGTATTCGCTGTTATTTTTTTATTCAGCGCATCAGCATCTTCAGTTTGTTTAGTAGATAACGTAGTAATATCTTGAGTTTGTTTTTCAGATAACGCAGTTAGGTTTTGCGTTAATGTAGTAATGCTTTGACTTGTGTTTTTTAAGCTAAGTCCTACTTGCTGTAGGGCAGCTTCCACATTATCCGTAGTGAAGTAAGCACCTACATCCTTTAAAATTACGTTTACTCCATCACGACTTGGAGATAAGTCCTTATCAAGTTGCGTTTTAATTTCATTAATAGCTGCCACAATCGTATCTTTACTAAGCGTTTTTAAAGTGAGCAAATCACCAAGTGTAACCTTCTGCGCCGCCCCTTCCTGCAATTCTTTTAACGCTTCATACGTTCGATTAAAGAACCAATCAAAATAAGCAGCCGGGGGTCTCTGAGCTGCTTTCCATCCTGTATCTTTCAAATCTGTTGGTGGTTCCACACCTTTACTTTTCCATTCGGGTAGTTGTTTTACAAAATTAACCATACAAACCCTCCTTGAATTCAAAAATAAAAGAGCAGCTTCCTTCTAGCTACTCTTTTATCATCAGCTTAATGATGTTTACAATATTATTTACTCTTCTTGCAATCTCGTGATTATATTTCAAATAAGTATCTACAGAGACAGCTGTGTCTGTGAATTGATCATCGAATTGATACTTTTTAAACTCATACATTTTGTGATCTAGTCCTGTATCGATTCGAACACAATTGATTCCACGCTTATTGAATACATAGTTACCAAATGAATTCGTCTCGTTTTTTAGTAACTCCGCGACTAGGCCCTTTTCGGATAAATAATCGACATAGCTCTCAACATAAGCTCGATCTGTCGTATCCTGGACCGGGAGGACAAAAGAGTCGTCTGTCGTTGCTGCGTATATATCCGTTTTGTTTAATTCACGCTGATAGATCACTCCGTCAATTGTTCCAATCGTATCCATGATACTCACAATATTCGAGATGTTGACCTGGGATAATGTAGGCGTTCCATCTGCTGCAAAATTACCAGCTGAATTAAGATATTTGGTCGTATGCTCTAAATATGGAACGAATACGATTCTCACGTTTTCTTTTAAATAAAGTAGGTGTTCATCGTGATTCGCATATTTACATAACAACTCAGCTAGTCTTAACATAGCGATTGAAAAATTAAATGGCTCTTTGTTCGGTTCGGTACGTCCCCCGACAATAAGAACGGTCTTTTTATATCCCCTTTGCGGCGCTAAAATATAATGATGTACGGCTTTTCCGTCGGAACTCGTTACAGAGGTTGAACTTTTTTTCATGTACTTCGAATACTTAGTTGCTAAACCATCCCACATAGGAATAATTCTATTAAAATCATTACCCTGATTAAATGCCCACTCTCCACCGGCTTTCCACCATTCTAATTCGAACCATTTTTTATTACTTTTGAGTATTGGCGCTTTATGGTTTGCGATCGTATTAACTAAGATTGCATTTAAATATATATCTATCATTTTAGTCATGAAAGGTCCGTCAAACGTTGTTCCAATTCCCTCATACGAACCCTCCACCGTACTTGCCGGTATTCCCATTGTACGTCCTGCCCAAACTGGAAATACACCCGAAGTCGTCGTGTCCTTGTCATGCCATATAAACGGTGGTCTGTCCGTAATGTATTTCTTTGCTAGATACCAAACCAAAGGACGCGTTTGTTGCAATGCTGTTTTATGAAATGTATTATAGTTAATCCAAAAATCACCTTGTACCGAAGCTGTTGCACTATCATGAAAATCAAACGCATAATGAAAATTTTCCGGCCCGTATGCAAGGATTGTATCACGTACCCATTTTGTTTCGTTCTCTGAAAATGGACCCGAACCGTTATGATCCGCACCTATAGAAGTGACTGGACCAAACCAAAAACCGTCATAGTTACGGTTACAGTTAACACCAACCCCGTTTCCACCGTTTGCAGAATCATTTGAATTCACCAGGGTATTATGAGCGTGTCCCCACGGGTTAATGACTGGAATGATAACCATTCGAACCCTTTTTCTCAAATAGGCAAGGTGAGGTTTCTTCTCCCATTCTTCCGTCACTAATTGACATATCCTAGTTATAGTACATTTTGCCGCCATTTCAGATCCGTGCACACCTGCACCGATGTAAATAGTTTTGTCATATCCATCTTCCGGTGTAAAAATCCAACGGTGTAAATCATAAGTTCCTGACATATCTTTATATGGCGCTGTTTCTTTTTTCACGTACTTAGGAAAATCCGTCACCATACGGTCGAATTCAGCATAATATTGTTCTACTGTCCAACCTCTATACACGCGACCGCCGGCGATGTGTGCCCCTGTTTCTGCATCCGGTATATAATATTCATAAATAGACGCTACGTTTCCACCGCCACCCGTCCCGCCGCTTCCCGACTCCCCTTTCGGTCCTTGTGGTCCTGCCGGTCCTTGTGGTCCCATTGGTCCCATTGGTCCTTGTGGTCCAGTTGCTCCTGTTCCGCCGCTACCTTTTTTCCATGCCATATATATTCCCCCTATCTATAATTAAAGAGCAGTTACTTTAAAGTTATCGAATCCAAGTCCGACAATGTTAGCGTTAACGCCGATTCCTACCGTTGTAGTAGGTAGCATTGCAAATGTATCGGTCGCCGTTAGTTCTAATACATCGTTTACAAATACTTTAATTAACCCGTCCGAATAGTTTTCAATTTTAATTGCGTCATTCTCTCCTACAAAAGAAGTGCCGGTTACTATTGTGGAGGCATTCCCCCCCTTAGGTATCTTGACTAGAGAGTATTTACTCGTAGGTAATCCTAAAACGGGCTTTAATAGATATAACATATCCGCATCATCGGACGCCATTCTTATACAAATAGCCATAGAATCACCAGAACCCGATGGTAATGACCTTGTTTGTGATTCAATTACAAAATTATTTGTCGGAATGATTTTTGTTGTAAATCTTCTGAATTTATTAAGGGCATTAGCATATGTTCCACCTGAAGAATATGCCATATTATTTCTAATCCCCAGTAAAACTGTACCATTAACACTAGTATAGTTAGTCCATGTATGCCCGCTATCTGATACTCCTAAAGTTGGGCTATCTGGACGGTTGAATGTATCTTCAAAAAGAACTGTTCCTGGTGTTGTTTCTTTATTAATCGTATAAACAGCCGTTTGTACAGAACTGATATTACCAGCAGTATCTTTACCCAAATACTTGAGTGTAAGTGAGTTAGCTACGGAAATAGGTGATGTATACACTGCACTATTCACTGTCGGTGTACTACCATCAAGCGTGTAATATATAGTTGCTGTTTCATTTGCTGATAAAGCAACTAATTGTGTGCTAGTGTAAGTTCCTGCAACTGGATTTGCAGTTACAATTGGTGGCGTAGTATCTCCACCACCTGTATTAATGGTAAATAATAAAGTTTGTACAGCACTAACATTCCCTGCTGAATCTTTCCCGAAAAATTTCAATGTTTTAGTGGTACTAATAGTAATAGGCGCATTATAAATAGCACTACCCGTTGTAGGTGTGCTCCCATCTAATGTATAGTAAATAGTCGCTGCTTCATCTGCTATTAATGTCACACTTTGCGAACTGGAGAATGTGCCACCATTAGGAGAAGCAGTTATGTTTGGCGGTTTGGTATCTGGTGCACTCGTACCTTCCCAATAATACCAACTGTTTTCAGATACAATCCAAACTGGTTTATCACTACCATTTGGAAAAGCACTTTGCAATTCGGATAAAGTATTATAGGATAAGACTCCACTTCCACCTGTAGTGATTTGCTCTTGTAAAATCTTTATTCGATTGGTATTCTCTTCTACACCTTGTTTAGCTGTATTTATATCGCTTTGAATACTTCCGATCGTTTCTTTATGCACTGCATTCTCTTGTAATTCCTTAATTGCTTCATACGTTCTATTTTGCAAGTAGTTCATATAATCTGCTGGTGGGCGTTCGTCTACTTTCCATCCTCTTTCCGCTTTGGAGAGTGGTGGTTCAACTCCAGTGGCGTTCCATATAGGGAGGCTCTTTTTAAATTCTGCCATCATATTACTCTCCTTTACCAAGGTAATAATGCATCTTTTGTATCGTCTTTAAATCCATTAATCTTAAAATAACCCCCGAATCGCCCACCTCGTTCCGTATCAGTGCTAGATAGCCCCCTTTTTTCTTGCACCTCTTCATCAATTGAGCCAAATCTAAACTCCCCACGGTTATAAGCATCGCCCGATACAAGTCCCATCGTTTGAAAACCATGTTCCTTATCCTCATCTTGCACCTTGTCTATATAGTCAGAGAACATAAATGACCCAATGTAATGCAAATCAACATGTACGCCACCAACTACGAGAGAATTGACGATATATCCGAATTCCTCTAATGGAATACCAATAGCAATGGCATACTCTATATCAATTTCGATATACATCCCAACTGGTCGTCCTGTTCTCCATTTCTCTTGTATTTTTATATACTGCTTATCTACCCCTAAAATAAATGACAAGAATTTCAAAATAGTTGGAATCGACCCATCCGAGTTATTCCGAATGATACGCGATTTTAGCAGAACACGAAACGTAGCATCATCAAACCCCATACGATCCTGTCCAATGTTTCGCCCCATGTAATCAAGCGTTACTCCTTCGGCCTGATCAATATCACGCCACTCGCTTATTTGCTGCAGTAACTCTTCATTTTCTTGTATGTGGTTCGCTGCAAGCTTCATCATTTTTGAGATATTACTATTTTCATTACGATTATAATTATCGGTTATTCGACTCATTATCTTTTTATATACATCAGACAAAGTTGACCACAACCTTATTAAAGTCAGTATTTGGAATTTCAAAACGACCGATACCTATATTGGAACTTGTCCATGTTGAGCCACCATCTTTTGAGAGTTCTACTATACAATCTTTCACACCAACTACATTTGCAAAAACATTTGCTGCGATTTTCCCTGTAACAATCGCGTCTCCCATTCCTAAACCAGTGTATCTAACTCCATTCGCATCAAGACCACCGATGTATTTTATAACTTCTGTTTCAATCATTTTTTCACCCATTGCTAGTGCAGGGAATTCTCCATCACGATATACGGTTACACGAACATATACTGGTTGATCACTTGCTCTACTAAAAGCAATTACATGCTCATTTCCACCTTCATCCTTAACCGTGAATTGATTTTTCCCATATGCACGTATACCACCAGGTTTTGCAGCTAAGATTGTTTTAACAATTACATCATCATCTCCGCCGTACACTACACATTCGATGCTATTTGGTGGTCGTCCCTCAGAATCAGGAACATCATCCGTATTACTAAAAACAATCGCTGTACGAATACCAGGTACATCTTGCAGCAACCTTGCACGGATGCCATCTGGCGTTGAAGATCTAGTCGAGAAAGAATTTGCATATCTTCTGCGAAACTCTAAATCTGTTTCTTCTTCTTGCCCATAACGTGTTTGCTCTACGTTTGTAACGCTATTTACCCCTACCGATGGCGTTATAATTTCAGTAATGGTGTTAACCTGTACATTACCTATAATTCCTGGAATAGCTGCTTGTATCTTTACATCAACTACACCGTTTCGATAATCATCGCGTCCGACTTCTGTAGTCACAAATTCGGTTCCATTTTTCGTAGCAATAATTGTCCCTAGTTTTACGATGGTACCCGGTTCCACTTTGAATCGTGCAACACCGATAGCAGCAGTTGCTCTATACCGTTCTAAGCCACGATTCTTCCCGACATAATCCAAACTTACTCCTTCTGCCGTAAAGTAAAACGCGCTATAATAAATCGACTCTGCTAATTCATTCTCTTCTGCTCTTGCAAAAGCGATATTTTTAATAAATAATCCCAATGGACCACGCTCTGATAAATCCACATCGTTTCCCCAGAATTTACGAGCTTGTTCTTCCATCTCTTTAATAAAATCAGCATACCGTTTACGCTCAAACCCTTCAGCTGTTAACATGCATTACACCCTCCCTTCCAACACTTCTTCCGTTCCTTTTTTCGTGAATTTAAAATCGACAGAAAGCTTACGATGTTCCTTATCATAATCAAATGTGATATCTTGTATATTTTCTACTCGTTCATCTTGAAAAGCCGCTTCGAATAACGCTGTAGTAACTAAGTCCTTGTCATAGTGTTTCGCTTGCACTGTAGTACGATCAAAACCATGCCCTTTTGGATTTAAGAACCATGAACCCTTTGCGGTTTTAAAAATTACCGCTACAGCTTGCACTAGCTCGTCATCACCTTCCACCATTTTGAAAGAATTCTGTCCATCTAACTCAATATCGTTTGTAGCAGGATTGATATATAAGTTTTTCATATACCTCCTCCTTATCCGATTTGTGATCCATTTACTTCAACAATGCCTTTCATGATGATTTTCCCTTCACCAATAGCAATTGTTGCTCCACCAGACTTTTCGCCAATCAGAAGCTTGTCTGTATCCTCAGAAGGTAAATTATTTGTAAAAAGATTAATTCCACATACTACAACCGCATCATCTACCGCGAGCATACGTTGACTTGCGGGGTTATTCGCTTCATACATGATGTTATCTATTTCCCTTTGCGCAAACACCACTAGAACGGTATCTCCGCGTTTATATGGCATTCTTATAAAAAACCCTGCTGTTTGTTGTATTCCAACGGGAACAGATTTAATTAATGTTTCGCCTGGTAATATCCTCACATCGGCTTTTAGCTTTACTGGATCATAGTTTTCTATTTTTCCGATTGCACATGTATTTAAGCTACCAATCATTTTTTCTTTAAATCGGCGAAAAAAATCATTCGCTTCTCTCATACTGGATACACTTCCATTTCGGTATAGTACGTATTGCCGTTACTCTTATGACGACCTTTCTCTACTCGAAATATACCATTTGCTGTTTTTGATTTAATTTGCAAAATACTATCCGTTGTAATGCGATGATGGAGCAGTGATACTACCTTGTATCCATTCATTACAATTTTCTTTTTGTTCTCATCAATACCCACTTCATAACTTGTTTCGATTGGTGAAGGTGTACCAATTAATCCGTGCTCTTTATCCAAGATAAAACCAATTCTATCTCCATCAAATTTATCTCGAATAAAGATACTTCCACGATTCACATGCACTTTTGCTCCACAATCTTTAGCTACTTCAACGATTGCCTGACCAAGCATTGTTTTCACTGTTTTAGCATTCTTATATACAACGTTTGTGGGCAAAATAAAAGACCCAATCTGCAAACCACTCATGCTGATTAGGTCACTTAATACCTGCTTCCCTGTGATGTTTTCTACATAGGCTTTATCCACCCATTGCTCCATCCATTTATCATTTACATCAATGACATTCACTTTTGTAATCTTATCCACGCCACTCCATTCCGTACGTGGATTTCTTACATATCCAACTAAAACAGCCCCTACATCGGATTGATAACCAGCATTTAATATGACTGGCATCCTATCTTGTATATTGTTAATAGTTGAATCTTTCAAATTGTATATTTCAATTTCAGATATATTTGGATCAGCTCCATCATCAAATGGAACATCAAAATTTATAGTAAAATCTTCATTTTTAAAGATGGTATTTCCAATAACCGCTTCATACTTGCGCCCCCATAACATACTCATAATAATCCCCCAATCTCTAATAGCACAGTCTCACCTAAGTTTTCAAAGGTAATTCGTGTTTCGCTACCGCTATTATCTTTAGGAGTAATTGTCACTTTAGGAAGTCGCTTATCGTTTAATGCATAAAATAAAGGTGAATCTAACACTACCTTTTCACCTACTACAATTACCTGGCCATCTTTTTCGATTCCAATTGTAAAAAAGTCATACCGTTTATTGTAATGGACTTCAAATGTAAATAATTCTTTTGCTAGTTCCATTTCAAAACGGTATGGAATTTCTTCTTTTATAATTTCAATATGCATAATATCCACCTACCCTGTAGGTTGTTTACGTCCTGCTGAAGATATAGCCTTTGTTTGCATGCCTTCAGCTAAAACAGACGGTTTAGCAATTCGTACTGACACTAAAGTCATGCTGAATTTCAAACCGCCTTTTATTTCCGCACCGTGTGAGGTGTTGAAACTTTCGATAACAACACCATACACACCGTTACGGTATACATAATCCATAATCTTGCCTTGCTTTTGATAGCGAATTAGCTTACTTAATTTTGCTGAAGCTTCTGGCCCCGTGAGAATACCGCTTATGTCCATCTTATCGGTTTCTCTTTCTACATGATCGGCAATTGACTCTCCACCCTCGATTGGGTGCTCTGTTACTTTTACACCATACTTTGGATTTTCGTCATAAACGGTATCCAAAATAATGTCACCTAGCTTTGCTTTTGGCATAAAACCACCTACCTATGTTGCTAGATTCATGTCATTCCAAAACTCTTCTAATGCTTTCTTTGCTGCTTCTTTTGCTTTTTGTGCAATTGTATCCGCACTATCTCCACCACCGTTAACATTAATAACGATTTGCGGTGCGAATGTAGTTCCTGATGAACTTCCACCGCCACCCCCGCTACTGCCTTGTGATGGACCATCTTTTTCAAGGTTTAATGTTGGTCTTGATCCAGTTGTTCCTAAAATCCCCGCATCTCGTAATGCATTAGATTGACGGGCAGTTAGTACCGCTTCATCTTTATGAAGTATCGCTCGATACAATTTGTTATCCTAAAGGCTTTTTATCCTCTAGTTCTTACACTTCATATTTGTGTAAGTTCAGCGTACGTTTTCACCCTCATCTTTCATGTTAGGATGTCGGGCACTCTTGGTAGGATTATTGCTCCCTTATCGCTCACCTACTACGCGTTACGGTGACGAGTGGTGTTCTCGTTTACCTCGGCATTAGCATCTCAGCCTTTTACCGATTTTACCCGATTTTTCAAAATAGATTTCTCTATTAAGCGGCTATACAATAACCGTCGAACGGTACTTGCGCAAGACCTGTAGCATGGCTTCCATCTGCACCACCGCCACCTAACCAAGATGGCAATGACGGAAAACTAAATGAAGGCATTTTAAAGCTGGTTATTTTACCAACAAATCCATCCCAGGCGCCTTTGGCCTTATCGATGAAGTTTAACAGCGGACTGAAGAAATCCTTGATAGCTGCCCCGGCACTACTCATGGCATCACTTATGGCTGTTTTTATAGAATTCCAAGTGTCCTGCGTGGATTGTTTCACCGAATTCCATTTATCAACTATCCCTTGCCAAATTTCTTGTGCTTTGTTAACAACCTTCGTTTTCGCTTCATCTATGGCTGTACCCACATATTCCTTCACGGCATTCCATTTTTCCATCGTATCAGACTTTATAGATTCCCACTTTTCTTTTAAACTAGCCCACAATTCAAGCGCTTTTGCCTTTACTGTATCCCAGTTTAGATAAAGTAGTACACCTATAGCAATCAGGGCTGCAATAGCTGCAATGATCCACGTAATAGGGTTTGCCCACATCGCGGCATTCAATCCCCACTGTGCGATAGTTTGCATCAATGTACCTGTTCGCCATGCCATCATCAATGTATTTATCACACCGATGATTTCCATACCTAACATGGCTAACTTAAATGCCCCTACACCAGCTGCTAAACTAATCAGAATATCAGAAATCGGACCCCAATTGTCTATAATGCTTATTCCTATATCAGATAGCATTTGGAAGAACCCTTGCACCCCTTCTGAAGTAGCTAGGAAGTTTGTTAAATCATTAAGTAGTCCTAGTAATTTCTCGCCAAGTGGAGCTAAAGCTACACCGACATCTACAATGAAATCAACCAAGTTTCCTAATACTTCCATCAGAACAGGTCCATTTGTTTTTACGTACTCAATAAAGCCTTTAAATCCATCTGACGAGCCAACTGTAGCTGCCCAATTTTTAAACTTTTCGGTTAAACTTAATAACCCTTCTTCCATACTTGCACCTAATGGCGAGAAAGCTTGCATTAATGAAAACACACCAGCAAAAACATTTCCGAATGCTCGAGCGAATGTATCTAATGCATCTGCTGCATTAATCGATAGCCATTCAAAGAACGGTTTCAATCCACCAGATTCTATTGCACTATTTGCATCTCTCATTAAAGCGAGTAATACATCTGCAACATTCGAAATTGTGGGAGCCATCCCCGTCAATATTCCCTGAACCATTTTTAATCCTTGACTGAACAATTCAAATACAGGTTTTTCAAACTGCTTTGTAAATTCTCCCCAGAAATCTTTAAATGCTTGTAAATCCTTTACGGCCCCTCTTTGTGCTGCGCCCATCTTTTCATAAACTGCTGCAAGTTCTTTTTGTGCCGCCAACTTTTCTTTTGCGGTATCTGCATTTGCTATCTTTTCCTCAAGTTTGGCGACCTCATCAGCTTTCTCAAATACTTGTCCTAATATAGAAACAGAAACAGCACCAAATGCAGCAGCACCAATACCTGCCGCTCCAAATGATGCACCTAATGCTAATATTCCCGCGACAAGCGGAGCAATAGCAGCCGAACCAACCGCGGTTAATGCTACAATTGCGGTTGCGATGAGTCCTATTTTTAAAGCTGATGTTTGGGCTTCATCACCAACATTATCCACTTCTCTTGCTGCACTTTGAGCCGCCCTTTCTAGTTCTCGCATGGATGCACTACCCGTTGCCCCTACTGCAACCAACGCTGCTGAAGCTTCACCTGCTTGATCGCCTACTTCATCCAATGCACGGGCTGTTTGATCTGCTTGACTCTCAACTCCATCTAGCATTCCATCTCCAACCGCTGCCATTTCTGCTAAACCAGCAGCCGCTCCTTGTGCTTCATCGCCTATTTCATCGATTGCATTTGCTGCGCTATGTGCTTCTGAAGAGATTTCATCAAATGCAGCACTACCAACTGCTGCAATTCCAGCAAATTCACCCATTACTTCATCGATTTCATTTCCCATTGCCTCAAGAGCATCTTCTATATCATCAACATCTCGTTCTATTTGATCCAAGATGGCTGTATTTACATTATCAAAATCAATACTGACTAGTAACTCACGTAATGTTCCCATTCTTCACGCCCCTTTATTTTGGGGTTTTCGGCATATTCTTTTTCGTGTTCTTTTCCGTTATGCCGATCGCAGCTAAAGATTCCATAACATCCTCTGCATCCCATGTTTTCACTTCCTGGGGACTAATGTTGTAGTGGGCAGCAATTACATGCGCCCACCAAAACCTTGCTGCTCTTTGAATATAGAGCTTGTCAACACTTTCAATGCCAGCAAGCTCCCGTAATTCCTTATTTTCCTTGTTGAAATCGGATTGCTGATAACACCACGTCGTCTAATTCGGCTGAATTATCAAAGTCATCCAATGTTACTTTAGGTTGTACGACAATATTTTCTAGTACTGCTGTATAAAGCGATCTACGTCTAGTCGCTTTGTTCTCATCTACCTCGTCCATAATATCCAACCAAGTAGACGGCACTACCTTTTGGAATAGATATTCTTTCTTCTCAACTTTACTAATGTGTGTTTTTGTTTTTTTATTTTCTGCCATGTTATAGGCCCCTCTCTATTTATCTATTTTTATTCCGCTGAATAGTCTGCTACATAAATCGGTACTTCAACACCACTTACTTCAGAACCAAACTCCGTACTAGGTGTTTTGAGAATACGCGCTTCATTGCCACCGGCTTTAAATTTACTATTATTCGCATCAATAACTTGAACCGGAATGTCACGATCTTCTTTTGATAATTTTCGTAAAAATGGTAATGAAGAAGATGTATGTTTTAATGTAATGGTAATCGTCCCTGTATTATCAGCGCTTTTTGCAAACGTTACATCGCCATGCGCTCCAATATGAGGAATAAAATTATCTTCATTCTTTTCGCAGTTTACAAACGTACCATCCATATAGCCCACCATAAATTGTCCATCTACAATGACACTTACTTTCTTTGGATCATAAGACTCTGCCATAATCTATAAACCTCCTTTTAGGAATTAAAGTTGTAATTCACCAAAAATGTCTACGTCCTCAATTGCACCTGCAATAGTTGCTCTCCACTTTAAATTAGGAAGCGTACGTTTTGCACGATCACTTCCACTTATCTCTGCAAGACTTGGTGCTTCAATACTATAAAGCGGATTACCAGCTGCATCTGTAGCGACAACACCTTGTTTCACACCTTCTTTTAACGTTTTTTCTAATTCAGCCACAACAAGCGCAATTCCAGCATCCGTAAAAGGAACCTTAGAAGAACGTACTAATAATCCGAATACATTTTCTATCATTCGAGCTTTTAAGAAATATTGACCTTGCAGAATATCGATGTATTCTCCTGTTGTTGTAACACCTTTTGATGTGATGTTTACTCCACCTTCAGTAATATAAGTGGATGCATTATTTGTTTCGATTTCTCCAATAACTGCATCATCATACTCAGCAGGTGCAATACCAGTAAGGTTTTTAAATGTCCATGTATAAGAGCCAACTGATTGTGGAGCACATACACCCACCCAAGCCGCTGCTGGATACGTATCAGGAGCAGGATGCACCATAATAACGGTGTTTTGTGAGTTTAATGTTTTCGCCAAAGCTTTATTAACTGTCGATGCGAAATAAAACTTCTCTTGTGTATTAATCCATTTCGATAATTCTGTAATAACTGGATCAGTTTGAAGTGAGCAATGTAAGTAGAAAAAGTCATTGTACTTCTTAACTAACTCGTTTAAAGCAGCGCTTAATTCAGTTGGATTCCCTGTAGCTGCTACATAAGCAACACCATGTACCGCAATCTTTTCTGGCCTTGGTGTTTGTCCTAAAATAGCGGATGCCATTTTATATGTCGCTGAATTTGTACCGTAATCCGTACCAATTCCAGCAATATCCGTATATTCTTTGTAGTCCAACTTCTTATCTGTAGACAAAATAAGCGGTAAACCAAATCCTTTTTGGCTCACCGCTTTTGTTTGTCTCGTGATAGTTACATTAACGTAACGATTACCCATGAGAAATTCCTCCTTCTGTTATCTCAACATCATCAACCGACTCAACGTCTTTTAGCTGCTGATGAGGCACTCTTAAAATGACATCAAAACCGTTTCTGCGCTCATAATCTTCTATAACAAATGCATCACGGTTAATGACATCGGTCTGATCGGCTACTGCTACCCCGATACTTTGCAGTACGTCTATTCCAGCAAAGGAGAACCAGTCATATATCTTCTCCGCTAATGCAACAGAATCGTCATCATCCATCGCATAAGCAGTGAATGAGATTGTAGTTTTGTAATCACTTAATCTCTGTAACTTATACTCACCATTGATAACAACACCAGTTTCTTCTGCCTGCCCGACTACTTTTCCGTATGGCGTGGTTAATTTGTACGTTGCATGTGGCACTTTCGGTCTCTCACCCATTTGATCGGCCATAATTATAGGAGCAGCACAATGCTTATTGATAGCAGGGATTAAAACGGCTCGTAATTCTTTTACGTTCACCCGTCTACCCCCTTCGCATAGTACATATATACATCTGCATAATCTTCATAATCTTTGTTTGCATCGATGGTATACATTTGCTTTTTATATTCAATCTTCTGCCCTATTTTTAACGGTGCTAATGTGTAAATCTTGCGGTCTTTTCTCGTATAGGTACCATTTGCTTCCTTTTGCAATTCATCCGTTGTAAGAGGAAGAATGATGCCTATCATGTGCTGTGGTTGTGCTTTTGCACCTGGAATCCATTTACCATTATCGTCATAATCTCCTTTTGTCCCCTTAACATGAACAATAAACGATACTTGAAATTCTTCTACGAAATCAGCAAATTGAAACGCTTTTCCACTCATCACTATTCCACCTCGTGTCGGATGGCACCAATCATGCGGCCGGAATCATGCAGAGGATTGGATGAACCTTTTACATTTCTTGTAGATGCAGCATTAGGTGGGCTCGATACAGTCCTAGCATGGCGCTGAATCATACCAGCGAATTCCATACCAATCATATCTGTAAATACATCCGGATCAATATTCAGCTCTATAACTTCCGTAAATAACATATCAATTTTGTCACCAATTTTATCAACGTTATTATCAAATCCTGTTCGGATAAAGGAGCGCTCTGGTATAGTGACAGATTTCAGTAAAGCAAAAACAGGTTCGATTTTATCACCGTTAACTCTTGCTAATACTCCACTACCATCCTCTAATCCAATTGCTTTAAGATCAGGAAAATCAGAAGCGCGTTTGTTTTTCGCTTCCGGAACCAATGGTATCGTTAGAAATTGAGCCTTTTTAGGGACAATCGTTGTACCGAACTCATGCACTCCAGCAATAGTAACTAAATCCGCATTATTTCCGTATTCATAATTGTCCTCACCAAAAATGCCAACCTTTATTTCCTTTTTTCCTAGCTTTTCTAACGCTCTTTTATAACGCTTGCTGTTATTGGTACTTCTAATAGTTACACCCATTATCTAAACCTTACTTTCATGTATGGTTTTAGAAAGTTTAAAGCCGACCTGTAGGTTGCACCCTCAAAAAAGCTTTTACTCATATCACCAAGTGATTGGCTCGCAACATTTTGACTTTCTTTCATCGATTTCACAATCATATCTATAGCAATTTCAACATCAGGAGGTAAAGACCCATCTGTGAATTGCGGCGAACAAAAACCATTGATATGAGCAATCGCCCCGGCTCTGTATTGTTCATCTGTTAATGCCACCAGCTCGCCCCCTTTAATTATTCACCGCTTAGAAGCTTAATTAACTCTTCTTGCTTTAAGCCGCTGTAATTATTTAGTCCTCGCTCTTTTGCCAACTTCTTTAATTCCGGTACTGTTAAATCGTTTAAATCGCTTTTTGGTTCATCAAACAGGATGAAGTCTTCATTTTTTAACAATCGACTTCCATGTTCCTCTGATACGCACCAAACGTGACCAGTCTTATTATTTTGAATCCACATCATATCAACTCCTAAAAAGAGAATAAGAGAGCTATAAATAAGCCCTCTTATGGTAATTTTTTATGCGCGTTTTGCACTTAATACCGCTAACGCTTCTGGACGCGTTACCTTCGCACCATATAGATGAAGGCCTTTCACCGCATCAGCGAATCGCTTCTCAGGACGGTACCCCTCAACTTGAGTTGCTTGCTCTGCATATGACCAAGCGATATTATGCCCAGCAATAATTTTTGAGTTCTCAGTTGCACCAGTTCCTGCTTTTGGCGTATTGTTAGATTTTAATACAAGGAAGCCAGCAGCTTGTCCGATTACACCATTTAATAAACGCTGATCAGAAGGTAAGTTTCCTGCTTTTACAAATCGGTCGTCTTTTAACATCATACCTTCATACCAAGGTGGCAGAACAACCCATCGCCCTTGTTCTGGTACATCTGCTTCATCTAACTTCACTGATAAATCTACAAGGTATTCATATGCATCGTTTTTTGTTGGAACAACCGGTGTAGTATCATTACCAATTACATGAGCAGCTTCTACATAATGAGATGCAATAAACAAATCTGCCTGATTTCGTAAAGCGTATGCAGCTTCTCTCATTGCTTCATCCATTAACTTAGGGTTTTGTTGGATTTTATCAACATCATCAATTTGGAAGTTGAAGAATTTAGATTGATCGATAACAAGATTACGAGTAGCGTCTGTTAATGTTTCTGGATCACTCATATTTCCATTCTTTGTATAGTTACCCACCGTTATTTTACCAATGTTGTTGATTTTCACTGTATCACCAGCAGCTTTAATCTCTCCTTCATAATCTCGATTAACAACTCCTGGCTGCCCAAATACTAGTGTCTTTTGTAAATTTTGAAGTAAACGCGCACTCCAAATTGTTGGGATAAAATTATTAATTGCCATAGATTAACGCCTCCTATTGTCCTTTTAAGTAATTTTCAATCTGCTCCCAATTCGCATTAATTTCATCAGGAGTCATTTTTTCAATAGCTTCTTTTGTTAATGGTTTCCCTGGATCTCCCGGTGGCTTCGGATCACGTCCACTTTGTTTAAACTTTTCTTCAACAGCTTGCTGCACAGCTAATGAGAATACTTCCTCAAGCGTACCAAGACCTTGAACTGTCGCTTCTTCATCACTCCCAATAAAGTAGTCAACTAACTTTGTAGGTAACCCCTTTTCGGTAGCGATAGATAACGCTTTGTTTTTAAGAGTCTCTTTCTGCTTTTCTGCTTCTAATCGTTCAAACTGTTGTTTCAGATTACGTAATTGTTTTTGATCTTCAGTTTCAGCAGGGAATCGTTTTGCAATTTCATCTTCAATCTTTTTTGGAAGTGTTTTGGTTTCGTATGTTTTAATAGCATCTGTTACTCGTGTATCAGTGAGCGATTGTAACCACTTCTTCCCACTATCATCTTCATTTACAAACGACTGAACTGCTTCAAGTGTGATTTGCAGTGATTCTGGATTTGGTTCTGGTGCCGGTGTAGGGTTTGGCTCCGGGTTTGGAGTAGGGTCACTAAAATATTGCATGTTCCTTAATCTTAAAACCGGCTGATATGCTCTTTTATATAATGGTAATTTCATTTCAGAATAACCTCCTTGCCCTTCATAGTTGCTTATTGAGCCCCTATTGAAGTTCAATGTTTTTAGCAGTTTACCGTCATACTTAGGACAAATAGACAATAAAAAAACACCTACTCGTTTAAGTACGTGCTACTCATTCAGTATTAAGATACTAAACTTTCTTTCTCCCACTCTTCAAATGCCATATTCTCCAGTTCCTTATGCTGCGATTTTTCTATTCTTATGACTGAATAAGTAAGGAAGCAACGACAATTAATTGACGAGCCAGCAGCAGATAGTAATGAGGGTGCTGGTCCTTTGCTTAATCCATCATCAAACAACTCATGCATCTCAATAATTTTATTGTTTAACTTTCTATGGTTCGCAATGGACTTTTTCCCTTTACTTGGTCTTACACGCTCATCTTCTAACGTGTTCCATTGTTTCCCCATGATTACGCCGTTTTTAGTAGCGTGGGAAGCGGCTTGATACTTTCCAGTTTCCTGAGCGCGGTGTCCCTCAGTACGAACAATACGAGTAGCTTTGACAACATCGCCTTCTAATGAATCCTTTAAGCGTTTTGCCATAATAGCATATGTCTCATTCTCCTGTAAGCCTTGTGTGACTTCCTGCTGAATCTTATGAATAATATCTGCCCGATTCTTTTCTAAACGAGCTTTCAATGTCAATCCTGCTACTGGATTCTGTAGCATTGCAGTAAGTGACTCTGGTCTCACGGATGCATATCCTAGTTTGGTACGTGTAGTTGTTTCCACGCCCCATGCTGTTAGGTAGTATCCATCTTTATATACTTCTCCTAACACTTTAGTCATCTGTTTACTGACTTCGTTATGATTAACTCCCATAATCCAGTTAATCCGTTTGTTCAGCCTTTTCAGCCGATCATATTTGAGCATTTCTTCAAGTGTTAACTCTCCGTTCTGCTCATACTTCTCATATTGCTCTGCCATCAGTTTTCTAATCTCAACTAATGTTTTCGCATATTGACGAGCAATCGCCCGTTCTGCTTTTTTAATTAATTGACCAATACGGCGATTAATCAGTTTGAAGATGTCAAACAGATTCATGTGCAATCACCTACTCAATTTCTTCATCTTCATCATCCGGTGGTAAATTATCTAAATCAATTGCCCCCTCTTTTTCCTCTACCATCAGCTGCAACTCGTAGTCTACATCATCGATATAAGGTATTTGCTCCAAAACTGTTCTGTCGCTATGAATACCTTTTAATTTTGATGCGAAATCAGCAACATATAAGAGATCAATCGGAAGGTTCCTTTTAAACTCCCAGAAAACATCTAAGTAGTTGATATGAATCTCTTTCTTTGTCCATGCACTACAAAGAACTTTGAACTGTTCACGAAGCCCTTTGCCAAACTTACGCGCTTTTGTTCCAGCTTTATTCTCAAGCTCAATAAGTTTCCACTTACGGCTTTCTCCTGTTTGCGCAGAACCAGAAAACTTCTCATCTGCCATGTCAACAGATGCAGAGAACTTGTGTATATCCTCATTCAAGTTCTTGCGTGTATTTTCTACAAAATTATCGTTGACATTTTTAGTGATAAAATCCACATCGCCATCTTCAGGAACTTCAAAAGCCCCTGTTTGCTTTGCGTTATCAATTACTTCCTGGTCAACTGTTGTACCTTTAAATTTCATATATGCATTAGCAAATGTCTCTACTTCATTCACTGAATCACTACGGTTTTTGTCGTACGCATCAATTAAAGCTTCTACCTTTTCAAAGTCGCCTTTTTCTTCGTTATTATTTTGGAAAAGGATAACTGGAACGTAATCAAACATATGTGATTTTACATATTTATTATCTTCTTGATCTACAACAAAGTTACCATCCTCATTCTCAATGAAAAAATAAATATCTTTAGAGTCATACCACTCTACTTTCGTGCGTTCCTTTTGTTCATTACCTACAATGATAGGAACCTTATAGTAACGGATAACATGACTAATTTCATTCTTATCTTGGATAAATACAACTTCCCAAGGATTTAGATTCATAACTCTCTCGATGCCGTTTGTATCAACGTATAGAAGCCTCGCAGCATAACCACAAATACTGGTTATTTTTCCTAACTCACTGTCTAAATCATCCATAGCATTAAGTGTATTAAACTCAGCAAGGCGCCTAGTAAACGTTTGATGCTTTTGTTCATCGTATTTCATCTTATCGATTTGATATGAAATCGGCTTACCAAATAAATAACCGACTGATTGATTAATAATATATCCTCGATAGTCATGCGGTAACTTATTGTTCGGCTTCTTCGGGTCCGGCATAGAACGTTTTTGTATTTCCAACCCATCTTGGTCATAGCGATTGTACAGACTTAAAGTAGTATTTTTTGAAGTGGAATGTAGTTTAATTATTTCTCTAATCACATCGCTGGTTGGATTGTTAACTGACATTCTAATAGTTGACCTTTTCATTATTTCACCTCACTTTAATATAGAGATGGTACTGCTTTCGCTTTTACATTACCGAATAGAATTGTATTCACAAAGTAACGGTCACTATCCATTTGGTGGTCATTTTGCTTGATTGGTTTGTCTTCACCGCGTTCTGTCGCTTTCTCATCCCATACATAAGAAGAGAACTCACGCAGTGTTTCTTTACAACAATCGCAAATTTTTATTAATTCGGTTGTTAATGAAGTGGCTACATTTCGGATTCCATCTAACACATCATTCTTCGCTTTCTTCACTTTCCAACCTTTTTGCTTCAGTAAAATGATGAACGAGCTTGCAGAAGGGTCCACGATAATACGTTTGGTTAAGCCATTTGCAAACTCCACTAAATCGTCATAATATTGATCGTCTGTTTTCTGCACATTCTTTTTACGCGCATCATGATGGTACTCCTTCACTTTGTACCAAATACCACCACATAGTCCCCATAATCCAAATGCCATAGGGTTTTGTGTACCATAATCGCAGGAGATATAATACTGCTCATATTTCCTTGGATGCGATGGTACAACGTGTTCATCTTCATTAAACATACTGTATATTAAACCCTCTGCCATAACCCACAGGCCTAATATATAGCGTTGATAGAACACACCGCTAAACATACGTTTAAATCGGTCTTTCACTTTCTCAGAAAGAGATAAATTATCATCCATTGTGAACTTCAAATGACAAACTAACTTTTCTTTTTTCTTATCAATAAGCTCTGTTTTTACAAAGTGATATGGTGAACCAGGGTTACAGTTCATAAACACCTTTGCTCCATCGACAGAACAACGCCCAATCATTTGATCTATAAATGATTTAGGAAATAGAGCTGCTTCATCTGCTAATGATCCTGCAGCAGTTAAACCTTGCAGCGTATCCTGTGAGTTCTCTTTATTGGCACCAAATAAGTAGTACGTATTCCATCCGATTTGCAGATAGTTTTCTGAACGATTGTAATCATATCGCCATCCCCACGCTGCAAGAATCTGAATCATCGGATTGATAACGTTACGCTTTAATGAGCCAATTGATTTACCAGCAATGATAAATGACTCACCTTTAAATTTTTCTTGTGACCATTGCAGAAAACTACATATCATTGATATTGTTTTACCGGATCGAATCGCTCCATCCGCAATTACAATATCATGATCCTTATATGGAGAATGGTCTCTCCACCACCATAACAGCTGTAATTGTTTATCCGAAAAAGGTTGAAACTTAAAGGATTTGGTTTTCCGCTTCTTAATCCTCGCCATTTATATCACCAAACACCGCTTTGATTTTCTCTGGATCAGGAGCAGTAGCTTCTAAGAAGTCTTGAATTGCTTCTGCATTATCATCATCTTCATCACCATTTAAAACAGTTATTTCTGCTTTCTTCTTGACGATATCTAAACTCATCAACTCAAGCTCTAATCTGCGCTTATCATCAGCATGAGCTAACTGATCAAAACGCGCTATCATTGAGGTTAATGTACTCATTGCTCTAGAAAGAGAATTAAGCAGGTTCGCTTGTTTTTCCCATGCTTGCTGTATGGTCCATTGCTTCTCAACAGGAATTTCATCGATAATCTCATCACCATCTTCTGTTTTATCAAACCTAAGATAGTATTTGATTCCCGTTAATTCTTTTGTTTTATCACGTTCATTATGAACATGCATAATACGTTGAGAATTTAAGATATTAAAGTACTTGAGCCTTATCATTGTATATAACATTGATATAGGATCTTCACTTTCAATCTCTTCTAACAGTTCCATAGCAGCTTCATCATCTTGTGGAATGATTTTACGAAATAGTCCATGCTTCACTGCATTATCGTTTCTTTCCGGCGCACCATGACCAACTGCATTCTTGTTACCCCATTTAGGATTTGTATTGCCCCGATTACCTGCAGCATTTGCATTTTTATAGGGTGCACCTTTTTTCTTCGGTTGCTCTTTTTGTGTGCACCCTTTTTCTTTGTTTGTGTGCACCCCTTCTCGGTTCCATCCATGTCTCTTTTTCCACGACTTTACTGTATTAAGACTAACGTCATATTTTTCAGCAATGTCTTTATATTTCATTTTCTTCATGTAATCCTGTTCAGCTAACTCGTGTTTTTGTTTACTCACGTCACACCACCACACCCCCTCTTAAATAGTTGGTGTAGGTACGTATTGCTATTTCATCCCACACCTCTTATATAACCCATCAATACGCGCAAGAAATGCTTTACGTTTTATCACTGGCAAAATCACCTTACCTTTCACGATTTTCATGTAATAAGAAAAAGAGACTTTCAAATGACGCGCTAATTGTTCATCCGTCATTTCTAAGTCTCTTTTGGCCACTGCTATTTGATTTTGGAATTGTTGGTTGTTCATAACATTCCGTCCCGATAGCGATCCAATTGTTTTTTCGCTTCTCTTACAACTTTTTCTACATCTATATCACTTGTATCACTTTTTACATTAACATTGTAATCAATCGGCATTTTACTAGAACAAAGATTATCCTGTATTACTTGATAAAGTACTTTACCCACACGATTAATCATATCTTCATCTTGTTCTGTATATCCTGCTTCAAAGAATACACCATGCAGCATTTCATGAATGAATGTTTCTTCCTGGCGATCAGCTGGCAAATCTGCATCAATTTTAATAATTAATTCATCATTTAATATTTGCCCCATTAAACCATGTTCTCTAGCTAATCCTTTTACTTGCACTACCTTGTATTTCACTCCACCGATTTTCCGATAATTTCCTTTCATCTCTCACTCACCTCATGATAATCTCTTCTCAAAATATAAAAAAGCAGCGGATTCGCTACTTTTATTTGTTCCAATCTTTAAAATCGGTATATTTACTATAAGCTGTTTCGGTTGCATTTCCGTGCCAACGATTCTTAGCGTTTTCTCTTTTATCTTTCACATTAAGTTCGCTTATATCTCCATTTTCATTTAGCCATTTTGGATTATCATGAGCGTATTTATCGTTGAACATCCTTGCTTGCTTTAACGTTTTGAACCCTTCACCAAGAGGGTGTTCAATTCCATCTTTATGTCCAACAACTATATAGCTTTTCTTATCTCGTTCACCTAACGTTTTAAAATAAGGTTCAGTACCGCGTTTTATTTTCTTCACATCAACATCCCCTTTCAATTCGCCTTAGATTTATTATACAAAATAAAAATAGCTACTTTTGAAAAGTTTCATACTTTTTTAACGAAAAAAATCTTATTTTAAAAAAATCCATCTTTTTTTGTTCAGTTTTCGTGGAGAACCTCCTTCTAGTTTGTATATACCCATGTAGACCAAAACTCCTACATCGAGTGCGCCTATCTTTTTAGAAGGGGGGGATAAAAATGAAATTCAAAAAAACAGAATTAGAAAATGGAACTAGGATTTCAGGACGAGAATTCGATCTTATAGGATTCACTTTAGCTATCGCTAAATTAATCCAAGTTCTCCATGAAGCAGGAATCATTTGATTCTTGCTTTTTTCATTCATTGTGTTCGTTTGTTTTGTGCAAAAGAAAAAGCATCTTGATGGATGCTTTTGTTCTACAACAATATTAAATAGCTACTTAGTTATTTTATATCTTTCATTTACATTTATATCATAGTATTTTAATACCATACTTGCCTTCAGCAATTGAAACAACTTCAATATATCCACCTTAGTAATTGAATTATAATCATGAAAACCATGTGTCAATGAATTACGATTTAAATTTTGGCATAGATTTTCCGGAACATTAACAAAAGTTTTTTTAAACATACGTAGTACTGAAAGTGCAAAGATCTTACTAAACTGTTCATGTTCTACTTCATTAAACTTATCAGGATCGATTATTTTAAATAATCTACGTAATTTAGGTTTTTTGTTAATTTCTATAACCCCTTCTTTAATATTCCCTTCACGCCATGAAGCAATTATGTGCTCAAACACGGCAAAAAGCGGCATAGCACATAATTTGTACAAACCTAATTTATACGCCTCATATGTCTCATTAATTAGTGTAACATGTAATTCAAATAATGGATCTTTAGTTATTTCAGCTATGTATGATTCTAGTTTACTTTCAACATACTCAATGATACTTTCTTCATTAATTTCATCTTCACCGATTAAATCCATAATTTCATAGTCGAAACACCAATAATTCTCTTCGTATTTTTGCAAAAAAGTATCTAGCTCTGTTAATGTTTCTGCTGCAGCATCACTAATTGCTCCCCAATCAATTGCTTCCATTATTCCTTTAATATATTTTCTCGTTTCTTCCCAAAAAATCTGATACGTATTTGTAATAGGTTGTATAACTTTCTGAAGTTCCCGGTAAAATTCGGCATTATTTTCGTGTAGTTCTTGTATACTTTTCCTAAATCGATTTACTTTTTCTTCATCTTCAAAAAACTTTTGTGCCTCTTTTTGCATTCTTTCTCTTATAATCTTTCTTTGTTGTTCTAAATCTTTTTCCTCCATATATTTCTCCTCTCTTTTACACATTTTATCATTTTTATAAGTACCTTTTCATTTATCATTCAAATTATTTATATATTATTAATATAAAAACTTTAATAATGCGATATTTTCAGATTGAAGCGTTTATGTCACCAATCAACCCAGCAAATATACCAGGCTCAATAAAAAACACAAAAGCCACGACACTCACGAACCGTGGCTAAATATATACATGTAATTGTTCTTATCGCGGATTCTTACCATCCATGCCCGTTCTTCGGTAACGTTTTGATAAAGGGACTATGTTCATGCAATCTGTTCATCCGTAAGACTGTCTCTTGCCCATCCTTCAATTAGCAATAATTCTTCTTCAGTTAACCATGGATCTATTTTGCTATTTACATTTCACATGCCTCCCTTATACTTAACACTTAAATAAAATAAAAAGCACCCCAATTGGATGCTTTTTATTTTATTAATTCTTTCATTTCTTCAAAATTAACATCAAAGATAAAGTTTTCGAAAAATTCTTTCGTATCTAATACAATTGCTTTATCTCGCAAACTTCCTACCTCTAATACTAGGTTTTCTTCTACAAAAGTATCAGTTAAAACTATTCTACATTCTCTTTGATATCTAAAGAAGTCATCCTTCCAAAAGAACATATCGACAGAGCCTTCATCAAATAACTTCTTTCTCCCAGAATCATGATAATCATAATCCAAGTATGCCACCTTTCCAGCAGTAGATTCGATTTCCTTTTCTTTACACGTTTTATAAATTCGATCGTAAAAATCGCCAGGTAAGACTACAGCAATGGGACCAAAATCTTTTAGAAATGCTTCTTGGTCTTCTTTAGACAATTGAATCTTAACCTTTAATCCATCCTCACTTTCTTCTACAACACTTAAATCCTTTGATTCAAATCTAGCCAAGCAAAAAATAGGAAGTTTTTCTGCTTCTGAATATCGTTCCACAACTTCAGCTGATTTTGCTTTACCTATTTCTTTTCCTTCATAATGTAAGGTTATATTAGTTCCTCTAAACACAAAACCCGCTTCAAGCTTATCCCCCTGTCCTTTTTCTTTCTTTTCCTTTTCTAAATCAATAAAATACTTAAAGTTATTCATAAATAACTTCCCATCAAGAAATCCCTCTAAATATTCGGGTTTAGTGAATTTCACTTGAATAGCAATTCCCTCATAACCTTTAAAATCAGCTAAAGTCTTTGTTGACATAACACTCTCTCCTCTTCCTTGTATATATTGGTATAATAAACCAATATATATTATAACATTTTACACACAAGTCAAATCCAAAAATCTAGATAATTTTGTTATAATATTTATAACTAGAAAGGAGTCTGATTATTCGATATGTTCTATCGCAAACTGCACACCAATTAAAGAGAAGGAACATGAACTAGAAGTTAAAGGTGCTCTCTCAAATTTAGAAAAAGCATTACTCGATAATTTATTTAACGAATTAAAAGTTTATAGAAGCATCAAAGTCTTATTTGATATGTCACTACATAATCAATGCGATTTATTAAACTTTTTGTCGCAGAATAAAGAATCTGCAAACTCGAAAAATATAGGTCTACATACAAATCGATTCCTTATAAATTATCTATCGAGTGCTAAAATGTTTATTGAGCACACTGAACTAAGAATTAAAAAGAAATACGGTAAACATTCACAACAATTCAAAGAATGGAAAACTGATACCACTTCCGAATACGACAATTATTTTGCTTATCGTTTTTTGTATCAACTTAGAAACTATACTCAACATTCCGGCCTTCCAATTGGAAGTATTTCAAGACAATTAGTTCAAAACAACGGAGAAGAAGAAAAGGTTTTAAAAACCTTTTTTGTTAGGGACGGTTTATTAGAAAATGATTTCAAATGGAAAAAATTGCAGAAGGAACTAGAACAGTTACCGGAAAAATTCTTATTTCTTGATATTGTTAACGAATTTAATAGATGTATGGCTCAATTATATCAATCTGCTCTATCTCAAATTGCCAAAGATTTATCCTCTTCCATTGAAAAATATTTAAATCTATTATCATCACATAAAATTGATAGCTTACCATTCCTATATAAATTCAAGAGTCATACTGACAGATACAATCCTGAAAATTATATACAAGTTCAGCCACTCCCAACCCAAAAGGAAATGGTAGATTGCTTAACGGACCTTCATGAATTTAAAGTAATTGAACTCAATTTGAATTAATAATCGCATTAAAATCACTTGCTGAATATAAGAAAAAGCATACCTACAAATTATTAATTAAATACTTTTTCTTATATTCATTTAATTTTCGCACTATAAATCTACCGTCTTACATACCCCGAATAATAAGTAACAAAAGCCACGATACTCACGCATCGTGGCTGGATATATACATGTAATTTGTCTTTTCGTCCTTTTCTTTCTCCGTCCATTCCGACCGAGTAACGTTTTGATAAAGGGGCTACGCTATCCCCACACTATTCTTCTTTCAAAGAACTGTATAGGTATAGCGTAATATTGATTTCGTTTTGAAAAACCCCCGAAATTGTCCCCTTTTTTGTCGGTAAAAACTACAATAATTAAAATGTTGTTTTATTTTACATACAAATCTATTTCTAAAATATCCAGTATAATCGCTAGTTTTTTAAACAAATAAATTAATATTTTTATCATTCAAAATTGCTTTCCTTTTCTCTCTAATAGCTTCTTTATGATAATCGCAAATTTTCTGTTGCATCCCACCAGGTATTTTATTCCATAACTTCGGGGAAAGAGCGAAATTTTCAAAATGAAATACAATCAAATTAGAAATAATCACCTTTTGCTCTTCTATATCCTGATTCAAAATTTGTTTTTTGATAAACTCATATTTTTCTTGGTGTTCTTTTAAATAACTCATTAAAACGTACGTTTTTCCATTTTGCGGAAAAACAGTTACAAATAAAGGAGCTAATTCAGTAGAAAAATCCGTTAAATCATTTATAACATTTTTATGTAAATCTAATTCTATGAAAGTCATTGCAGAAACCGCAATATGGTAATCTTCATCAAATTCAATAACATCTGAAATGACTTTTTCAAAATCTGATGTATCTAAATATCGATTCATTTTTTCCTTATAAAATTCCATTCTTTTTAGAGTTTCTACCGGACCAAACAATTGCCTCTTTACATTAAACCACTTTATTATCCTTTCTTTATCAGTTAAAGGCGGTCTCTCACTATATTTCTTACTAATTTTTTCAAATTCACCCTTATAAATATAATCAGCTAATTTTTCCATCGCACTTACAACTGTTTTTTGAGTATGATACTCTTTAGCAAACACCCTATACGCGAAGATAAATTCCTGCTGCCTGTTCCTATTACAATAATTCTTATTTTCAATTGGAGAAAATATCTCCGTATCATGTGTATTACAAAACCCCCTAAAAGTTGTAGCAACTCTTCTACCAATGTGTTCCATTTTATAATCCAATTTTGAACTTTCGTTTATATCCTCACTGAACATTAACACTAGTCCATTTTCTGCAATTTCCACTAATATCTTATTATCTTGTATAGAATGAGCTCTTATAATGCGTTTACTACAATCTTTATCTTTGTGGAAACACTCTTTATAAGTATGTGCTTTTTTAAAATCACTTAAGTCTAAATGTAAATCAGTTTTCTTTTTCCCCATAAAATCCCCTCCCCCCTCCGTTCATATATTATAATTTTAACACTTTACACTATTAGTTTCCCTAATTTTTCGATTAATCGCTTTATAAAGCTTTCATATTAAATTTCTTCACCTCCATTCAAAGCTTCTAATATACCTATAAAACAAACCCTATATCTTTAATATTTCACATGCATTTTTTTCATATTATATTGAAATTACTGAAAAAAATTTAACAAACTAAATTAATATAAAACATTTTATTAGTAGCCATCCAGCCTCTTAAGATTTATGGAATGTCCAAAAAGCTCTACCTTTTGGTAGAGCAAAAGGTAGATGGGGCACACGCATTATATAAAAATCTATCTCAACGGTACAAAAACCCATAATTTCATTTTCACTATAATTAAAACGCGTTTATATAATCCCTAAAGCAGTAGCTATCAAACGGATAGCTACTTTTTTATTCTCATAAAAGTTATCCCGTCTCATCATCAACTCATTATAAACATAGGAATCTTTCACTTTCTCATTCCCTAAATACTTTAACTCAATAATCTGTAGTTGATCTTTATCAAGTGCATTCTGTAACGTCCGTTCAATTTGTTTAAAACGTATCTCATGATTCTTATCGTCACCTTTCATTTTCGGAAAAAGAACAACACCTCCAGCTTGAGCCTGTTCTTCTTGATTTTTCATCCGGACGCACAATGCTTTGTAGTTTTTCAGCTCCTTCACCACAAGTCTTCGCATCTCCTTTTCATCGATGTCCTCAAAAAATGACAATTGATTCATACGATACGGTTCCCCTCCGTTCATCTTATCATTAATTCTATATTAGCTTTGTACCATTCCGCTAACTCTTTATTTGATTCCAAGGAGAAGAAATTTACATATTCACTTATGGCATTTAAGCCAAAACTTCTTGCATTTAATAAAATAGTATTCGAATTTTCATTTCCCCTTAAATCTTTTATCCCAATCAGACCGTTTTCCATTTTCCCAATTTGTTCAAGTGCATTTCCAGAGTGCACCTGCTTAGAATAATTCCTATACAAGATATGATAAGCAGGTTCAAATTTACAATCAATTGCAAGTTCTTTAATAGTTCTAGGTCCTTTAAATAAACTGTACCATTTTGGGTATCCCCCTTTTTTCTTTATACGCTCCCACTCGATTTTGATATTTTTATAACATTCTTTATTCATTGCATTCTTTACTATCTCTTTTTGTTTTTGTATTTGTCTTAAAGGAAGCTCCTTGTTAATATAATCTCTTATACCTTGTCCTCTTTTATGATTAGATGAAACTAAATTACAAAAATCTAACTTATCCTCCAGAACAGCGTATTGATATGATAATGCCCTTCTTTCAAAATAATCTTTTTTTAACAAGAACTTCAAATATAGAAGATTTTCAAATAAATCTCTTGTAATAGATTCTGCAGACATTTCAGATCCATTTTCTATTAAAATAAATATCGCATCTAACTTTTCAATTACTTTCCTAAATAAAAGCATTCCAACAGCAATTTCATTTGGTAATATAGCAAACTCCTTTAAAAATTTTTCTTGTGATAATTCAAATATTTCTTCTCCCTTTTGAATTACACTTCCTAGCTCATCTAATTTTTTTTCAAAATTCACAATGTATCCCCCTCATTCAATACCAAACTATAATAAATCATCTTAACTCTAATTATATCAATAAATCTGCATTTTGTAATGCGAATTGATCTTCCTTTTGATTCGGGGCTTTCTTTTTAAAATAAAAAACTTATTACAAACCACATTACAACCACTCTCTTAAATTTATTATCTCCCTTCGCTACTGCCCGCCAAGTTATTAACTACAATTTCGCGAAATAAATCAAATTGCATATCAGCTTCCACTTTCTCTCAAATGACAAATTTGACATAAATTAACGAAACTATTATTATATTTTTATAAATAAATTTGGTTTTAACTGTTGATTGTTCGATTCAATCATTCCTGACCGACTTACCAGTGTGGCTGGGTAGTAAAGGATGGTTTGTTGGCATCTTGTATGCTGGCACACTTTCCTGCTCCATTTCTGAAGTACTTAACTTCTTAGTTAAGAAAAAACTTGTAACGGAGATGATGCTTATGCTATTCCATTTAGCTACAATCCTAGGTGCCTTGGCACTTTCTCAGGAATCCATGGTGGGCAGATAAAATAGCAAGTGCAACAAGGCTTAATGTTAGGAATGCATCACCAATTATATTACTAAAGTAGTATCTTTAATGATGCATTCCTTGGCCTAGGATTTCCCTAATTGAATGTGGCTTTTACAATCTTCCTCTGTGAATCTCCTTGATCTGCGCTTCAGTGAATCCCTCGTACACAGCAAACACTTCTGGAAACTCACTTAAACACATATCAATAATCGTGTCATCTGTTGTTCTAATATAGAGATACTTAACCTCACCCATGTAATTGTTGTGTAGGTAATAACTCTTAATCTCGTGATGGTAGTTGTTAGCTCCGAATACTTCATACAGCATAATTTTCGTTTCATCTATTTCAAATATCGATAATTGCTCCATTTCACTCCCTCATTTCGTATTAGAATAGCGTTTTTGTTCAATCTTCAACCTCTCTCTAAAAATCATGCAGGACTTATATTCCTATATGTCGAACATTGGCAGTGTTAGGAGGTGTATTTTTAATGAAATTCCAAAAGGAATATGAAATATTGTGCTCTATAAATTCTGATAAAATACTAGAAATTGTATTTGACTTTAAAAAGCATAGAATTAAAATCTTCTTTTCAAACAAAGAAGGAAATCAATTTTTGGTTCTTGTGTGCGAAAATAGTGAAATCTCATTTATTAAGAATTACCCAGTCTTATTCAAAAATGGTGTTGCTGATATCAATATGTACTGGGGTCCTTACATGACATACGCTACAGGGTTAAGTAACACAACAAGCCCAGGGTTTACCGAGTTTCAGAAAAAACTTAAAGAGTCGATTCAAAGTGTAAAAAACCCAAATGATGAATTTAAAATCTCTTACCTTGATAGTCGTGACGGCATACAAAAAATTCAAAATGCCAACAGAAAGTCTGTGCTGTCTAATAAAGAAATTTATTATCATCACACCCGGAGAACACCTATTTCTGATAATCAATATAAGAAAGTAAAAGATTTGCTTGGTGAAGACATAGCTAAACATTTTAAAAACTCAAATGTAACGGCTGTCTTCACATCAGATATCGCTCAGCAAAAAACATTCTTTCTTCCTTAGACTAGTGATAAATAGCCGGCAAGTATTATTGACTGACACAAGTTTAACTACATCGGTATAGTGCCGGCATAACTGAACTTGTGTCAGCATTCCATTTGATGATTCTAACTATTCTAAAACATCCTTTCGTTTTCCACCGCGATTTTTCTGCTGCGTATCAAGATACCTCCCCAACTGGCGTAATTCTTCGCCAGTCGGGCAATTATTACAAACACTGATACTAAAACATTCTTTTTCTGAACGATTGTAATAACAACGTCTACATTTCTGCTCGATGATATCTCCAATTTCGTATGTGATTTGGATGCGTTCTACTTTCTTTTCACTCATTAACCGAATTATTTCACATACACTATTCACTATCGATGCCATTCTTCTCTTCACCCCTTGAATAATTTTTCCAAATCAATACATACTACTTCCAAGCCGCTCAATCCACGGCTGGTACTTCTTTCTTTTTTTACAGTAGTAAGCAGGTAGGTTCTTCACTTATCTGCTTTCTCTGTATATTTTTTAAAATATCGAAAAGACTACTTACAAGCTGTTTGAACTAGCAGCTTCACTCTTCTTGTAATGGGAAAGCAATTTATCACAATTAGCTAACTCATTCGACTCACTGGCAGACAACCAAAATTGTTGTCTGCTTTTTGTATGAGATTTTTCATTTTACATATACTAGTTTTGAGCCTGTTACCAATGCAAGCCATTTTGGTGTTTTGAATTCCGACTAAGCGTTTTTGTTGCATAGATTATTACATCTTTGACAACACTGTTTTAAAGCGCGTTTTCTGGTTATTCGTAGTTCTAATCCAGAATAATTTTTCTCCTATAAAGGACGACAGATACGACTGTTCGTCCTTTTTTATTTACATCGCATATTCCCCCCGCTGGTAGCTTCGAACCAATTCGCCCTCCTCATCGTAATAAGCAATTTCCCAAAAAGGATGACAGTTGTGCTTCTCAATTTCCCCATCGAACAAAACGAACAAATGAGTTTTCCAGTTTCCGACGATCGTACCCCACATGCCAGCTACGTTTACTCGCATACCCATGTAAGCGAAGTGTAGGTTTCTGAAATTCTGCATTTTCTTGAAAGCTTTTTCTGCGCTGTACATGCGCTTGATATCAAAAACACCTTCGTTCTCGCACTTTACAAACTTCATAAATTCAAGCATTGGCATTGTTATAAATTTCGTTCTGAACTGTTGCCAATACAGATAACTTGCTTTACTTTCCGTTTCTGCGACAATAATTTTCTCGTTCGGCCAATGTTCGAAAATGGTAGTGAGTTTGAATTTGTAAAGGAGGTAGCTCAATCCAACCACCCCCGTTTTTCACCTTCACGAAAGATGGAATCAAACAGTAATTTAGCTCCCTTCTGACTGACAATGACTTGTCCATCGAACAGCTCAATATTTGCATCGGATGCTTCACCGGTTACTACACAAACCTTCTCATGCTTTGCAAGAACTACATTTTTACCATCTACATGGATTTCTAATTCCGTTCCATCATGTAGCCCTAATATTTTACGTAATTCTTTTGGAATCACTACACGACCAAGTTCATCTATTTTTCTAACAATACCAGTGTTTTTCACGGCTTCTTCTCCCCCTTAATTCGCAATCAACTTACGGAACAGCTCTTCGTTTCTTGTGTCTAGTGCGTGGTCGATGAGGTTATATTTAATTAACTCATTAATTTCATCAAGATCTTCCCCATCGATATGTGTTTCAATCGAACACTCATCATCTTCAAGCACTTCCATGTATAACGGCTCTTTGTATTTTCCTTTGAAATTGATTTGAATATAAATTGGAGCATCACTCCCATTAAAATGGTTATATACAGCTATTCCTTCAGTACCAGTTGAATTCGGTTTATAGAATGCGAACATTTTACCTTCCGAAAACTCCGCTGAAATCTCAATGCCATATGGATATTTCTTGGCATTTTCAACAAAATGAATTCTGTTTGAAAAGCTTATATACTTTTTAAATGTATAGAGGAGCGCAAACCCTTCTTCTCCTCTTTTCAAAATGCAATTTAGAAGAAAATCCAAAAACTCACGCTTTTGCTCAACCAACACGTTGCTCATATCCTCACCCTCCAAATGCTTGTAATCTTTGTTTGGCAATTTCGCGACGGTAACTAGTCGCTTTATTTGCAACTGTTAAACTCGTTTCCACCATTCGGTCATACGAACGTTTCCCTACCTGATTTTGCAATTCTTTCGGCTGCAAATTACTTGTATATAACGTCGGTAACTCTTTGCGATATCGACCATCAATCACATTGAACAGTTTTTCTTCTACCCATTCAGTAGTCTTTTCAGCTCCGATATCATCCAAGATAAGTAGGTCACATTCTAAAAGCGCACGCATGATTTGTGTTTCATTTTCTTTGTTATCGCTGTTAAAAGTACTTCGAATACGTTGCAACAATTCAGGCACACTTTGAAACACTACAATAAATCCTTGTTTCGAAAGTTCGTTTGCAATAGCGGCTGCCAAATGCGTTTTCCCATTCCCTGGATCTCCCCAAATCATAAGTGATTCACCATTCCATTGTTTGAATTCATTCACGTATTTTTGAGCAATTTGAGAAGCTGTTGCAGATCCTTCTCTTTCTCTAAACGCCTCAAACGTTGATTTCTTGAATCGTTCTCCAAGATTACTGATGCTAAATAACTTGTCGATTTCACGCTTTTTCGCGAAGTTTTGTGCTTCCCGAATTCTCGCTTCTTCTTTTGCAACTACACATTCACAAGTAGGAAACACTTTACGTTTTATTTTCAACGCTGCCACTTCTACAGAAACCGCAGGAATGAACGTTTTGCAATCCGGACATTCATATCCTTCTTCCTTATCATCACAAGCCGATGTATTCAAAATCCTCGTCATTACTTTGTTTAGGGCTTCCATTTTTTGAACCTCCTTTAAAAGTTCCTTTTCTTTGCGCTGGTCGCTCATTTAAATAACTCTCAAATTTCGTACCGAACAATGTAATAGGTCTTAGGTAACCACACATATTCGGATCATTAATCCATTGATTTACCTTTGTATCGATAACTTTTTTAAAGTCATCTAAAGTAAACCCATCTTTCCAACGTGCGTGAATTAATTCTTTGGTTTTTTTAGAAGTATATTTGTACTGTGTTTCAGCTTTAGAATTAAGATATTTCACAATTTCTTGATATGGAATTTCAGTAGGTACATGGTCCTGAGGTTTATCAGGACTATATTCTTTTATATCTTTTAAATCTTTATCTTCTTCTTTATCTAATTCTTTATCTTCTTCTATGTCCGTGACATTTTCGTGACCTGTCACGTGACCATCTTCTTGTGGTGGATTTAGAGCTGCTTGTTTTTCTCGTTCTCTTTGGCGTCGCTTCCTAATCCGTGCTTGTTCTCTAATTTCATCCAGACGGTCTAAACTTTGATGTTTACCCCAATTTTTAATGTTGATGTAATGCTCTTGATCCACTTCAATCATTCCGAATTTATGAAAGGTTTCGAGCGCCAGTCGTACGGTGTTAAGTGGACGATTAAATACCGTGGCTAGCATGTCATCTGTATACGGAATGTTTTCTGCTAAGAAAATGTAACCATTTGCGTTTGTCTTTCCTGCAAGTGATAAAAGCTTCACCCAGCAAATTAAAATTGTGTCTGCTTCTGGCATACTTTCAATGATGCGAATCTTTTCATCATCGAACATACTAACTGATAGCTTAATCCATTTAACATCTGACACTATTACTACCCCCTTGTGCAAATCGCGATGTATGCCCCATCTTCCTTAATGACTTTCTCTATCCGATAACCTGGATAACCAGTTTGTATATAACGTGCAATCGACTGTTTCAACTCATCTTTTGATTGTGCTCTCTCCCACAATTTGCGAGAGAGAAACACCTTTGATTTGTTACTCACCTTCAATCACGAAATCTTTTTGTTCATTCTCTTCAACTAACTGTTCCACTTCAATTGGATCAGCTTCGATAAATTCCGGTTCTTCTGTGATATCTTTGCGAACAACTTCGTCATGCTGCGCTTGTGACTGAACTTCGATACTGATTGGTAGGTATTTAAACATGTAACGAACCACTGTTTTCTTCGCCATCTCATCATAGTCACTTGCCCATGGACTATAACTTGAATTAGCTGCTGCTGAACGTTGACGACGCTTTTCAATTTCACTTTTCGGCATAAATTCCATTTGATGCCCACCATCTTTGAAATGTGCGACTGCATAAGCACCAATAAATTCACCACGTTCACCGAATGATGGCTTATGTTTTAGTTGTGGATGCAAACCAAGCTCATATTCGAACTCATCATTTTCATAAACAGCATGCGCGTAAATGCTTTGGATGTGACCAGAACGTCTTGCTAAATCAATCATCCCTTTGTAGCCGATAATGAACTGAACTTCCATTTTGTTTTGCTTTTTATTTTTGAACGGTAAGAGGTAGCAGTGACCAAGTAAACCTGGTTCTAATCCTAATTGCACCGCTTGCATGACAGCTCCCATAAGAGAAGGAACTTCACATTCTAATAATTTTGGATTTGTACGAATTGTTGTAAGTGCAATACGGCTCATACGCTCCATACTCATGTGTTTTGGTAAGACTTCCGCAAAACGTGGAGCCATTTTCTTCATATAACCTTCAACCAATTTATCCGGTGTTGCAGGTGCGTTTGCCTTACGATTTGCTAATTGGTTTTTCACATCTTGATTAGTTGCCATTGTTTATTTCCTCCCTTATTTAACCGTGAATTTTCTTGTTATAGACTCTTTTGCATATTGCTCATACAAATCTGGATGCTCTACTTTAAATCGTTTACTGTCAAAACGAACTGTTGTGTATGACTTCCATTGCACTTTGTAATTCTCAGTTCCACCAACTTCATTGGTACCGAGCTTTGCTTTGATTTTGTTTTCGTACTCTGCCTTTTGTTCTTTGAGTACTTTAATTTCTCGTTCTACTTGATCGCGAGCTTCAATGAGAAGTTCTTCTTGTTTACCTAAACTTACAAAGCTATCTGCAATGGATTCTGGATATAGATGTTTAAGTAATTCTGATGATGCATCTGAACCGTCAAACATTGGCGGCTCATTCTTCTCAACATTGTTGAGCCAAAAGTCTTTTTCAATATCGATAAGGTACTGAATCAATTCCTCATCGCGATCTATTTTTTTATGAACAAACTTATTACCACCAATGAGTACTGCAATCCACCATGCTTCATAACCAGTTACAGCCATATAATGTTGACACTGTAAGAGGTAAGCCGCTGGAACTTCTTCATCTTCCCACTCTTTTTTTAAATATTCCGACGCCGTTTTGCATTCGAGTCCAATTTTTTCACCAACAATCAAACGGTCCACATTTGCTAACATCCACGGATATTCAGGATGTTGAAGAATCGCATTTCTACGTTGCACTTTTAAATCCGTACGTTTGGAGAATTCTTTTGCCACCACTTCTTCCAGAACATTACCAAAGTATGCCACTTCACTTTGCACATCTTCTTTTTCAATCGCTTGTGTTTTTTCAAGGAACACTTGCACCGCTGATTTCCATTGATTTAAACCTGCAATAGCAGAAACATCAGAACCACCAATGCCTCGCGTACGTGCTTGCAACCATTGGGTGTGATCCATGTTGAGTGTGTTAACCAATACTTTTGCTTGCATGTTCTATCCACTCGCTTTCTGTGATATACTAGACCTAACTTATATTTTTAAAGGGAACCCATTGCCGTGGGTTCTTTTTTATTGACCCGAATACTTTTGTAATAATTCCAACGCTTCATTTATGCTCCCGTTCAAATCATCAGGTTCAGCATCTTCTGGACACTCCTGTAAAATTAAAACCGCTTGACTGATTACATTTTGTAACTTTTCAGCATCGATAGAAGTAGTCATGATTCCTTCTTGCTCTTGGGGATCCGCTTTACCGTAACCGTTGTGCATGGACATTGGGTTTTCTTGCATCTAGCTCACCTCCTCGCAAAGAGTAATATAATGCGCTCTTTCCACTACACTTGCATCAACACCCTGACTCCTTAACCGTTGAATAATGCCGAGAATGTTTTTACGATCCCTTTCACGTTCCACATCATGCTTATCTTTCGCTCGATACAGTGCTGCAAGTTCTCTTCTCGCTAGGCGTGCTTCCTTAATCCATTCGCAAAATGAATGTACATCATGTGTTCTTAGCGCTTCAATTTGCTTTTGATTGCAATGCTGTAAGAACTCATCTAACGTTTGTTTCTTTTGCATGTCTTTTGGTAAAACTGGTGCTGTAATGCTCATATTCTTCTCACCTTTCTCAATTCATTATTTTCTTGCTTTAGCTGTTCGTTCTCGTTGATGAGTTTTTCAATAAAAGTACCTAATAGCGCTCCGCCACCCACGAATGACACGATAAACACCGCCACCATACAAAGACTGAATGTACTTTCAACCAAAGTCACGGTTCTCCTTTTGTGCTTCTAGCCACGCTTCTAAATCTTTTTGTAAAAAGAGTAATTTGCGCCCTTCTCGGATGACTGGAAACTGCGGATGATTTGCTAATTCGTACATTCTACAAACGGCGATGTTTAGATAAGCAGCCGCTTCCTTTACACGCATTACTTTGTTTGGTTGTGATTGTTGTTGAAACTCAGCAAGTGCTGCTCTAATTTCTTCACGAATAACTTCACGGACTGAATCTTTAAAGCCTTGGTCTAAGCTCATTTGTTCACTTCACCTCTTTGATATATGTTTTTTCGCAGTCTAAGTTCTGGACCAATTCCAATAATTCTTGAACTGCATCTTCTTTTGTATAATTTGGATCATTGTCTAGCGCATAGGTAATATCCATTAGTTTCGTTTGAAGATGTATAATGCGATACCATTCCTGAAGTTGATTCATGATGTTAACCTCTCCCTTCGCAATTAACACAAATTCATAGCACCACATCAACAGTCACACGCTATGTTGTAGACGTACCTTTATTACCGCAACATTTTGTTGCCTGCACATCATAAAAAATATCCCTCACTGAAGAATTGAATAATTGAGCAATCGACATCGCTAATTTTAAACCAGGTGTTCTTTTCCCTTGTTCAATCATTCCATAATACTGACGGGATATATCTATACCAAACTTTCTCTTGAGTTGCTCTACCACGTCATCTTGGGTAAAACCAAGATGTTCGCGATGCTTTATCATTAGCTCTCTCAAGGTTGCACCTCCTTTTAAAGCAACAATACGTTGCCTTATACTCATGATTATAAGCAACGTATTGTTGCCAGTCAATGTTATTGTGCAACATTTCGTTACTTTTATTACGACAAATATCGACATTTGAACTATAATTATGAAATAAATGCATTTCACCCCTTCAATGCAACTATTTGTTGCTATATAATGAAAGTTACAGTATTGCGGAATCTACTATCACGTATACGTTGATATAGAAAGGAAGTTAATTCATGATTACAGAGAGATTAAAGAAATTGAGGGAGAGTAGAGGTTTAACTCACACTCAAGTCGCTGAATATCTCGGTATTACACGCCAAGCTTATACTAATTACGAAAATGGAGATAGAGAAATCAAAACAGAAACATTGAGAAAACTTGTTGATTTCTTCAATACATCAGCTGATTATTTATTAGGAACAACAGATGACCCATCATCTAGCACCTCTAATGTAGAAAAACCTTACGACTCCCTCACAGAGATTACCAAATACATACAACAACTCGGTATAGATAACATGGGATTTTTCGATATAGAAAAGTGGAAAAATCTTTCACCTGAGGATGTTGAGGAAATTAAGAAGCACTTTGATTATGTCGTATTTAAAGCAATACAAAATAATCAAAAGTAGCTTAAGCAAAAGTATTGAAATTCAATGGTTTTGTTTTAATGAATCAAAAGATTTTTACAAATAAAAAAGCCCTCTTCACGGGCTTTTCTTTTAAATCACAAAACAGAACATACATTTCATTGGAGGTAACTGGACGTGTCTATTTCAATTACTCAAAGTAATATCAGAAAAGCAAAAACAAACATAACAAATTTAAGAAAAAAATTATCAAAAGAACAGGACGATTATGCAAAAACTATAAAGGATATCTTGAAAGTCAAAAAAGAAATTAGTCGAACATCTTCACAGTCAACTATTAGAAGTAAACTAACTAAACTTGATCGATTAAATAAAACCATAGAAAAAACAACAAAAGAGCAATCGACTTTAAACAAAAAGATTGTGGATGTGGAAAAAAAGTTACACCGTTATGAAGAGCAGCTATTGAAGAAAGAAATGGCAGCACTTAAACAAACTAATGCCGCCAGAACACAGATGGAGCAAGAGCAACACCAAAATCAGCAATTGTTACTTGATGAATTATATAAGTATAAAGAAGCTATCGACATTCATACATCTCAACTAGATCTCAATCACGATGAAGAACAGTATGATGTCTTTATTTCGCATGCTAGTGATGATAAACAAGGATTTGTTGAACCATTGGCTGCCCTTTTAAAAGATTCTGGAGTAGCAGTTTGGTATGACGAATATAAACTCACTTGGGGTAAACCTACAAGACGTTCTATTGATAAAGGTTTGGCGAAATGTCGATTCGGTATAGTCGTATTATCTGAGCACTTCTTTCGGAAAGGTTGGACAAATTATGAGCTTGACGGACTTGTTGGAAGAAACGTATCTGAAAAACATGACTTAATATTACCTATCTGGCACAATGTGGGCTATGAAGAAGTGAAAAAATTCAGCCCTCCTCTAGCCGATATAACTGCCTTACAATCAGACAACATGGCAATTGAAGAAATAGCAGATCAATTAATTGCATTACTCACAACATCTTCTTTTGATGAAGAAGAGTAATAATCCTATAAAAATCCATACTTTGCCCACGTTCATCAAAATCATATCCAGCTGCTTTATAGGCATCGTATGCATCTTTAGCCCATTCAGGGACCTTAGGATTCATTAACTCTCTTTTAAATATCATGCGTTCTGCTTTGCTATGCAAATAAACATTTTCGAGCCTTTTAATTCTTTTTAGTATACTTTCCAGCATGATTCATCCCGCCTTCCGAATGCTATTTTGTATATTATAACAAAAGATTTACTAGGCTTGAATTAATTTCACCGGTAACACCGCATGCCCTTAACAGGCTTTTCTTTTTGTAGTAAAATAAGAACAACTGTTCCTATTTTTAACAATGAGGTGAAATACTTGAATTTTTCATACCAAACAACTCTACTAGAAGATTGGATTACAGCATTTTATCAAAATCTCGGTATACGAACACCAAGTGATCTATGTATTGATAAAATCGCACACAAATGCAATATCGTTCTTTTGAAAGAAAATATTGATTCATACTACATAGCGAATGATTTTATTAGGTTGATTGTTCTCGACGCACGCCTATCTCAAGAACAGCAACGTGAAGTATTCTTCCATGAGCTTTGCCATGTTCTTCGTCATGCTGGTATGCAAGGAATAATGCCAGCAGCTTTTCGTGAGTTGCAAGAGTGGGATGCGATACGTTTTACCAGGTATGCAGCAATTCCCGCGCATATGTTACCTTATATCCCTTCCGAAAAGAATGTTATTGCTGATATGTCCAAAATATTTCATGTAACTCCTGAATTATGTACAAAACGTCTTGTGCAAATTCACAATAGAATTCAATTGCAGAAGCGGTTAGCATAATTGATTTCATACGAAGATAAACTTGAAAAGTAGATTCCTGTAAACAAAAAAGCACAGTGCTGATTGTCACTGTGTTTTTTAATCTTTCAAATCCCCGTTCCTGGGTCTAAACTTACTTTCCAGCCACCACCGCCTGGTTCGTTATGCCAACCTACACCAGGATCAATTACTCTGTGACCACCCGGGTCTTTCGTGAATTCTCCCATGTTCTCCCCTCCCTTCATCTGAATCTATTAATATTCTACTATTATTTAACATCTACTGACAATCATATCCTATAACTGAATTTGTTCATATATGGTAAAATGTATCCATCGCTGATATGTCCAACTTTGTAATTTTCATAGCAGCAAAATTACAACTAGACTTATACAACATGATTCAAAACCAAATGAAGGAGTGTTTTAAGTGAAAGGACATATTCGAAAAAGAGGAAATAAATATTGTATTGTGGTCGACATTGGACCTGATCCAGAGACAGGAAAAAGAAGACAGAAGTGGTTTTCTGGGTATAAGACAAAAAAAGAAGCACAGGCTGATGTTGCGAAGAAGATTACAGAATTAAATGAAGGAACTTTTATAGAGCCATCCAAAGTTACGTTAAAGGAGTATCTAAATCATTGGCTAGAAATTAAAAGTATGAGTATAGAAAGAAGTACTTTTGTTGGTTATAGGGCATTTATCAATCAACATGTTATACCTAGTATAGGGATGGTTGCGCTCCATAAATTAAATGTTATGCACATTCAAAAATGTTATAAGACTGCAATGGATAAAGGCATTGCAAACAATTCTATTCTGCTTATGCATAGAATTTTAAAGAGCGCTTTAAATCTAGCTGTAAAACAAAATACTATTTCTCGAAATCCGGCTGCTTTTGCTGAGATACCAAAAAAAGAAAGAACCTCTATCCAGACTTGGACAGAGGAAGAAGTAAAAAAGTTTCTTTTGCATTCACAAGAATCACGATATCACATTGGGTATCTACTTGCAATAACTACAGGTATGCGTATGGGAGAAGTTCTAGGTTTACGATGGCAGGACGTTGATTTTGAAAAACATACCGTTACAATAAACCAGACATCTGGTCATGACGATAAAATCAAAAAAACAGCCAAAACAAATTCGTCAAAGCGCACCATTCCCGTACCTAAAGAAACGATAGAATCCTTAAAAAAGCATAAAATTGCAGTTAATAAAGAGAAATTAAGATTCGGTTCTGCTTATCAAGATTTTGATTTAATTAATTGTAATGAGTTTGGAGTCATTATTAAAAAAGAGAATTTCAGAAAAAACTTCATTAGAGCGACACACAACGCAGGCGTAAAAGAAATTAAATTCCATGATTTAAGACATACACACGCAACCTTATTATTGAAACAAGGAGTTAATCCTAAAATTATCAGTGAAAGATTAGGTCATACGGATATTTCACTGACATTAAGTGTTTATTCTCATGTTTTACCGAATATGCAGGAAGAGGCTGTTAAAAACTTCGGTAAAAGTATCTTTGGATAATTGATGTTTGCAAAATGTTTGCATTTTATAAAAACAAGTCAAACAAACGTTGTCATATCAAGGTTTGTTTGACTTGACAGGTTATATTCTTGATAGAACCTTCGAATGCCTACGGAAACATTTAATAATGGGATATTCTCTCCTGCACGAGTAATACATTCAAACCGATATACATAAGCGAAATAATCTTGTGTGCTTTCATCTTTAATTGGTTCTGACATAGCCTCACAAATATTTTGTGATCGTAGTGGTGAAAAATAGATTTCTTCTTCAATTTTATCTTCCAATTGTACCGGACGTTCACAAAAAATATGTGAAATTAAAGCGGGCACCCACTTAGAATATATTTCATTATCATGTAATACTGATAAATTAGAAACCAAATCGTAATGCCATTCATATTTTGGCGGTTCTATTAATTTATTAGGTTTCCAATCATGAATAACCTCATACCAACTTTGGAAAATATAATCAAGTTGTTCTTTTCTAATAGGTTCTTTCGATACAATCCATGGTGTATTTTCATTTAATACATACGGATTATGCTGAATAAACAATATATCAGAAAACATATCATACAATCTTTCATTCAATCGTTTCAACTTACTCGTTAATAAAAACGTCTTATAATGTATTTCTACAATGTCAAGCCATTCAATAGGAAAATATATAAATGATACACTTTCGTTTAAAAGGGGGGCTACTATATTTTCAAATGTTAATACCTTTAATTTTTCCATAAAATGATTACTTCCTTTCTTTATTTGTCTTGATCATCAAAAACTAGAAAAACGCTTACTTCATCTAATCAATTTAAACCAAGTATTTAAAAGAAAAATAAAAACATTTTATTAAAATAATACGTTATTAAAACAACTCTTTTAAAAACTTAAAGTAATTATCATTTACATCACCTCTATAATCATTATAATTATACATTCAGATTATATAGTATATAAGTGTATTATGTTTGCTATTTACAATATTTTTACAAAAAAATAAAAAATAGCATAGTTTTTATACATTTTATATCTAATAGAAAGCACTCTATCATTTAAGCATATAATAATAGGTTAATAAACAAGCAGTTTTTTTACTACAACATAGAATAATATGAATCCTAATTGAAGGGAGGTATAAAAGAATGTCCTGGAATAATGATTGTTGGAGTTCTAAGAAAAAGCATTGTTGTGATGACTGGTGGAAATCTAAAGAAAAACACCATTGTGATGATGATTGGTGGAAATCTAAAGAAGAGCACCATTGTGATGATGATTGGAAATTTAAGCGAAATAAGTGTCGTTGTAAATGTTTCTTTATTTGTTGTCATTGTAAAAGGAAACATTGGTAAGATTTTCAGTGCCAATTTAAAGGCAAAGAACATGTCTTTGGGACTGATAAATGCTAGATTATAATAACTAAAAAGACTGTCTCTAAATGGGATGGTCTTTTCGTCCTTTTGATTCTCCGTCCATCCCGACAGAGTAACGTTTTGATAAAAGGGCTACGATCATCGATTACGAGCGCATAGATACGTTATCCACACATTATTCTTTTTTCAAAGAACTGTATAGGTATAGCGTAATATTGATTCTATTTTGAGAAATCCTCGGAAATGTCCCCTTTTTTTCGAAAAAAAAGACCTGCATAAATGCAGGTCAAATATAAATTAGGGAATGTCCTTAGAAAAAATTACTGATGAAATTTCATATCACTTATGCTTTTGGAGACGGAAATCTTGCAGCTTCAAAATGTGTACTGTTTTCTACATTAGAAATAACTCCAGCTACGCTACTTTGTGCAAAAATCTCCACTAAATCCCCTGCATTTAACTGAATGATTGATGAAACAGCAACGACGTTGGCAAAATTTATTGGACCAAAAAAGTCATTATCTATTGCAATTGCTGGATTTCCATTAACACGAATTTCTACCCGCGCTCTATAATTTACGTTTATGTTATTCGGAATAAAAGCAATCGTTCCAATAACAGAATAAACGCCTCTTGTCTTTGGAATAAAAATTGATGTAGCTGGATTATACTCATTCGCTAAATCAAATTGTTCATTTTGGAATAATACCTTAACAAAAGTATCAGCTGGAACATTTTGGCTTCCTGTTTTTATAGCTCTAAAAGCAGACGCTCTTACAAGCTTCTCCCCTTTATCATCACAACAATCCACTTTCACATGAACCCAAGGGTTTTCCTCATGCTTTTTATCACATTTTTCATAATATCCATCATATTTGTCATAACACTTACTACTTTTATGACAATCATGATATTTCTTGTTGTACCCCTTACAATGTTCACCATAAGAATAGGACATACTAGCATCTCCTTTCAAATTTATTACTATATATTATGTAAGATAGATTTAAAAAGTTTGGACGAGCTTTTACTATTTTTAATAGAATTAAAAAAGTCCCACCATTTGGAAGGGGGAAGGAAACAATAAAGTATGTAAATGACACACTTTCATTTATATATTTTCAAATGTTAATAACCGTAATTTTCCCATATAATTCTTACTTCCTTTCTTCATTTGTCTTGATCATCAAAAAACTATAAAAAAAGGTATTGTCTATACCTATGTATAGCAATACCTCTACTCTTTATCCAATTAAATCTTTTACGTCTGTATCCACTGGCCACTTTTCTAATGTATAAGCCATCGCCCAAAATGAATATTCATATTGACTACTAATAATAAAATGCTGTTTCATACGATTACGATCTGCCTCTGTTACTGTCTCCGCTATAGCATCTAACCGAGCGATCTGTTCCTCAACTAACGTACGGAACCAATCAGATCCATAAGCAGAAATCCATTCTTGATAAATTGGCTCTTCAGGTTGACACACTTTTAAACGTTCACCAATTTCATAATATAACCAGTAGCAAGGTAAAATCGCTGCGATAATATCCCCTAAATGTCCTTCATACGCAGCTCGATACATATGTGAAGTATACGCATATGCAGTTGGCGCAGGGATAAAATGATCTTTTTCTTCTTTTGTAATCCCTAGCTTTTTGGCAAAATTCTCATGTAATGATAATTCCGCCTCATACGTATTTTGAGCATGGTGCGCCATACGGGCAGTCGTTTCTAATTCAAGAGCTTTTGCAGCTCCTAACGTTTGTACTCTAGCAAAATGACTCAAATAATATGAATCTTGAAGCACATAATAGCGAAAACTAGCTAAATCTAAAGTTCCCTCCCCAAGTTTTTTTACAAAAGGATGATTAAAACTAGCTTCCCAAATTGAATCTACTTCTTTACGTAATGATTGTGAAAAAGTCATCTAAATCCCTCCAATAATTTATAAAACATACGTATTTACCCACAATTATTAAATCTATAAAACAAAAAAACTTTCTTTACAGGCGTAAAGAAAGTGAAATTGACAGTATTTATTCATTAAATAGCAACGTCTTTCCCACTTCCCTACGCTGGCATTAACCAGATCAGGTACTAAGAGTCTCAAAATTTCATTTGATCTCAGCCTATAAAAGGCCCCCCTAGTGGATAAATATTTAGTTATCGTATTGTAATTATCATAGCATACTTCGTGGAACTATCAAAAGTTTTAATTGTACAATTATCTTAAAATCCTTCTTCTTTTCTAACTTTTAATGATGTTTCAATTATCATATCTAATAGTTTACTATAATTAATGCCCGCCGCATCTGCACTTTTAGGTAGTAAACTCGCTTGTGTCATCCCTGGTAATGTATTAACCTCCATTACATATGGAATACCGTCCTTCACCATCATATCAACCCTTGCATAAACACTACATTTTAATGCTTTATAGCAAGCCAGTGACGCTTTGTTTACACGTTCTTTCAATTCAGATGGAAGTTCAATAACTTCTTCAATAGTACCAGCATCATCATATTTCGCGTTGTAATCAAAGAACTCCGCCGCGTGTCGAATTGAAATGATCGGTAACTGTTTTCCATCAAAAATGGAACATGTAATCTCGTCACCTTTTATATACTTTTCTATTACTACTTCTGAATCCCATTCGAATACAGTTTCCAGCATTGAAATTAATTCGTCTTTATTATAGACAATCTTTACACCGACACTCGAGCCACCAGCGTTTGGTTTTACAACTAACGGAAATCCTAACTTATCTAATTCATCGACATTTAGATCCTCTATTTTTGTAAGTTCAATCCAATCTGGTGTTTCTATTCCTTCATAACGTAAAATCTTTTTCGAAATGTTTTTGTCCATACATATACCGCTAGATAACATATTGCTCCCGCTATAAGGAATACCTAAACTTTCAAGCGTTCCTTGAACTGTCCCATCTTCTCCGTATTTTCCGTGTAATGCGAGTAGCGCAAAATCAATGTCTTTCGCTTTCTCGATTAAATCCATTTTTTCATTTAACGTAATTGGTACTATTTCATATTTACTTTTATCTAAATGTGCAATCATTTCATTTCCAGTCATAATTGATACTTGTTTTTCAGAGGAAACTCCTCCCATAATAACGCCAATTTTCATTTTCTCAACTCCATTTTTCACTTTGTAAAATTTCACCAATCGTCTGAATCCCACTAACTATTTCTTTTTCTTTCAAACGTGAAAATCCTAATCGGAAAGTGTTCGCTCCTCCTCCATTAGAATAAAAAACATCTCCGGGAGAAAACGTAACTCCTTTCTCAAAACATTTTTGCAAAAGTATTCGGGCATTAATATGCTCTTCTAGCTCAATAAACAAATGAAGTCCACCATCTCCAGTCATTCTTCTAAACGGAATGTACTGATTACATGCCCCAACAGCGAGTTCATATTTTTTCTTATAAACAGATCTTGCTTTTTTTAAATATTTCTCAAAATATCCTTCATGTAAATATTGAAATAGAACAGCTTGATCTAAAGTAGATGTGTGAATCGTTCTTGCTCTTTTTACACTTTCTAAATAATGAATCAGTTCTTTGTCTGCGATAACCCAACCTACACGTAATCCTGGGAAAAGTACCTTTGAAAAGCTACTAATATAAATGACGTTATTACCAGCTCCAGCAAAGGTTAATAACGGTGCTAAATGTGAACCTGAATAACGTAATTCTTCATTAAAACCATCTTCTATAATAGGAATCTTATATTTTGAAAATAATCTCATCAGTTCCGTTCTTTTCTCCGAACTCGTAACTATACCGGTCGGATTATGATAAGAAGGAATTAAATACGCAAAATCAAAATCCTTTTCACGTAAACTTTTTTCTACTTCATGTGTATCAATACCATCATCATTCATATCAATCCCATGAACTTCAAGTCCATGCAAGCGAAAAAGCTTCAGTGCAGCATGGTGAGTTGGATTCTCACAAATAACACGCCCTGATTTCTTTGATAAAGAAGATAGTACAATATCTAATCCCTCTGTAAATCCATTTGTAATTAAAATATCTTTGTTCGAAATATCTACGCCTTTCATTTCCATATAATGAAGTAGATAATTCATTAAAGGTCGATATCCTTTTGCATATCCATAATTCAATACGACATCACCTTCAATGGACATACGAGTAAGAAAAGCTCTTTTGAAATTTTCAACATCAAACAGCTTTTCGTCTGGGGCAATACTATTAAAAACAATCATTCCTTTTCCCCAGCGAATTCCATGCTTCATTAAATCTAATTCATCCGCTAATGTGGTAACTGTATTAAGTTTATTTTTCCAATCTATTTCAACAGCCAAATTGTTAGATATATCAACTTTTGCAACAAAGTTCCCTTTTCCTTTAACTGCATAAATGAGACCTTCTTGCTCTAAATCTGCATAAGCAGCGAGTACAGTGTTTCTACTTACAGTTAATAATTCACTCAATTCCCTTGTTGATGGGATTTTTTGATTTCCTAACAAATGCCCTTTCATAATCATCTTTTTCAAATAATCTTTCAGCTGTATATAAACGGGTCGATCTTTGACAACTTTAAAATCTTTAAACAATTTCTTACCCCCTGCAATCATTTTTGCATATTTATTTCATTCTCAAAAGGTCCACAACATATGTATTTTCTATAATGGGCGGTACGGTCTTATAAAGTTCAACTAATCGGGTGTTTACGGACAGCCCGACTCCCAACTAACTTCTCTGCTCTAGCCGAATTTTAAGGTGGGAGATTTACTGCTCACAAAGTGCCGGACAAATCTTTTCGGTATAAGTTAATTACATCTTTTAAAGCAGCCGCTGCAGCACCGCGCGGATTAGAAGCACCACCAATTGTAGTAATTTGCCCCATCGTATCTGTAAAGAATGTAATTCCTTTTTCTGTCCCATTTATTTTTGCTAGCGGATGATCTTTCGCTATTTCGTATGGTTCAACATTTAGATTCACATTACCTTTTTCATCCTTATAAGCTGATGCTATTAATTTAACAATTTTATGTTGTTCCTTAGCATTTTGAATTTGTTCTCTTGTAACGTGCTCGATTCCTTTTATATGTATATCTGTAAGTGTATTCTCTACTCCCATTAAACTGTTTGTTAAAAGTAGCAGTTTACACGCACTATCTGAACCACTTACATCTAATAGTGGGTTTGTCTCAGCAATGCCTTTATTTTGCGCTTCTTGTAAAGCTTCTTCAAATTTCATATCTAATTCATGCATTTTTGTCAGAATATAATTAGTTGTCCCGTTTAATATTCCCTCCATTTTTTCAATATTACAACCAGCTAAACTGAATTGCCCAATATCTAATGTTGGTAGTGCAGCCGCAGTTGCACCGCTATATCGAATTCGTACATTCGCCTGCTTTGCTGCTTCATTTATTTCGCTCCAGTTTGTAACGAGTGCACCTTTTGAAATTGCAACTATATCCATCTGTTTCTCAATCGCTTGCTCCATATATTGTTTCCCTGGATTTCCACTTTTAAGGTTTGTAACTGTTGATTCTACTAGTACAGTACCACTTATACTATTTGTTGCACGTTCTTTCGGATAATTTTCTAAATATTTTTCAATTGCATCAGTACCACTGCCACACTTTAATAAATGATGAATAGACAAACCTTCATCATTACGTATTGCAACATTTCTACCTAATACACCGCTTACCACTAAATTTATCCCATATGTCTCATTTATATATAAATGTTTTTCATTTAGTAATTTGATAAACTCTCTTCCTACTGTTCCATATCCTGATAATACAACTTGAATTTTCATAATATCCCCCCATATTTTTCTACCAAATCCCTCTTTCAATATAATATAAAGCACCCTCGAATTCCATCGAGAGCGCTTTATATTATATTTATTTTGATAACCATCATCGTTTCGCTAAAATTACTCTATTGATATTTACTACACCATCAATTTATTAGTAAAAAGTATAAATGACCATTCATGTTCTTCATTGTAACTTGTAAATCTAATTATTAGAATTTATAATTGAATATGGTTTTCTCATGTTAAACCAATCTATACATTATGGAAAACTATCTTCATTACATGAAAAGGAGGTATAGCGATATGCAAATCGGATTAAATACTCATACATTATCTCAACCTACTAAATTAACTCCTACTACACTTGAGCGTAATAATATCTCTTCTAGCAAACTTGAAGATGCAAAATCAAATGATCCAATCAAATTTGAAATTCGTTCATCTGAAAAAGAAATGAAACAGCCTGAGCATAAATTTAACGAATTAGATTTATGGAAGATGTTAAAAGATAAAGGTGTTCCTTTATGGATCATCCTTGAAATGCTACAAAAGTCTCGTAAAGAAAAAGAAACCCAAAACAATTCGGTTCAAAGTCCCAATATGATTGAGGAAACAAACGAAACTCGATTAAATGAAGTAATGTAGCATATGTTATATGAATAGCCAATAAACTACAAAGAGTTCAAGATTGATAAAGTTTCTATCAACCTCGAACTCTTTTTTAAGATTTTTCTTCAATCGTTACAAACTGAAAAGATACTTCTCCTTCCAAACCTTTAATTAGCTTTTTTACTTTGATATTTTCATTAATCAATGAATTATCTGTCGACATTTTAGGTTTTTCATCACCTATAGATTTTTTAAATTGAAGAAGATGCATTTTTGTTTCATTTGCTCTTATTTCCTTATATACATTGTTTTTTGATACAATCACATACCGTTGTGTTGGATAAATACGTTTGTTACCTATCCAAGCGTCACTATTGTACATGACAGGAATCTCTTTTCCTTCTAGTTTAATACTTTTCAAAGTCTTTTCGTCGTCTTGTGCAAACAGTAGCGAACCCGCTGTTGGGAATTTCGGTAACGTATTTACAGGTATATAATTAGAGCCATTGTCTCGTTCACGAAAAACTTTAGCTTTAATCAATGCTTGTGCTGTCGACTCATTTAAAATTAATACCTGTCCGTTTCCATAAATACCTGTTTTCACAGAAAACACTTCATTTGCTTTCGTAATTTCCTGATAACGATTAATCATTGGTGAAATTTTATTTTCATCTCCAATGATTAATATACCGTTTGCAGGAAATCGATTCTCCTTTTTAGAACATGCACTAAAACTTATTAATAGTAGTATCGTTAACATAAAAATAGTTAAAGTTCTTTTCATTGCGTTTCCTTTCATCATACAGTTGATTTTTTCACATACTTTCATATAGTCTTACAAGCTAATAAACTCTATTGCTCCATAACCTTATAAAGCTTTTGCAGGTAACGCCAACGTGTTATAAAGAAATATAAAACTTGTATACAAATAAATGAAATTAAAATTACAATAGAGCTATTCATAATAGAAAAATCGACTAATTGTTGTAATGCCATATAAGCGACTACAGTATGTATCACTGCAATGATAATCGGTAAGAAGAACATTAATAATAACTGTCTCGTTACAACTTTCTTTAGTTCTCGCTTACTTAATCCCATTTTCGAAATCATTTTATATTGCTGTTGATCACGATCCAAATCCGTATATAATCGGAAATAAATAAAACTAGCAGCGAATGTAAAAAAGACGATTCCGACTAAAACACTTGCCATAAGTAATAGCCCATTCGTTTGCTTCGCACTTAACAAATCTATAGTTAAAGCTCGAAATTGAAAACTACCTTCTTCTTTCGCGAATGTACTAATTAATTCGTTTGAAATTCTCTTCGTTTTTATCCAATCGTCTACAACAAATCCGTAAGTACGATATGGAATATCCAGATTACCTGGGTCACTAGTAATAGGTATTTCATCATATACATGATCCTGAACAGCGATATATATACTTCTAGTATCATGTGGTAACACTAAATTTTCTACAGCTTTTTTCACATGAAATGTTTTTGTCCATTCACCTTGAATGACTTCTATATTTTTTTTATAGTTGCCACTTTTAAATTCTTGTTTTTGTGATACGACTGCAGGAATTAATAAAATGTCATCCTCTTTTTCTATCGTTTCTTGCTGATACCCGAGTGCTTTAGCAAGATCGTTATATTCACTTAACTTCATTACAATTACATTACTTTCTGTGTATATATATGAAGCTGAAGCCATTCGATACGAAATATTAGCATCAGAAAGGTGTTTTTTTATAATAGAAAGATTTTTATTTAATGCTTTGTCGTTTTCAAAATTTCCATACAAAAATGTATACGGATTTGTCATCCTTACCAAATCTTTACTTCCAATTGCAGCTGTTGTACCAATCGCTGTAAATGCAACTGCTGAAACAATAGAAACTATAAAAAACATCGTTGCATTATCTTTCATACGATAAATTAATTCTGAAAACGTTAATATATTCGTTCTCTTTAAAAAGAAAGATTCTCTCCTTTTAGCAAGATGTAATATATAAACGCTACACTGTGTATATAAAAAGTACGTTCCTATAATTACTAGTAGGACACCCATTCCGAGCGTAGTAAAACTGGAACTTGAAATGAAGCGAAATACTGAGAAATATCCATATCCTATACTACTTAAAGAAAGTAGCGATAATAAAATTGAAGATTTCGGTTCAGGTTTTGGCTTTTCCTCTGCTCGAATAAGTTCCACAAGTTCCGTTATTTTTACCATTTTAAATGTAAATAGTGAAACAATTAAAAATAAGAAAAGAAAAGTGATAACTGTTAATAATACAGCCTTCACTGGTGTATAAAAAGGCAACCCATTATTAATCATTAATACACTTGCGCTTATCAATAAGACTAGTTTAGAAAATATGAGTCCAATGAAAATCCCTATACCAATTGAACCAAGTCCAATCAACATATTTTCGGTTAATAATAATTTCTTAAACTGTCTCATTGACATACCTTGCATCATTAATATACCAAATTCTTTCTTACGAGTTTTTAAAAATGAACTAACTGAATATAGAATAAAGAAAAATGAAAATACAAAAATCAAACCTTGCGAAATTGTAAATCCCATAGTACCATATGCACTTATTGTTGCACTTGTTGATTTTAATTCCCCTTGTAAATCAGGATGAAATAATAAAAGAGCATATGTAAAGAAAATCATAATAGAAAATGCACTACTTAAAAAATGAGCAGCATACGTACGCTTATTCCGAAAAATATTATTAAATGCGAACTGACGAAAAGTCATGCCTTTTCCCTCCTAACAAAGAAAGGACATCCATAATCTTTTGATAAAAAGCTTGCCTACTTTCACCACAATAAATTTCATTATATAGTTGGCCATCTTTAATAAATATTACTCTACTGCAAAAACTCGCAGCATACGGATCATGTGTAACTAACATCATCGTTGCTTTTTCTTCTTTATTAAGAGTATCAAGCATCTCCATTACATCATTTGAGGATTTAGAATCTAAATTCCCTGTTGGTTCATCTGCAAGTAATAATTGCGGTTTATGAACGATTGCGCGAGCGATTGCTGTTCTTTGAGCTTGCCCCCCTGATATTTCAAACGTTCTTTTACTCAATATATCTGTAATGTTTAACTTCTCTGCAATTCCTTCCACTCGTTTGTTCATCTCTTGCACAGGAACACCATCTAAAGTCATTGGCAATACGATGTTTTCTTTTACAGAAAGTGTGCTAAGAAGATTAAATGATTGAAAAACAAAACCTAATTGTTTTCTACGGAATAACGCTAATTCTTCTGATGATAATTGAAAAGGATTTGTGCCATTAATTAAAATTTCTCCCGATGATGGAGAATCAATAGTAGATACCATATTCAATAACGTTGTTTTCCCACTACCTGATGGACCCATAATGCCTACAAATTCCCCTTCTTGAATTGATAAATCAATATCTACTAATGCTTTATAAGGTACTTTTCCTTTATATACTTTACTAATACTTTTTGCATGTAAAATTTCCATGTATATTCTCCCTTCATTTGCACTTCTCATAACAGAGTGTAAATGAATTGTCTTACAGCTCATATTGATTCGTCTTTCATTTATCTTACACGCTTGTAAGGTTTCTAAAAAAACTGATAATAAATCTATTTTCAAACTTAAATTAACGCATAACTATCTTATAATAATTGTATAGTAGCAGGAAATACAATATTAGATCTTTATTATATAAATGAAAAAAGACCGATTGCTTTATCGGTCTTTTACTTCCCAAAGTTATATTTTTATCCACTCAGATTTTCTCAATATATAATGATTATATATTTGATTTTTTATCCTCTGTTGGCTCTTATAACTAAATCCGCATTTTTCAATAACTTTATTTGATGCTACATTGTTAATTAAAGCGATTGCGTTAAGGACATCTACAGTTGTTTTTTCAAACAAATAGTCAATTAACCCTTTAGTTGCTTTAGTAGCATAACCATTATTATGATATTTACTTGAAATAGCATACATAATTTCTCTATTCGGTGGAGGGAGTTCATCTTTCATACCTGTGCAGCACCATCCAATAAATTCATTTGTGGTTTTCTTAAATATTCCTAGTCTTAATATGTGATCATCTATGTTAGTCGTAGTTCTCACTGCATGAAGAAACACTTTATTTTCTGGTATTTCATAATTTACAACCCAATTAACCCTTTGTTCTTTCGTTGATTTCCAGTCTGGTAAAAACTTTTCTATTTCCGGTTGATTGGATATGTTATAAATACTCTCTGCATCTTTAATCGTAAACTCTTGCAGGTATACATCTCCACAATCTATCCTAAATAAATTAGTCAAACTCTCTTCTCCCATGTTAATCCCCCTTACTTACATTAAAGCGCCTTAATCTGCTTCGTAAGTTCTATAAACCGTTCGTCCAGTTCTTTATATTCTTTGTCTTTAGAAGTTAAAAAGCTTAATTTACCTAATACTTCTTGTCTCTCTGTTTCTAATGTTAAACGTAGCTCTTCAATTTCATCTCTTGTTTTCGTAGGTTCTTCGAGCTGCTTTTGTATCGTATTGTTTAAAAACACGAGTTTTGTATTAGTTGTTTTCTCCAGAAAATATCGATCGTGAGAAACGATAACGAGTGTTCCATTATACTCAGCTAATGTATTTTCAAGCTGTTCACGTGAAGGAAGATCAAGGTGATTCGTCGGTTCGTCTAAAATTAGTACATCTTTTTCATCTAAAATATAAGCCATTAGCTTACATTTTACTCGTTCACCCATACTCATATACTCAATCGGCTCTTTCCATTGAGAAGATTGGAACCCTAAATGTTTCATTAGATTCTGGACTTTTCCTCTTTCTTCAAATGTCTCTTTATAAAATAAATCTTCTGGTGTTTTATCAAGTGGTAAATCAAATACTTCTTGTGTTAAATAACCGATGTTTGCTGATGGTGAAATCCATACTTCTCCTTCAGCAGTTTCGTTTCCCATAATCATCTTCAGTAAAGTTGTTTTCCCGCTACCATTCGGCCCAATAATCGCAACCTTCTCACCATGCTGAATTGTAAAATTAACGTTTTCAAATAATGTCCGATTATTAAATTCTTTCCGCGATTGTTTTACTTCTAAGAAACGTTTCCCTACTTTTTTACTCGCTTGAATAGAGAATTCAACTGAATACTCCTCTTTCACACGTTCTACCTTCGTTTTCTCTAGCTCTTTTTCGAGACGTTTTCGTTTTGACTTCACTTGTGCATCCATGCGCTTCGCTTTTACACGATAAAATTCTTTAACTCCTTCTTGTTTTGTAGACTGCGCATGTGCCTTTTGTGACCATGAACTTAATTCTTTTATATGAGTTTCTACTTGTTCTATCTTTTTTTGTTGTTTTTCATATTCACGCTGCTGCGTCATTCTTTTATGCTCACGTGCTTTCATATAACTTGTATAATTACCGCTATGGTCAATTACTTTCTTATCCTCTATTGACCATATTCTAGTCGCAACAACATCTAAAAAATATCGATCATGCGATACGACGATAACTGTACCTTTCATATTTTTAATTTGCTTAATGAGAAATTCCGTACTCATCTCATCTAAATGATTTGTCGGTTCGTCTAATATTAAGACATTAGGATTTTCCGCAAATCCTTTTGCTAATCGTACTTTCAGCTTTTCGCCACCACTTAAAGTATGAAAGTCGTTCGTTGGCACGCCCCATTTCGCAAGAAGTTCTGCTTCTTTTGCAATCATATCCTTACTAACGAAAGATTCTTTTTCTTGTTCAACATATGCTGTTGTCATATTCATTTGCATCCATTCAACAGTACCTTTTGAAGGTTCAATCTTTCCATTTATTAATTGAAGTAAAGTTGATTTACCAGCACCGTTTTTACCAATTAATCCGATAACATCCCCTTGTTTTACTGTCACATTCATTTTCTCTAACAACATATTTTCCTTTATTTCAACATAAACATCATTTAATTTTAATAGTTCTTTCATAATACCGATCCCTTTCATTAAAGGAGAATAAAAAAATCCTCCCAAATAAATTTGGCAGGATTAGTCGTTAAAATATTTATACCCAAATAAGCTATTGCGCAACATAAATAGCAATACCATTGTATGGAAATCGGGCAGACTAATCCTATTTTTTAGAAATTGAAATTTATTGAATTTCAACATTTAAAAATAAGATTAGTTAATCATCGTCCACCCATCATTCCTTTCCGTCATTAATAACCATATTGTACCATACTAGTACTGTATGAGTAAATGCAATTATTTGTGCTGTTAAAAAGATTGCTTTCTTTTAGACTTATTTATCATTCCTTAACTTCATATTGAACAAGCACAAATTCCATTGATTGTAATACGTCCTTTAGATTTCCCCAGTAGTAAACTTCTAAGCACTCTCTCTTATATAAATTTTATATAAAAACAAAATGTTATTCGTTATCCAATAATCACTTATTGTTTTTCGATAAATTTTTATTGATTATCCCTTTGTAATAAGCTATTATATGTTTACAGAAAATAATAATGTAAGGATTGAATTTATGGACAGGACATTAAAAATCACAAAGTTAAATATGTTTTTAAGGATTTTTCTCATCCCGATTATAGTAGGGATAATTGTTGGTATACTAACTAAATTTGGGCAAAGTATACTTCCAGGACATTGGAATTCATTAGCTAATCTAGGAAGCGTTTGGTTAGTTCCATCCTTTTTTGTGGCTAGCTTTAGTTATTCTAAGCGTACAGCTATACTTTCTGGTACTCTTGCACTATTCGGTATGGTATTAGGCTACTATGGTTATGCAATAGTTATTAAAAATGTAGCTCACTCTATTTATTTTATATCTGTATGGATTGTATGTGCATGTATAGGAGGAACTATCTTTGGAATTGCAGGTTTTCTATGGAAAGATACTACAACTCCACTTCATAAATTCGGAAGCGCGCTTATTAGTGGAGTTTTTGTAACGGATGGACTTCACATTCTTTTAAATTTTGAAGACTATAGTCACATGCTACCTGTTGGATATACCGAAGTCATAGTCGGGATTTTCTTGATTCTTGTATTAGAACGCTCTAATGCTAATCGAATGTCTTCTTTCTTAATGATGATTCCTATCACTATTTTAGGATTAATTGGATATAAATTATTAAGTTTGTTTGTTTAATTACAATACTGTATCATGAAAAAAATAAAAGACTAACTCTAATATAATCCACAAAACATATCACGAATTCGAACATTATACTTATTAATGTTGATACACTTATTCATAGCATGGATTCATGAAGCTATCTCTTTCAAAAGGGTGGTTTTTTCTTACAAAAACTATTAATCAGCTTTTTATTAAATCCTTCTAATTTAACAACCGTATTTATTAGCGTGTCATTATTATACATACTAAGATGACCTTTTACCATTTCATATAACCGCTATAAAATAAGGCTAAAAAACTTATCTCCAAAGTTCTTTAGCCTAGATCACTTATTTACACATTAAAAAATATAATTTGTACAACGGTACCTTTACCAACTTCTGAATAGATTTCTACACTATGTCCTAATTGTTTCGTAATTTCATATACGAGATATAGCCCCATTCCAGTTGATTCTTTAAAATCTCTACCGTTTTCTCCTGTAAAGAAAGGTTTAAACACTCTTGGTAAATCTTGCTTCGGTATTCCTACGCCGTTATCGGTAATTTCAAGTATAACATTTTTACCTTCCTTACAAGCTTGCACTTTAATCTTCTCCCTACTACCAGATGAATATTTAATCGCATTCGATAGTATTTGTCCAATTAAAAATTGCAACCATTTCGCATCGCTTTCTACAGTAATATCCTTATCTATTTCAAGCTGTGGATATACAAAATTCCGGATAAAGAAGCGTTTATGTTCATGCACGGAATCATTCACTATTTTATGTAGTTGTACTCTTTCTACATAAAAATCTTGTGTAAATGCTTCTAAACGTGCAACATACAGAGCCATCTCTAATCCCTTTTTTAACCGATCCGTTTCTTCATTAATGCTTTCAAAACGCGAATCCACTTCATCCTGTGTAATTAATTCTATTACAGATAAAGGTGTTTTCATTTGATGAATCCACTGATTCATAAAAGTTAAATGATCATTATTTTTTCTCTCTTGTATTTGTAGCTGATTTTGATAATGGCGATATTGTACCTCAAGCAAGTCTTGAAGCGCAGCAGATAAAGCTACAAAATCAGATTTTTGAACCGATTCATCTAAAGATTGCATCGGGTTTGCTAAGCGCTCATAAAAAGAACGATGTGTAAAATAACGAAATACTAAATAACTTCCCATAAAGAAAACACCTAAAAACATTGCATATAATGCTGTTGAAATATGATTATGTCCATCAAACCAATATACGAGGAATATGGCTAGTAGTTGGATCGCTGTAAAACAAATAAGTGGTATATGATCACGTATAAACAGCCTTATCATTTTTCCATACCAGTATCCCAAGTAATATGCAATCTATATCCAACACTACGAATCGTTTCAATCGCATTCTCAATATGTAACGTTTTTAACTTTTTTCGAACACGTGTCGTATTTACACTCAATGTATTATCATCCACATAGGATTCGCTATCCCATAATTTATTTAATAACACTTCTCTGCTCACAACACGCGGATACTTTTTCATTAACATTTCTAATAAAATAGCTTCATTTCTCGTTACATCAATTTCTTGATTCTTAAGCTTCAATACAAGCCTTTCAGGATATAAACAAAGACCATGTTGCTCAATCATCCGTTCTTCTACTTTCGGTGCATAATCTCCGTAAGCACGTCTTAAATGACTTCGAATTTTAGCCATTACAACTTCGTAATGGAATGGCTTTGAAATGAAATCATCGCCACCGTTTTCTAGCGCCATAACTTGATCCATCGTACCTTCACGAGCTGAAATAAATAATATCGGACATGTAGAAACTCCGCGAATTTGACGACACCAATAGTAACCATCAAAACTCGGTAAATTAATATCTAATAAAACTAACTCTGGTTGTTCTTCTAAAAAAATGTTTAATACATTTTGAAAATCCGATACAATAATTCCTTCGTACCCGTATTTCGCAACATGTGTTGATAATAATTCTGCAATTTTCATATCGTCTTCTACAATCATAACTTTGACCATTATTGAACTCCTTTTCGATCTACAATCTTATATACAAATATATAAAATAAATACTACCTTTTTTTATTTAATTCGTAAATTAAAAAAGGATACTTTTATACAACAGCATCCTTTTTCTATTATTCTTACTTCATATTAAACTTACTCAAATTAAAACCAAGCTTCTCCACATAGTCCATTCCTAATTCCATCCGTGCTGTTTTCAGTGGATCAACAACTTGGCAAACTTTTAGATTACCTGCTGCTGATAATAAAAGCGTTGCATCAGCCTTAGTCATTTCTAATTCTTCATGTAAAAATGTCACCATATTACGTACAGCGCGATCCGCTGCATCATCTAATAATTTTTCTGAAGCAATCGTCATTACTTTTTCTTTTTGGATAGCCATTGGTAGTGGCCATTTCTTTCCTTTTATAATCTGAACTGTTACTGTCACCTCGCCAGCAACCTCTACTCCACTAACACCAATTTCACCATCGCCCATCGCTGCGTGTAAATCGCCTAATGCTAATAGAGCACCAGGAACATTTACAGGTAATAATAATGTTGTCCCTTCATTTATCTCTTTACAGTCCATATTCCCGCCGTGATCATGCGGTGTGCCACATGAAACGCTCTCTTCTTTCGGCGCAGTACCAATTACACCGATCATTGGATTAATTGGGATTTGTAGTTCACTTGAAAACAAAACATGTTCATTATGTATTGGGACAATTTTCACTGTATTTTCATGTAGATCTTCACCCATTACGCCAAGGTTCACTCCTGTAATTAAAACACCTTGCTCTGCAATTTTTATCTTTTCAATCGTTACAACTAATATATCACCAGGTTCGGCCCCTTTAATATATACAGGACCAGTCGCTGGATTAATCCGGTTCCAATCTAATTCTTGAAACACAACATCTTCAGAATCAATTTGATTTTCAAAGCAATCATATGTTTCAAATACAAGGCGGCTCCCATTTTCTACTTCTATACATGGCTTATTTTCTGGTGACATTGCGTAAATGATATGTTCTTTATGAATTCGATACATTTTATCTCCCCCTTTTATATTGACCTACAATTACTAATTAGCTTTTTTCATAAAAGCTCCTTTTAATAATTAATGAATTTACATATAGAAAAGCACTTAGCTTATTTTCATACATACACTCTTTACTATAACAGAAACAGAAAGGTGGTATCACTATGCCCCTTATTCCATATAACGAAAGCGATGTTGATTTACTAGCTCGTTTAATGCGCGCTGAAGCTGAAGGCGAAGGTCGACAAGGTGAACAACTTGTTGGCTGCGTAGTAGTAAACCGTGTATTTTGTGATTGCTTAGATTTTAAACAACTTCGTTCTGTACGTGATGCAGTATATCAAAGTCCCGGTGGATTTGAAGCGGTACAATACGGATATTTTTACCAACGCGCTCGTGAATCAGAAAAAGAAATCGCAAGAAAGGTTTTACAAGGAGAATGGCGCTGGCCAGCAAGATGGGCTCTTTGGTATTTCCGTCCAACTGGAGCTTGTCCACCTGAATGGTATAACCAGCCGTTTGTAGGACAGTTTAAAAGCCATTGCTTTTATGAACCACGTGGTGATGAATGCCCGAAAATGTATTCACGATAATAAAATTTGCAACGCAAGTGCTTAGAAATTTGGGTACTTGCGTTGCTTTTAACTGTGTTTTAGAAATTTAATAATGTGATGGATTTTTCTATGCCTACCACATGTATTAATAATGGTATACGAGGACCATTTGATTGATTCATAATGAGCTTATATATAATGGTGAATAATTGTTTTTGATTTTCTTTCATTATTTTTTTATTTTCATGATGACAAATCGAATATATCTGTTCCATTATGTTTGAATAATCTTTATTTGAACACAGTATTTTACAAACTTCTACTAGCCATTTTTTCTGCCTTTCCTCTAATGTGTTGTAAAACTCTGTATTTTTCTTCTGATTTACCGCAATTAATTTTTCAGGTTGAAAGTTTCTTATCCAATACTCTGCACGTTTACTTATCGCTCTCATTTCATCTAATGCATAGCTCCTATCTATTTTCTTTAATATTCCCTGTAAAATAGATGAATCAAAATTTAATAACGGTAACGTTCCTGCTACTTGATTAAATTTCGGATATTCTTTAAATCCACTATCAACTCTAGAAAGTTTAATTGCATCAAATAAATCTTCATTTTTGAGCTTTTTATTTTTATAACTATCTTTTAATCGTTCATACTCTGTATAATTGCGAATCACATCTTCATCAAGACCGATATGAAACGCTGCGTCTGGCCTATATTTTGCAAACATAAATAGAATCACTTCGGGCAAATACACTTTTAGCAACTCGCTAGGTGTAATACTATTCCCTGAGGAACTAGACATTTTTTCATGATTCCCTTTAATACCAATGAAATCATAAGCAACGTAATGAGGAGCTTCACCATTGAATATTTTCCTTGCAATTTCCTTTGATACATTATAACTACCCGTTTCTGATGAATGATCTCTTCCGCCCGGTTCAAAAATAACATCCTCTATCATCCATCTCATCGGCCAATCGATTTTCCAATTCAGTTTCATTCTATTTGTATTTAATATTGATAATTCATTTTGATTTCCACATTCACATTCATACCGAACTGTTTTCAATACTTCATCAAAATGTGTAATCGTTGTTGCATCTTTCCCGCATTTCTCACAATATAATGTAACCGGATAAAAGCTCTCTCGTTCTTCATCACTACACTCCACAGTTTTAAAACTCATTAAAATATCATATATTTCTTTTCTTTTATATAAAGACTCTAATATATTTCCGTTATACCTTCCGCTTCTATACTCAGCGTTTTGATATATGAATTCCACTTCAATCCCAAATACTTGGAGCGACTTTTCAAACTCTTTTTCAAAATGCTCCGCATATGAGTTATGACATCCATACGGATCTGGTATATCACAGTATGGCATACCGATATACTTTACAAAAGATGGATCAATATTTTTAGGAACTTTTCTAAACCTGTCGTAATCATCCCATGAAAAAATGAAACGAGTCTTTTTCCCTAAATCTTGAAGTGCCCTTACAACAAAATAAGTCGTTACAATTTCACGGAAGTTCCCGATATGAACAGAACCAGATGGACTAATTCCTGAAGCACAAACAAAAGTTTCTTTGTTTGGATGTTTTCTAATTAATTCATGTGCTACTTCATACGCCCAATGCATATACTACTCACCTCAATTATATTTTTGTTCTCATATTTTCATTTTTTTACAATAAAAAAACTCCCACCCCCAAGATTATTCATCTTGAGGACGAAAGTTATTAGCTTCGCGGTACCACCTCAGTTTGTTAATATGTCGCCATATTAACCTCTTCAGGTACGACAAAATATGCTTATACCCTATCTCTATAACGGGAGATCCCGTCGCACCATCCCTAAATAAATTAGTTCCTTGCGCAGCTCCAAGTCTTTTTTCATTAAGATGTATACCGCTCTTTCTCAGCTACCAGAGCTCTCTGTACGTATCCTTTCTTAACTACTCTTCTCTTCCATGCCATTTTAAATATTAGTTTTTTATATGATAATTTATTACACTTTTATTGTCAAACTTTTCCGAACAAAATATATAGCTATCTAAAAAAATGCTTAATCGCTTCTAATTGAATTTTGTGGCTACACTCATCACAACAATATGCCCCTTTTGGTTTCTCTTTAAATCGCTTATATTTTTCACTACCTTCGTAAACACGAAATATGTTCTTACAAGAAAAGCAAACAATCTCATAAAACATCATATGCATTTTCCTCTCCGTGTTTATACACTTTTTTAATAATTCTACCTACCTTACAAATCTTAATATCCTATCACTAAAGGTTTACCTCTATTCTTATCGAATTATATAAATATCTTATAAAGCGAGGTGAACGTCTTGTTCAGTAATATAGAATTAGTTTTGGATGCTAAAGCAAGTTTAGCTGAAGGACCATGTTGGAATGAGAAAAAGCAGCTTTTATATTGGGTTGATATTATGGAGAAAAAATTATGTATATATAGTCCTATCACTAATACGAACCGAGTAATCGCTCTCAATCAACAAATTGGTTGTGTTGTCCCATATTTAGAGGACTTACTGCTCTTAGCTATGGAAAACGGCTTTTATTCTATTAATGTAAATACAGAAAAGCTGACCCATATTTTTGATCCCGAATCACATTTAATAGAAAATCGTTTTAATGATGGCAAATGTGACCCAGCTGGTCGCTTCTGGGCAGGTACTACAGATACATACGGTATCAATGCTGCAGGTTCCTTGTATTGTTTAAATAATAATTGGAGCGTAGAGAAAAAAGTTTTACATGTAAATACATCAAATGGAATTGCTTGGTCACCTGATCATACATACTTTTACTTTATTGATACACCTACTAAAAAAGTAGTTCGTTTTCATTATGATATAAGTACTGGAGAAATTTGCAATCCAAGCGATGTAATCTTTTTCTCTGAGAATGAAGGTTTACCTGATGGTATGACAATTGATGAAGAAGGTTGTTTATGGATTGCGCATTGGGGAGGTTCAAAGATTACTAGATGGAATCCTTTAACTGGCGAACAAATATTGAGTATTCCGATTCCAGCGTTATATGTAACGTCGTGTACATTTGGAGGGCCTAATTTAACAGATTTATATGTTACAACAGCCAGAACAAGAATGACGGATGACGAATTAAAGGACTATCCACATGCAGGTGGTATCTTTCGAATTCAAACAAATATTAAAGGGTGTCCTACATATGAATTTTGCAATAAAAATATTGGAGCTGAAACAATATGAACCGTATCGAATACATAAGACAAGAAGAAAAGAAATATCACGATCTTTGCTATGAACAATATAAACTGTTCAAAACGGGGTCTTGGCTTTACAAACCAGTTAAAACGGTGATGGACTTAATAGATCACTTTGAAGGACAAAAAAACTTGCAAGTACTTGACCTCGGCTCTGGCGTCGGTAGAAATAGCATTCCAATTGCGCAAAAGATAAAAAACGCTAGCGGTACTGTTACATGTGTTGACTTGCTTGATTCCGCTTTAACAAAATTACAAACTTATAGTAAAGAATATGGCGTAATTAAAAATATTAAAACGGAACAAGCAGCAATTGAAAACTACTATATTGTCCCTAACACTTATGATTATATCGTTGCAGTATCTAGTTTAGAGCATGTTAAATCAGAAGAAGATTTAACAAATGTGCTCCATTCTATGAAAAAAGGTACAAAGACTGGTGGTATCAATTGTTTAATTATTAACTCAAACATACAAGAAATTGGCTTACATACGAATGAAGAATTAGATGCTTTAATTGAAATTAACCTTCCTACTGATGATATGATACATCTATTAAAAAGTATTTATAAGGAATGGCAAGAAATAAAAATTGAAATAAAAGAATTAGCTTATGACATAGTTCGAAATAAAAGACACATTCAATTAAAGACAAATGCGATTACTTTTGTCGTTCAGAAATAATAATATTTAAAAATGAATCTGTAATACTACTCTTACAGATTCATTTTTTATTATGTGTTACATCGTTCTCTTACGTATTAACAATTATGAGTAACATATAGTTTCACTAGTAGCACTGTCAAGGCATCTTTTCTTTATATATAAATGGCTAGACAAAAACTAGTTAATTGCAATGTGATTATCATTATTATTCCTTTCTTTCACATATAGTAAAAAGCTTGAATTCCTTACAAATTCAAGCTTTTCCAACAAAAATAAAAATAGAAAAAATGCACAAATATTTAATATCCTTTTTTCAATTCATTTTCATAATCTTCAAGTTCCTCATCTGTCATTACATATGAAGAGATATCCTCTTTTATAAAACGTACTGCATTTAATCCAATCACCTGAGCAGCGGCGGACGGCTGACCATCTGGTAAAAAAGGAGAGATGGAAAGATCAGCCACTTTAAGGTTTTTAGTACCAAACACATTGAGGAACCCATCGACAACACCTTCTTGAATCGTCTGTCCCATCCGACACTGTCCCCCTAAAGAAAAGTTCGTATAAGAAGCTTTGACATAATTCTCAAGCTGCTTTTGTTTATTAGGGTCGTTATCAGGTAGTTGGAATATACTCTCTGGAGGGTATACAACTTTCCCAATTCCGTTATTTGGGTATTTGAGCGGATTTCTAGCTTCTACAATTATATTATAAATCCTCTTATATTGATCGACCATATATGTTAGGTCATCTGGATTTCCCAATGGATTGAAGTCGAGGGATGGATAAGCCTCTGGATCGCTATGTTCCACTAGTACTGTACCCCTACTTTTTGTATTAACGTCTATAATACCAAAACTCATAATGCTTGGCGTAGTTTGAAAAGTTAAATCTAAACTCCAACCATTGCTAATCACATCTGAAGCCGGGAGAAAAAATGGAATAGGAGCCCCTATCAATTGGAGACGACGACTTTCTAGTATATTCAATGGATTTTCTGCTTGGAAAGCACCTAGGATAAGTGGAAAGTTGGGATCAGCAAAAAATACCGGAAGAAGTTGAGATGTATCTATCTCAACTCCTAATCCAACATAACCCTGAATTTGCAGATTGTGACCCACATTTGGACTCTCTATCAACGTTGATATACCCGCTTTAGCTAAATCATCTGATTTACCGATCCCTGAACGTTGTAGAATGACTGAGGAAAAAAATCCTGCAGAGACGATAATGCCTTTTCTTGCAAACCTTCTATGTGAAACACCATCCTTGACAAATTCAACACCAACTGCAATGTTCACTCCATTTTTCTTCTTAAATAAGATTTTGTTAACGGTTGTTTTAGCTAGAATAACCAATTTTCTTCCATCAACTCCAAATTCATCTGGATGAATTTGATCTCCTTGACTAACGATCTGTTCGTTTAAATAACCTGTTGCCGTTGAGGATCGGACAAATTGACCGGGACCAATCTCTTTTTGAATGATTTGCGTTTTATGAAATGTACAATCTCTAATGCCGGTATTATAGTCCTCAGTAATCGGTGTTCCCAATACAGTATTTGTTGCTTGAACTAACGTATCTATCAATCCATCTGGGGGAATATTCTGTTGCCTATTAAAAATCGGCCCATTCTTTCCCCTTTCATTAGGATCTTGTGTCGCTCCTGTATAGGTTTCATTTTTTATAAATAAGGAGCTAATCTCATTGTAACTCCATTGGTTACCAACAAGACTTGCCCATTTGTCATATAACTCTTTACTCCCACGTACAGCATACATGTCACAAATTTCCGAGCTTCCCCCCATAGCGCGACCATTCGTTGCAATAAGCGTACGTGCAATAGTAGACTCTAGCTCAGAAGTAACATTGAAGCTAAATCTATTACTACGAGTTGTGTTAATCGCACCAATAACGCTAGGGTTACTTAGCTCATTCGTCATATTTGTTCCCGCTTCAAGCACTAGTACAGAAGTACTTTTGTCATCCGTTAATTCTTTGGCAATTACCCCTCCAGCAGTTCCAGCACCAATCACGATATAATCAAATTTGGCAGGGTCTATTGGTTTTATAGGCTCTGGAAGTTCGCACGGAAATGCACAAGGAAAGAGTGAATAAGGAAATTCATGAGGATTGAAACATTTTTTACTTTTTGATGTCATGAATAATCAGGCTCCTTTTTTTACATTTAGTATATTAAATGTAAAAAAAAATCTGTTTCTTGTACCAGTGTCTTTACTAAAAAAAATGTATACTCTATACATGTAAGATTGGCCTAACATTCATCATCATTATTTACTAATGAGTAGTAACTTTGTCATATCTGGATTTTGAACATTCGAGTAAATGGGCTTGATTGTATTCCTTTTCGATTAATTGCGATAAGTACGGCTTTGAAATTATCTCCATACGAAGTTTAATTACTTCCTTCAAAAGAAAAATCGCAACCTATGTTTTCCAGTTACGATTTTTGCATACATAATCTATATTTAACAGTGGTAATTAATATCTACTACCTTTTCTTTATAATGCTTTTTTACATTTTATAAATAAAAAATGTATTGAAGGTTTATTTTTTGCATTCTTATGTGGTTCGTCAATTCCAGACACCTGTACAAGTCCATATTTTTCAAAACCTTTTTGTATGGATTCAGAGTCATAGAAATACATTTTTATGCCTTCCATTACCTCAAAATAATCTTGATCCAACTGTTTCCCTTTTCCGTACATTGGAGCTTTTTTAGAAACCGTTGTAAAAACCATATATCCACCTGGTTTTAGCTGATTATAACAATCTTTAATAAATTTCTCTCGCTCATGCTTATTCAACAAATGAAGAAGTGCATAACTGAATATCCCATCATACAGTTTGCTATCAAAAGGCATATCGTTTACCGAACCATGATGTATACTAATACCTTCTAGTCCGTTTTGCTTTGCTAAATCAATGGCTGTTTTGGAAATTTCAATACCCGTGACATTTATACTATTATCGCTAAAAACCTTTGCATTTCTACCATATCCAATACCCGGAATTAAAATATCCTTAACGTTCTTTTCAAGGAAAAAATCCTTTGTCAAAATTGCAGAATCTGTAGGTTCAAACCCCCACATCGTTTGTTTTTCTATAAAACTTGATTCCCAAAATTCCATTATATTTCTATCTCCTTGTTCTTATCTCATTTTTAGTATCACATTAAAAACTTATAAATTTCAACACTGCGGCTACCTATGCCAAATTAATTTTTTTATCACATTGACTAAAGGTCCATTGAATATAGCATAATTATAAGCCTATATCTATTATAATGATTGGTTTAAAATCCACCCTATTTTATTAATCCTTACGTTTGTAGAAAAATAAAAAAGCCAATACTTCCGTTGTAGTATTGGCTTTTCTCAAGAGAAATTATCTTTTTATGTTGTACTGATCTATTACTTTTTCTAACACTTCTAAAGTTATTGGTTGAGCTTTCTTTATTAATTGATAACCAATACGCCCATTCGGTTCAGCCGTAACTTGTTGTAAACTCTTTAAATCATGAATTCCTTTTTCTCTTAATTGCATATAAAGTTGTTGTTCCGACATTTTTGCCTTCATCAAATTCTCTTTTACAATCTCTCCGTTTTCTACTACTATAATGCTACAGCCATTTAGGAATTGTTCCATCTTCTTTGATTTCAATTCAAAGAAATGAATGATAAGAAGGACGCCTGCAAATATTACAGCCGCAAATATAGATGGGACTACTTTCCTACTTAATACAGGTTCTACAATAATACGTCCAATTGATACGACTATAATTATTTCAGCTCTCGTCATTTGACCAACAGATTTACTTCCTGTCATTTTCAAAGCAAAAACTCCAGTAAAAATTAAAATAATACTTTCAAAAAGAATATTCATTATAGATCAATCCTTTAATGGTGAATATTACTAGCATTCCCATTAAAGGTGTATTTTACATGTTTTTCAAGTTATTAAACCCTTCAGACCATGTTGGAAATAAAGGTGTCCATCCATACTCTTTACGCGCCTTATTATTTGACGCTCCTCTTTCCCAACTATTTTTCCCATCTTGGACTTTAGGAACCTGTGCCCCAATTGCAGCTGCATATATTGGTAACCATTCTTTACTAGAAGCCGGGGAATCATCAGCAATATTTACGACTCCTGAAGGCCATTCAAGAGCTAACATAGCTGCTCTAGCTGCGTCTTCAACATGTAAAAATGAGCTTATCCCGTCCGTTGCAATAATTTCATTATTCTGAATTTTATTTGTGATCCATCCGTTTTCCCCATACCATGTTTCCGGTCCATATAGCGTACCGTAACGAAGTATAACTGCTTCTGGAAACTCAGAAACAGCTTCTTCTAATTTTAATATGCCATTAATAGTCACTTGCCGAGGCATAGGAGCAGCAATATCTAATGAATCTTTTTCTATCGCAAATGAATCTCCTGGTTCATACGCCCATGAAATACTTTGAGCAATCATTCTCTTTACCTCTACATTTTTAGCAGCATCAACAAGATTACGAGTGCCTTCGATTCTAATTTTTGCATTATCCTCAAAATCCCCTGAAGACAACGACGTTAATTGATGAATAACTGCATCAGGATTAGTTTCTTCTAATACAGAAAATACAGCCTGTCGATTAAATACATCGGCGATTACTGGTATAGCACCAATTTTCTTCATCGCTCCTATGTGCGATTCATTACGAATCATTGTAAACACCGTATGCCCATTTTTTATTAACAGTGGCAATAAAGAACGTCCTATTACACCTGTTGCACCTGCTACAAATATTTTCATATATGTTCCCCCTCATTTAGTAATCATACATATAACGAAACATATATGAGATATGTGACAAACACTTGATAGATTTATCTATTATTCATATGAAACGAACACTTTTAAAGGATTTATTATTCCTTCACTCAATTCCTCAAAACATTGTTCAAGTGCAGTATAGTGAATTTCATGTTGAAAGATTTCTTCTATAAATGGTGTTTTCTCTATTTGACTAAAAAACCAATCTGCATGTTTTTGATAATCATATCCGTCACTTGAACCAATGATTTGCAATTCTTTCTGATAAAAATCGGCGGTTAATGTTAGTTCTTCTATATTACCATCAGAAAGTATGCATATTTCACTATTACTGTTAAGTGCTTTTTGTAATGCATGAAATCCGATATTTGTAGCAGAACATTCAACACCGTAATTATATGTTTCTATTATTTTCTCTTCTGAATCATATATGTTTTTGGCACCAAACTTCTTTGCAAAGTCTCTTCTGTTTATATTAGGTTCAACAACATCCACGCGCTCAACACCTACATAATATGTTAAGAAATAACAAGCTAGTAAACCGATAACCCCCATTCCAGTTATAAGTACTTTTTCATCTTGTCGTGGGTTCAGTTTCAATACCCCTTTAGCAGCATCACACGAAAGAATAGATAATAAAGCAGTTTTAGGCTGTATATTACTAGGCACTCGAATTACTTTATGCCCCTTAACTATCCCTATCGTTTCATGTCCATAAAAAGAAACTACTTTATCGCCTACGTTTACATGTGTTACTTTATTACCAACTTGAATCACTTCACCATAACTTTCATATCCAGTTTTTCTTGGATAAAAAGGATTCGTATCTGTAACATCCGATTCTTTATACTGCGGTAACTCTGCTCCAATACTTATTGCACCTGCAATTGTTTTAACGATAATTTCATCATCCTGTATAGACTTAATTTCACACGTTTGCCACTTAAGACGTTTTGGTCCTTCTAAAACTAATTTATATTGTTCCATTCATACCCTCTCACTTTATAAAAATATTTTCTCACTAAATTTTAAACAATGTATAATAGATTCATCCAAAACTAAAGCTATAACGTTGACTAGCAACCAACAGTGATAACATGATAATTGAATTTGATGGATATGGAATTAATGAGTATGTTATTGGCAATAACTGTTCTCTTAACGAGTTAAAAACAATGTATTTAACTGTTAAAAATAAAGAGTTATCTAATGAGGATCTTCTACGTTTATTTTGTGTACACTATCATTATGAAATTATTCCAAAGTCACTACAAGAAGACGGCACGAGCGATGTTGTCATCGATTTAGACACAGACTATATTTATATTCCTAATAGATAACAGTAAACTAGATTGAATGAATAGAATTTACGATTCAGCTAAGTGTTTAATAAAATAAGTCATTGCCCAAATCAATGTCGCAAATTGAGTGACAAAATACATTGTCCATTCAAAACGAGTCAATTTTCTCTTTCGTTTAACTTTCTTTAAGTATTTGTAAAATATGAATGTACTTAAAAACATAAGTAATAAAGATAATTGCTGTAAATTATCGACTATACGTACCGCCATAAACTCCATCACCCTCCTCTTCAAAATAAAAGCTTTATTTTAAGAATATCATTTATTGGTAGTTTATTTCCAGTTACTATACTTATGACACAAATTAAAAGAGCACTCAGCTATGGAGTGCTCTTTTAATTTAACACATTTCCCTTATAATGCTTTCATATAATTCTACTTATTTTTTATAATTTAGTTTTATCAATTTTGGTATATGTTTACTATCATATTTTCTCGTATAAGTTTTTCCATCTGGAGTAACAAATTGCAATACTATTTCGCCACAAACACCATGTGGTATTTCAAATTCACCTTGTTCATTTGAAATACTACGTTCTTTACTTCCAATAGAATCTTCGTATATTTTCACATTAAATATAGGTTCGTTATTTTGATCTACGATAATACCTCGTGAGTACTTAGCAACCGCTATGCATTGATTATCTTCATTATAATATTTAATAATAACTATCGCTCCAATTACTATAGCGATACATATAAACAAAATAATTATTTTGCGTCTCACAATCCGCCTCCTTATTTAGGTTGTTCTTTTTTAAATTGAAAATCTAGATGTCTTGATACTTTGATTTCTTCTATTACTTTGTAAATACCTTCTTCAATTTTATCCTCTTTTACATTTGATACGTTTAACTTTAATAGTTTTTCTTTAGGGAAATCCTTTACAAAATTTTTATCAATAGGATCAATATTTATTTGATTTTCACTTAAATTTCCAATAAGAGTTTCCGTAGCTATATGTTTCTGTAATTCTAAACAAGTATGTATTCCCAATGTGCTTTGCTTTTTATATATAAATAAATGTGGGTTTTCATTTTGCACTTTTTCTAATGCTTCTGCTAATTTTTTTGATCTATTATAGTAAGAAGTTTTAATTTTATTTTTATGACGTTCAAACATGCCACTTTTTATATAAATTTCTAAAGCTGCTTGAGATATCATTGGACTATCAATATCTAATATCTTTTTATATTTATAGAAATCGTTTGCGATCACCGGTGGAATAACTGCTACACCGACTCGTAAACCGGGAAAAATAATCTTGGAGTAACTTTTCAAATATATTACATGGTTACAATCATCTATACTATATAGCGGATCTGCTTTTGAATCTGTTTCTAAGTCTGCTAAATAATCATCTTCCACTATAAATACATTATACTTTTTAGCCAATAGTACGATTTTTTCTTTCTCATCTTTAGAATAAGAAGTTCCAAGCGGATGATGATATCTCGGTATCGTATAAAAGAATTTTATTTTTCCAGTTTGAAATATTTGTTCCAATTCATTCAAATCGATACCTTCATTCGTACGTCTAATACCGATTACAGGAATTTTATTTATTTCTAGATAATCAATATATAGATGATATGTTGGCTGTTCAATTAATACAGTTTCATTTCCATTCGGAAATGGTATAGAAGTTAATATAGCAAGCGCTTGCTGCACACCTGACGTTATAAAAATATTTTCTTCTTTTGTGAAAACTTGATAGTTAGCCAATTGCTTTTGAATAACTGGAATTAAAGATGGTAACCCTTTCGGCGTTCCGTATACGAACAAGTCATTTTTATAAGTATCAATAGCCTTATTAATACAATGCTGAAAATCTAAATATGGAAAAACATCTGGATCTGGTGCTGACGAAGCGAAATCAATTATCTCGTTATTTTCTATGGTATTTCCTGATTTTTTAACAACGTAATATCCACTTTGCGGCACAGAATAAATAATATGACGCTTTTCTAATTCATGAAGCGCACGTATAACTGTTGCCTTATTACATTCATATTGTGAAACAAGTGTCCGAATAGACGGTAGTTTCTTCCCTTCTTTTATCTCTCCATTTTGAATCATATTTTCTAGGTCATTCAAAACATGTAAATACTTATACATCTCACACCTTCTTCATTAGTTTTGTATCGTTACAGCTTAATTAACATACTTTTTGAGTCTTCATTTAGATTTCTTATGCAATTACATACAACTTAGTACTATGACTTATAAACCCCTTCTAAAATTATGAATTTTAACATTATTTCACAATTCTTTCACTTCACAAAGGATTTACAATTAATAAATAGAATATCTCCATGAATAAATGAAAAGTGAGGGATATATAATGCAGCGCTTAAATACGATTGATATTAGTAATGTACTTGAATTAGAAAAAGCTCTTTCGACTTTATTACATGAAGAGATCTCTTCAAAGCACGACTTTGAAAATTGGTTAAAAGAGCAATCTAAATTAATTTGGGAAATCGAAGAACAATTAAGATCACACTATATTGCTTTTCAATGTAATACAGATAATAAAGAAATAAAAGATACATTTGAACATGATCAACAGTTTGTAAGACCTCTTTTAAAACGTTATCAAAACTTATTTAATAATACATACTTACAGTCACCTTTTCGAATGGAATTAGATGCTAAATTATATAGTTTATTAGATACTAAAATAAAAAATGCTCAAACACTATTCTGTGAGGAAAACATCGATTTAGAAATTAAAGAAGACAAATTAGTAACAGAGTACTTTGAAATTACAGGAGGATTAAGTGGCATTTGGAATGGCGAAGAAAAAACAATTACAGAATTACAATCATATTTACAAAATCCAAATCGTGAAATCCGTAAAAAAGCAAAAATAATTATTTCTGAACAATTCTTGTCTGTCGAAAAAGAACTCCAAACTCTCTTAAATCAATTAATTGAAATTCGCCATCAAAAGGCGAAAAATATTCAAGTAGAGAGTTATCGTCATTATATGTTTAAGAAGTACGAGCGCTTTGACTATACAGCCGAAGATTGCTATGAACTAGCCGAATCAATACGTAAGTACGTTATACCACTTAAAGATAAAATATTACAAGAGAAAACAGAAAAACTGCAAGTGGATACACTTCGTCCATGGGATGTAATAGCTGTAGCCCCAGATGAAAAAGTACTTACACCTATTGCAAATGAAAATGATTTAATTGAAAAAAGCACTCACATCTTCAATAAACTAGATGTTGAATTTTCAGCACTTTTAAAACGAATGCATGAACATGATTGCCTTGATTTAATAAGCCGCAAAGGAAAAGCATCTGGTGGATTTTGTGAGTACTTACCAGCTTCTCAATTATCCTTTATTTTTATGAACTTAAACTATACGCAAGATGATATTATCACTTTCATACATGAAATGGGTCATAGCATTCATAACGAACTCATCAAACCATTAGATTTACGACAATATATAGAAATTCCCGCTGAAACAGCTGAACTAGCTAGTATGACAATGGAATTATTCTCAATTGACTACTGGGAAACTTTCTACACAGACAAAAAAGATTTAAAACAAGCGAAAATTAACTTCTTTAAAGATGTTATTTCATATTTACCTGTTATGCTTATCGTAGATCAATTTCAACACTGGATTTATGAAAATCCGAGTCATACTTCTGAAGAAAGAAATGAAAAATACTTACAACTTCAAAAAACTTATGAGTCTAACGTCATACATATTGATGGCTACGAAAACTGGATAGCAACGAGTTGGTTACCTGTACTCCATATTTTTGAAGTGCCATTTTATTATATTGAGTATGCAATTGCTCAACTTGGTGCGTTGCAAATGTATAAACAATATAAAGACAATCCGGACCAAGCTCTAGAAAATTATAAAAAGGCACTATCGCTAGGAAGCTCAAAATCAATAAAAGAAGTATATGAGACAGCCGGCATTCGTTTTGATTTTTCAGGTGAAACCATTAAAGAACTCATGTCATTTGTAGAAAAAGAATTAGAATTATTGGAACAAATATAAGAAAAAAGCTGTACCTATATTTTAGGTGCAGCTTTCTTTTTTATTTTATTGATTAATTCTATGTACTGAAAATCTCCATATCCGATTGTTGGAAAAAGATGAAACAACTTTATTAATAATTCTTGCGCTGATAAATCTTTATTTTTGGAGATAAATTTTATTACATCATTATCATCTTTTAACATTTCTAAATATAAGTCTACAGCCTGATACATTACTGGAAGTAACTCTACTGATTGTTTCCTATGATTCACCAATACTTCTGTATATACAGAGTGGTAGTTTCCTAACTTTATTTCAATTTGATTGAATTTGAATTCATCCTCTTTAAAGCTATTTAAAACCACTCTCCCCTCATAACCTGACTGTTCAAGGTATGCAAGTATTGTAAGTAGATTCATTTGGCAAAACATATCCTCACCAAACCATAAAACAATACATTCATATTTATTCTTAAAAAGATTATTTAATGGAGCTATAACCTTTTGTATATAATCCTCAACTGCACTATTATGCCCCATTGCTCTTGTTTTAATAAACTCTTCATCAAAAACTTGTGTAGTAACGAGATTTACACACATTGCTTCGTTAAATGGTGCATAATCAGATTCACCCATTAGCTTTTCATTTTTAAACTCTTCATACATCATTTGACCGTTTAATATGTGAAGTACATCTTTATCAAACAGCTCACTCTTTGCATTTCGTAACTGCTCAACCTCTATTTTTCTAGAAATATTCATTTTAAACTCTCCTGTTATTATAAGGATACTTACTTGTTCACTAGATTATATTTATTTTCCAATTATACATACTGATCTAATAATCCATTTAAATATACTGCGTTTTGCGGAGATACTTTCTCTGACAATCTAGCTACAATAATAATAGGAGCCCATTGAAAAATCTCATCTCTTGATAAGCTGGTATTTTTGCAATAAATATGTAAATACATTTCAGCTAATTCTACTGATGCCTGAGCGTACAATAAGTATGTACGAAATACATCTGCACGAGCATCACCTGAACTTGCATCAACCCAGTCTATAATTTTCACGTTACCATTACTCAAAATCAGATTGAATGGATGAAAATCTCCATGACATAGCCTAGAATCAAATACAATTGAATCTAATTTTTGTAATATATTTTCCTTTTTATTTTCATCCAATCTATGTACAGATTTAATTTGACGCTCTAACCTTTCTCTCATTGGCTCCGTTTCATCTGGATTCACACATATAGCATGAATCTTTTTTTGTTCATTAACACATAGGCCAATGTAATGCTCTGCTTCATTTAGGTTATTAAGCAGGAGATCACCAATACAGTCCCCTTTTACATATTCCATAATAATTGCCTGTCTATCTTGTATTTTTGTCACTTCAAATACGTTCGGAACTGGTAGCCCACATGAATAAGCATATTTTTGTTTTTTTGCTTCGTTTATAGCCTCTGTATTTGGGAGATAGTCTTTAAATAATTTCACAATCTTATTATCATATAGATAAATTTCCGCTGTATTCCCTTTTGCAATTGGATTACCTAGATTCACTTCGCTCCCCTCCTTTAAATAAATTCAAATAACACTTTATCCTTTACTTTATATTCACTGTAATCATAACGAAAACCTACTTAACGAATCTACAAAAAACTTACCACTTCCTATTCTTAAATAGAAAGTGGTAAGTTTAACTGTTTAGGAACATCAGAATGAAACTCCGGTGTATGCAAGATAGTAAATGAATATCCTTGTTGAATAAACGATACTTCATTGCATTTACACTCAAATGGAATACTATTTTTCTGAAATGTATTTTGGATCCGCTGTAAAAATGCGGGATCCGGTGTTCCGAAAGAGACGTGTACTTTCGGTGGTAATGCTTTCATCGCAATTGGAATCCAAGGTCGCTGCCACCAAGTTGCAACAATGTATGCAGTGCCACCTATAACAAAATTAAAAATATCCCCATCTTCCATCGTTTTCATATGAAGATTTGATTTTAACCACTCCGTAAATACAGGTACACTTTTAACGGGAAGACCGATTTCCCTAACATATAAAATGTTTAAAGGTGACTGCGAAACTAATACATCTTCTTTAACATAACTATGTGCGATAATTTCAAGAAGATTTCCATCACCGTCTTTAAAGTATAAATTGAATAGACCGTTCTCCTCACCGATTGTATTTCCATCTTTCCATTTCATAATGAGTAATCCAGATTTTCCAAGCCACTTTGCTGTTTCATGAAATTTTGAATATGGAATTTCAAAAGCGAAATGCGCAGGTGCAATCGGTTCATATACTTCTTGAAAACTAATTGTTGTGTATGGTGTTACTTCAAATTGAATACATGATGCAGTTTCTTTTTTTATTGGAAAAGATAATATATCCTTATAAACTTGTTTTACTCCTTCTATTGAAACCGTTTGTAGTTTTATATCTGAAATATGTGTAATCATTTTACATCCCCCTATTTCATACTATTTACTCGTATTGTATTACAATTAGAAATAGATAAAATCAAACAGAAGGATTGATTTTCCATGTAGAAACTACAACTTTAGTATGAATACGTTAGTTCCAATTACTTTTTATTTCTGCTACAACAACTTCTGGTTTATCCCAGTGCAACATGTGGGTAGTATCAGGGATTACTTTTACTATACTGTCAGTTTTCTCTTTAAAAACATTTACCGTCTTATCTCTATAATCCGCCCAAACTTGTGGAACTGTAGCTCGAAGTAATACAATATTAGCCGGCAGCTTCTCATATATATCTATCGTTTCATCTTTATGCATACCTCTTATTATATTGCCAGCCGTTGTTCCTCGCGCATGCCAACATACTTTATTATCCAGTTCAATCCCAAGATCTTTTACTGCAAGTTCTAATAATGGAGACCATCTAGTATAAGCTTCTTTTTCACTTTTGAAAAATTCGTCCCAATTATTAAAAACGTATTCATCAAAGTCCTTTTCATAATAAGCAATTTCTTCTTCCAACGTTTCTTCTTGAAGCCTTTTCGTTTGATATCCACCATCAATAAGAATACTTCCTTGTACTTTTTCTGGATGATTTAACAAATAAAATAACGCTACAAAACTACCCCATGAATGTGATAGAAAATAGAAATGTGCAATTCTCAGTTCATTTATTATTTCATTTAACCAATTTGCTAAATTGTGCATCTCATAATCTTCTGTTCTTTCAAAGGGCGATGTTTTACCATGTCCAGGTGCATCAACGGAGATAAATCTATACTCTTCTTTTAATTCCTCAGCAATTTCTATAAAACTTAAACTCGTACTACCTAATCCATGTAAACAAAAGATAACGGGTTTGTCATTATTCCCCCATTCAGTAATATGTACATTTATTTTTTCATTGCTAATATAGTAACGTTTCAAAACATTTATCCTTCATATTTTGATTTTTCAATTTATACTTTATTTATTTCTATTATTTTCAAGTATTTCCTGCATTCTTTTCCACACAAAAAGCTGCTTTTCTTTAAATGAAAAGCAGCTTTTACACTAAAATATATTATAATTTAACAGCGATAATCATAAATCTTTTTGAATTCGTACGAATCCCTTTTTCAGAACTATTCGTGTCAATGAACTTTTGTAAAATAGTAAAATCCTCTCCCTCTTCTCCAAATCTAGGAATAATAGGCGTATGTTTTAATAAGAAAATGAGATCTTCAGGCCTACTGTAATAATCAGTAACATCATATTCACGTACTTGCACGAGATCAAATCCTGCACTTATAAGTTCATTCATATACTTTTCTTTTAAAGTGCCATCTCGTTCACCTAAGCATTGTCCTCTGCCAAATGCTTCTTTCAGGTTTAATTTATCATTCTCACTTACTTGTTGTGTTAAGAAAAAGGCACCCTTTTTCATTACTTTTGCTAACTCAGATGCCAGAAACGGGGCATGACAACTTGAAGCAATATCAAAATGTGCATGTGGAAATGTTAAAGCTTCAGAACCCATTTGAAGAAACTCAACATTTTGTACACCTGATTTTTTCAAGTTAGAATGTGCCGTTTCAATCATGCCCTTTGAATTATCAATTCCAATTAACACTTTAGCCGAAGATGCTATATTAAGTACATTTTCTCCTCCACCTGTACCAACATCAAGTAGAGTGTCTGATGGTTTACATCTTTCTTTCACTTCTCCATAAAAGTCCCATATATCTCCTACAGTTTCACATTTTATTTTACTAAAATCCCATCCATTTAATCTTCCTACTTTATCATAAAAGCTTTTATACTCTAATTCATTCACCTTATAACTTCCCCTTTGTAAAAATAAATTAAATATGTATAATAACCTGCAACACTGTTTAATTATATATTATAAACTAAAAATTATTAAAACAACATTTCACTTCGTACTACATTAAGTTTACATAACAATTTTATAGTCTATCTTTATCTATATGTTCTAAATGTCCTCTTCCCCAACTACACATACTATCCAAAACAGTACTGACTGTTTTTCCATGCTCAGTTAATCTATATTCTACTTTAGGTGGTATTTCTTGATAAATTTCGCGTTTTATTAGTTGATCTTGCTCTAATTCACGTAATTGCTTTGCTAACGTCCCTTGAGATATTTCTGGTATTAATCGCTTTAATTCACCAAAACGTTCCGTTCCATCTGGACTATTAATAATTAATATTGGATTGATCTCATTTGCTATCTTTATTTTCTTTGATTGCGCATTCCAATTCTCTTTATAATATGCTTGGTGAACTCAAAATAGTAATATCGATAGTAGCTTCTTCTCTCACTTCTCTTTTTGCAGTTTCTACTGCTGTTTCTTCATCTTCTTTATGTCCGCCGAGCCTTACTACACCTAATGTATCTCCTTTACTCGTTGGCCCAACTTGGAAAACAAATAAGTTCTCGTATATTACATATGCACCAGATGTTCGTACATTTTTATCTATATATATCAATATTATCCCTCCTTAAGAATCTTTGAATAAGACAGTTTATTATAATTTTATTATGTTTTTTTAATGATCTTCAATCCAAAAAACTGCCTTCATTTTTATTTCCTCCTTAAAATTTTAAAATACATCTAAAAAGTAGGATTCACAAAAGAATAATAGAATTCTATACATAACAAATATTGGACGGATTATTTTCAAATTCCTCTATAATAAAGGTGGTTCAAACAGTGTGAAATTTATACAAGAACAAAGGCTTACCATAAAGACAACTTTTTCTAAAGAATATAAGATTTTTATTTTTGGTTTACTCATTTCACGAATTGGGGATTCACTATATACTTTTGCATTACCTTGGATTGCCTATCAATTAACCGGTTCAGCTGTAATTATGAGTTCTTTATTTGCTATTAACGTATTACCAATCGTTTTATTTGGTCCTTTAGTTGGTGTAATAATTGATCGATACGATCGAAAAACATTGCTATGGATAGCGGATATTACCAATATTATTTTAGTAAGTCTCGTACCAATTCTACATGCATTACATCTATTAGAAGTCTGGCATTTATACGTAATTGCTTTTATCTTAGCAGTTATGTCCATGCTTTTTGACGTAACAACTGTTACAGTCATTCCACACATCGCAGGTGCATCATTAACAAAGGCTAATTCTTTATATCAAATGGTCAATCAATTGGCTAGTTTGTTTGGTCCAATGATAGCTGGTCTTTTCATATCTTTTATTGACGGCTTTCAAGTACTTTGGATTAATGTTCTTTCGTTTATTGCAACATTAATTGCTGTGATTATATTACCTTCTATGAAAAGCTTAAACAAAAAGAATACTGATAAAAATACATTGCAAAATGTACTAAATGATTTGTTTGATGGATTTAAATGGCTCAAGAATGATCGGTTAAATATAGCTTTGTCACTTCAAGCTATGGTAGGTAACTTTGGAGCAAGTGCTGTTTTAGGTGTACTTATGTATTATTTATTATCGACATTACATCTTACCTCCGCACAAAGTGGTTATAATTATACTTTAATAGGAATAGGCGGGCTTTTAGGAAGCTTAATTGCCGTTCCTTTAGAAAAGAAATTTCGACGTGGTGTACTTATTCCTTTACTCCTATTTTTGGGAGCGCTTGGATTAACATTTGCTTTATGGAGTACATATTGGCTTGCTCCCGGAATTGCTTTCGGTATCGCGATGACATGTAATATCACATGGAATACGATTGTTACATCAATTCGACAGGAAACTGTTCCATCCAATTTGCAAGGACGTGTTTTAGGTTTTTCTCGTGTACTTACACGATTAGCTATGCCATTGGGGGCATTAGTAGGTGGAATTATTTCAGCCTACAATCCTGTATTTATATTTGCTTTAGCTGCTTTTACTAAATTAATTGAAGTCTTTATTGCCTTATGTAGTCCGATACGAAAACTGTAAAGAGTAAAAATTATATATTTTGATATATCAATAAAATAAAAAAGGCATAAAACATGCCTTTTTTTATTACTTATTTGTTTATTGGATAACAAACTTCTGTAACCCACTTATTAGGATCCGATTCCATCGCTGGGCTCACATGATAAATATTAAACATCGGGCCTGCTAATTTGTAACCCTCTGTCTCAATCCATTTTGCCGCAGCCTCATTTACAGCCGTCATCTGTTCATAACTTCCATTAACTGTTATAGAAGCTACATTAATTGATCCCATATTTTTAAATGTAACGTCTTTTGTATTTTCGTGCTTGCCTAGAATACTTAGCTGTATTTCTACATCTACATCATTATCTTTGTATTCACGATCATGGAAAAACGCAATACTATAACTCGGTTGGGTAATACTAATATTTTTCATTTGAATTTCTTGCATTAATATACTCCATAAATCACCTTCGCAATTATACGATGGAATAATCTTTCTAACACTAGCTACAGTTCTTTCTGGAATTTCTTTTATTGAAACATGATAATTTATCTCAACAACATCCTCTCTCATCGTTTTCATTGAGTCTTCGAGGAGACGTAATTGTTTTTGGAGGTTATTCATGTCTTCTTTAATTTGAACACTACGATTTAAAAATTGCCCTTTTATGCTATTTATATTATCGCATTCTATTATTTCTTTGATGGTAGCAATATTAAACCCCATAGCTTTTAATGTTTGAATTTGATTTACTTTTTTTAATTGGTCTGCTGAATAAAATCGATATCCACTTTGCTCATCGACTTTTACTGGTTGTAGTAATTCCACTTTATCGTAGTGTCTCAACATACGTATACTAATGGAAGATAGTTTTGAAAAATCCCCTATTTTAAACATGATTTCCTCCTATAAGTTACATCTACTTTGAAGCTTAACTTTATCTTAAACAATGACATTGTGTGAGAGTCAACTGTTTATAACACTTGAATTATATTTCTTTAATTATTTACCCTTATACCCTTTTGCGTCTTATGCCTATAAAGATTGATAATAATCCGTTCACAGCTAATAAAATTACTATAATACTTGTAAGTAACCCTACATCTGCCGCAAATATTTTTATCGTACGCCATGGTGAGCTTGTACAATAAGTAAGAAGTGGGATGAAAATAATAGATAATAGTAGGAATAGATTCCCTACGAATAACCAAATTAGTTTTTTTACAGTTTTCTTATGTTTATATTTTTTAATTAACATAATTGATGAAATGAAAAGCGCGAGTATAACTGTAGACATAACAATTTGTGTAAATGGTATGCTTTTATGGGGATCAACCGGTTCTTCTTCATTCAAAATACTAATAATCCCCTTTTTTAATACTGAAAGTGCTGGTTCTTCTAATACATGATTTTTATTTGTTAAAATCACACCACCCCAGCCACTTTTATTTAAAGTAAATATTTCTGTACGAGCATCGGGCGTTGATCCTGAATGCCAAATCATCGTTTCGCTTTCATTTATACTTGTTGTTCTTAATCCAAAACCATAGCTTTTTTCTGAATTTATGTTATAAAGTGGTGATAGATAAAGGGCGATGTTTTCTTTCTTTAAAAATTGAGTATCTTTTTGGCGATTCAAAAACATAATAAATTGAATCATATCTTCCAAATTCGCGGTAATATAACCATACGGTGCCCCGGCATTATCATAGGACACTACACTTTTTCTTGGTATGCCAAACCACGACTGATAACCTGTTAAATAGCCTTTTTCATATGCAGTTTCTTTACTTGCTGCCGCACCATTCATATTTAATAGCTGAAAAACATGTTTTTCCATATATGAGGAATATGTATCATTTGTAACTTCCTCAATAAGTGCACCTAAAACAATATAATTCGCATTACTATATTGATATTTTTCTCCTGGTAGAGCAGTTAATTTTACATTTGAAAGTCTCATTACATTTTCTTTTAATGCTGTAGAACTTTTGGATTGCTTATCTGATATTAATAAGCCTTCATATGTGTTTATTCCGCTTGTATGAGTTAGTAGGTGTTGGATTGTTATAGATGAGGATATTTGAGAATCTTTTAGTTTAAACCAAGGAAGATGTTGTTGAACTGAATCCTCTAATTTTATCTTTTTGTCTTCTATTAATTTCACTATAGCTAAAGCTGTTAAAGATTTACTTATTGAGCCGATTGCAAATGGTGTTTTGCTAGTTATTTTTTTTTCAGATTCCCCAGTAATCCCCCACGTTTTAGTGAAGAATACATCTTTATTATGTACAATTGCAACAGCAACTCCTGGAATATTCTGTTCCTTTATAAATTTTTCAATATACTTATCTAAAGTAGCTTTAATCTCTTGCTGAGCATATGCTTTTGGATGAATAATACATAATACTATTACATTACAAAGAATACATATTTGAAATAGTTTATAGATAGTTTTCTTCATTATACTTTAGATAGCTTTCTTTTTTTATAACTTACTAAGCTAATAAACACTACTACAGAGAGCATAAAACTAATCATTATTAATAAAACGTTCCACCATTGATTCTCTGATATGCGATATAAAATATTATAATTAAATGTATTTTTGCTATTAGTTGAATTAAATGATTCAGTTAAAAATATTGAAAATGTAGTTTGCGAGATGAGGTAAGTAATAAATGCGATGAATATGCCACGTAAGATAAATGTGTTGAATTTTCCTTTTTCATTTTGAAGTTGTTTCATTTTAACTTGTAAATCAATTTCATTTATTTCTATAAAATCTGTAATAAATAATTGAGGGGTACCTAAATCATCTATACTGTCTTCACCATGTTCACGACACTCTTGAATATGTTCTAATATTTGTCGCTTAATATTTTCCCTTTCTTCTAAACTAATATCGTATTGCTTTAATTCCTTAAGTACGTCTCTTAAAAATTGCTTTTCTTTACCTATCAATCTATTCCTCATTTCAGAAGGTCTCCTTTCAAACCGCTTTTTAATAATGTTTGAATGTCCGATTGCAATTCTAACCACTCATTAATTTTCTTCTCAAGACGTATTTCCCCATTTTCATTAATTTCATAATAAATCCTCACTTTACCACTGTCTGTTACCTCTTGATAAGTATTAACCCACTCTTGATTTTTCAACTTAGTTAAAATAGGGTAAATACTTCCTACTCCTTTCAATTTTAAATTGTTTATTTCAAGTTCTTTCATAATCTCATAACCATAACTTTTCTTTTTCGACAAAATAGATAATACACACATTTCTAAATGACCTTTAATTAAACTTGTTCTATCCATAGGATAAATTTAACAGAAATATAT
>NZ_QOSD01000030.1:0-2500 GCF_008368905.1 Bacillus sp. SH5-2
CATATTATATGGTTAAGTCCTCGATCTATTAGTATTCGTCAGCTCCACATGTCACCATGCTTCCACCTCGAACCTATCAACCTGATCATCTTTCAGGGATCTTACTAGCTTACGCTATGGGAAATCTCATCTTGAGGGGGGCTTCATGCTTAGATGCTTTCAGCACTTATCCCTTCCGCACATAGCTACCCAGCTATGCCCTTGGCAGAACAACTGGTACACCAGCGGTGCGTCCATCCCGGTCCTCTCGTACTAAGGACAGCTCCTCTCAAATTTCCTACGCCCACGACGGATAGGGACCGAACTGTCTCACGACGTTCTGAACCCAGCTCGCGTACCGCTTTAATGGGCGAACAGCCCAACCCTTGGGACCGACTACAGCCCCAGGATGCGATGAGCCGACATCGAGGTGCCAAACCTCCCCGTCGATGTGGACTCTTGGGGGAGATAAGCCTGTTATCCCCGGGGTAGCTTTTATCCGTTGAGCGATGGCCCTTCCATGCGGAACCACCGGATCACTAAGCCCGACTTTCGTCCCTGCTCGACTTGTAGGTCTCGCAGTCAAGCTCCCTTATGCCTTTGCACTCTACGAATGATTTCCAACCATTCTGAGGGAACCTTTGGGCGCCTCCGTTACACTTTAGGAGGCGACCGCCCCAGTCAAACTGCCCACCTGACACTGTCTCCCGGGTCGATAAGACCCGTAGGTTAGAATTTCAATACAGTCAGGGCGGTATCCCACCAGCGCCTCCACCGAAGCTAGCGCTCCGGTTTCAAAGGCTCCCGCCTATCCTGTACAAACTGTACCAAAATTCAATATCAGGCTACAGTAAAGCTCCACGGGGTCTTTCCGTCCTGTCGCGGGTAACCTGCATCTTCACAGGTACTATAATTTCACCGAGTCTCTGGTTGAGACAGTGCCCAAATCGTTACACCTTTCGTGCGGGTCGGAACTTACCCGACAAGGAATTTCGCTACCTTAGGACCGTTATAGTTACGGCCGCCGTTTACTGGGGCTTCAGTTCAGAGCTTCGCTTACGCTAACCCCTCTCCTTAACCTTCCAGCACCGGGCAGGTGTCACCCCCTATACTTCGCCTTACGGCTTCGCAGAGAGCTGTGTTTTTGCTAAACAGTCGCTTGGGCCTATTCACTGCGGCTTTCCGTTAAGAAAGCACCCCTTCTCCCGAAGTTACGGGGTCATTTTGCCGAGTTCCTTAACCAGAGTTCTCTCGCACACCTTAGGATTCTCTCCTCGCCTACCTGTGTCGGTTTGCGGTACAGGCACCTTTTATCTCGCTAGAAGCTTTTCTTGGCAGCGGGGAATCAAAGACTTCGCTCCATAAGGAGCTTCCCCATCACAGCTCAGCCTTCACGATAAGCGGATTTGCCTACTTATCAGCCTAACTGCTTGGACGTGCACAACCAATCGCACGCTTCTTCTATCCTTCTGCGTCCCTCCATTGCTCAAACGATAAAGAGGTGGTACAGGAATATCAACCTGTTGTCCATCGCCTACGCCTGTCGGCCTCGGCTTAGGTCCTGACTAACCCTGAGCGGACGAGCCTTCCTCAGGAAACCTTAGGCATTCGGTGGACGGGATTCTCACCCGTCTTTCGCTACTCATACCGGCATTCTCACTTCTAAGCACTCCACCAGTCCTTACGGTCTGACTTCACTGTCCTTAGAACGCTCCCCTACCACTGATACCATTGGTATCAATCCGCAGCTTCGGTGGTGTATTTAGCCCCGGTACATTTTCGGCGCAGAGTCACTCGACTAGTGAGCTATTACGCACTCTTTAAATGGTGGCTGCTTCTAAGCCAACATCCTAGTTGTCTAAGCAACTCCACATCCTTTTCCACTTAATACACACTTTGGGACCTTAGCTGGCGGTCTGGGCTGTTTCCCTTTTGACTACGGATCTTATCACTCGCAGTCTGACTCCTAAGGATAAGTCATTGGCATTCGGAGTTTGACTGAATTCGGTAATCCGATGAGGACCCCTAGTCCAATCAGTGCTCTACCTCCAAGACTCTTACACTTAAGGCTAGCCCTAAAGCTATTTCGGGGAGAACCAGCTATCTCCAGGTTCGATTGGAATTTCTCCGCTACCCACACCTCATCCCCGCACTTTTCAACGTGCGTGGGTTCGGGCCTCCATTCAGTGTTACCTGAACTTCACCCTGGACATGGGTAGATCACCTGGTTTCGGGTCTACGACCACGTACTAAACGCCCTATTCAGACTCGCTTTCGCTGCGGCTCCGCCTCTTCAGCTTAACCTCGCACGGGATCGTAACTCGCCGGTTCATTCTACAAAAGGCACGCCATCACCCATTAACGGGCTCTGACTATTTGTAGGCACACGGTTTCAGGATCTCTTTCACTCCCCTTCCGGGGTGCTTTTCACCTTTCCCTCACGGTACTGGTTCACTATCGATCACTAGGGAGTATTTAGCCTTGGGAGATGGTCCTCCCAGATTCCGACGGAATTTCACGT
>NZ_QOSD01000031.1:0-52072 GCF_008368905.1 Bacillus sp. SH5-2
TCAAAGGTTCTCCTTCGTCTGTTTAACCTCCTACAGCACAACGGACGAAAATCTCATCGATATGAGAAAAAGACAGTCTTTGATATTTTGGGTGTTGTTTATGAGTATACCACTTCTACTCATCAGGTAGCATAGTAAAAAAATTGAGGCCCGTCAGGGTTTATTTGATATGCCCACTTTTATAAAATCTATAAAAGATAATAAAAAACTATATGGAAAGACCGCATTTTGTATAAAAATATACCTTAAGTTGATGGATGTGTGGCGCTACCCCATTAAGACAAGAATAGGAGAGAATTAAAATGTACCCTATAGAATAGACACTTAAAAAAATCTATTCTATAGGGTACAGATTAATCTATCGCCTTTTTTATTTTTTATCAAAAAATAAATTTAAATCAGTTTTATCCGTATCATAAGCTAAGGCTTCAGCAATACAATCTTGAATAATTTCCAATTTAGCTTTTTCAAAGAATGGTACTGAAAAAATATAATCCGATCCTGCCCTTTGAATAATCAATACATTTTGCAAACCACTACCTAAAATACCAATTCCGATTAATAGTAAAATAAGTCCGAATATAAAGTTACTTCCTATGGTATTAAAGGAAAAAAGAAGAATAATCAATCCTAATATAATGGGTTTTATTCTATACTGAGAAGAAATCATTGTAGAACTAATATTTTTTAAAGGAATGTTTTGATTATCTTTTCCAGCAGGAATAAACCCTAATATAGTGTTTCCGGTGGATACTTTTACAAATCTTGAATCAACTGAAACAAATCCTTTAATCCAAAAAAACAAAAGTGACAAAGAAAAATCTGTTTTTTTCTCCATTTTATCCTCCTAAAATGTAAAATATTCAATTTATGAAAATAGTATATCAAATTTTCCGTAAATTGGGAATGGTGCAATTTATTCTTTGTAGGTAACACTTTTTTCTTTGTTGCTGGTTCCTTCAACCTTTTCACTGTTTGTTTTTTTGTTAATATTCTATTTATGAAAAAGATTATATTTAATAGAATTCTTCCAACGAAAACGGAAACTTCTTTTATCTTCCAATTATTTATTAGGATTGCATAAAGGATTGGAAGTAGTATAAGGGCCAAAATTCTGATTTTTTTCTATCTCTCCGTCTCAAAAAACTCAATCCACTCTCCATCAGGACCAGCGAAGAATATGTAACGTGTTCCATCTGGTAATGTTTCGATTTCTTCTCCTAGTAAAAAGGTTACGCCGTGTTTCTGTAGTCTTTTAATTTCATCTTCTAACGAATCTACTTTAAAGCAAATGTGATGTACTTTTCCTTCTGCCGGAAGGGAAGAGTTGTAGCCTTCAATTAATTCGAGTATCGTCTCTTTTGATTCTTCCACACCTAAAAAAGCGAGTTTTAAGTCTGGATTCGGGTGCCCCATTCGCTTAATGAGCTGTAAGCCGACTACTTCTTCATAAAATGAGATGGATGTTTCTAAGTTTGCGACCATAAGTCCTACGTGTTCAATCCTTCTAACTGGCATGTAGATTCCTTCTTTCTGAAAATTATATATAAAATAATATTGAAAATTAAGAAAATAAGCAAGATATAATTGTTACAATTTTTAGGGCGTTATATGGTATAGTGAGAAAGTATGTTTGGGGAGAAGGAAGGAGATTATACGATGAATACACCTACTCAAACTCCTTCATTATCGGAAACGATGAAAGAGTGGCATTATGCATTAGCGTATGAAATTAAACATTGGAAAACGATAGGTGGTAGTAAGATTTCTATCATGAACGGTCGTTTTTTATATACAGATTATGAGAATACAGTATACGTATTTCAGCTTATTTCGGAAGTAAGCTTACCTGAAGGTTCACCAATTCGAATTGAGTTCGATGGTGAGGAAGCGACAGGGGAAGTATTATCTGTACATGGATTAGAAATTGAACTGAAATTAAATGATTATATACAAGGTGAAATACGAGAAGCGGTTTTATATAGTGAACCGTGGCAATTGCTTGAACAGCTGCAAGAGCGATTAAAAGAAGCGCGTCAAGATAAGCAAAGACGTCAAAGAATTAAACGTTTAGTAGACGGGACGAGTAGTCCGAAGCATCTTGAAAAAATGAAAAATACGAAAAATGAATTGGCGTATCGTTCATTTTACAATCCGACAACGTACGTGTGGGGACCACCTGGAACAGGGAAGTCTTACAATTTATCACGTATTATTTCGGCTCATTATCAAAAAGGGAAATCGGTACTTGTGTTAGCTCATAGTAACGCAGCTGTTGACGTATTAATGAGTGAAGTAACGAAGCAAATTGAAAAGAAAAAGAAATGGACGCCTGGTGAAATTGTTCGTTACGGTTATAGTCAACATGAACATATACGAAATCATGAAACGTTACTTGCGTCGAAGTTAGTAGAAACGACGAACGGATCATGGGGAGAAGAAAGACTTTATTTAGAAGAAACACGCCAAGAGCTTCGTGAAAAGATTTTATCATATAAAGCGACGTCTGCTGATAAGAAGCGTATACAAGAGATTGAAAGTGATCTTCGAAAGCAGAAAGCAAAAATTAAAGAAGTAGAAAAAGAATACATTGAAAATGCGAAAGTAATCGGCGCGACTTTATCGAAATGTGCTATTGATGCGCTTATTTATGAGCGTACATTTGATTTAGTTGTCGTAGATGAAGTGAGTATGGCGTTCGTTCCACAAATCGCATTAGCTGCTTCACTTGGAAAACGTATTGTCGTTTGTGGTGACTTTTTACAGTTACCTCCAATTGCGATGGCAAACCATGAACTCGTTCGCAAATGGCTTGGCGAAGATATGTTTTACCATGCCGGGATTGTTGAGTCTGTTAATAAATCAGAAGCACATCCGAACCTTTTTATGTTGCAGGAACAAAGACGTATGCATGCGGATATATCTAAGTTTACAAACTCATTTATTTATAAAAATAGAGTATACGATCATCCGTCAGTTTCAGAACGGAAAGAACTTGCGCGATTGCAGCCGTTCGCAAATGAAGCAAGTGTTTTATTTGATACGAGTTTAATGGGAGCATTTTCATTAAAAGACGCTGCTTCTGGTTCTCGTTTTAATATTATGTCTGGTTTAGTAGCGATGCAAATGATGTTAATCGGACTGTTAGACGGTGTTCAATCGATCGGTGTCGTTACACCTTACAGAGCACAGTCTCGTTTTTTATCAACGTGTATTAGAGAAATGTTGCAGAAAACGAAGTATCGACACATACCAGTTTTAGCGGCGACAGTTCATAAGTTCCAAGGTTCTGAAAGAGATATGATGATCTTTGATACGGTGGATAGTTATCCGCAAGAACGACCTGGCGTGTTATTCTTTGACCATAAAAACCATCGTCTCGTTAATGTAGCAGTAACGAGAGCGAGAGGGAAGTTCATTCAATTATCAGATTGCCACTACATGCGTAAAAACTTATCGAGAAAACAAGCGTTGTCACAATTAACAGCTCATATAGAACGTCACGGAGATGTGTATGATCGCACGACATCAAGACAATTGTGGGAACGGAAAATCTCGAAACGATTACGCTGGTTTATGGAAATGAATCTTGAAGAACCGAAAGGGTTATTGAAAGATATTTTATCTGCGAAACGAAAAATCGTTATTTCACTTCCAAGCACAAAGCAAGTGGATAAACGAGTATGGCAAGCGTTAATGCGTACAAATGCGCAAATAACAGTGTATAGTGATGGACCAGTTCCATTGAAGAATGTAAAGTTACAAAGACAAAATAAAGCATTCCCGTTTATCGTAATTGATGATGAAATCTTCTGGGCAGGCGCACCGCTCACATCTCAAATGATGTTTGAAGGTAGTACGGAATTTCCGTACGTATGTGCAAGACTGCAAGCACCAGAAACAATCGGTGTATTAAAAGGATTTTTAGATATTCGGTAAATTCGGATAGGAATTCCTTGACTTTTGCTTGGAATGAACTTAGAATGAAAATAATTTAATATAATTTTATGAAAATTCTTATCACGAGAGGTGGAGGGACTGGCCCTACGAGACCTCGGCAGCGGATTCTTTATGAATACTGTGCCAATTCCAGCAAGGTAACTTGAAAGATAAGAAAGAAGCTCATTTTGACTGTATATGCAGAAGCCTCTTTCTATCTTTTAGAAAGAGGCTTTTTTACGTGAAAATAAAAGGAGGAAGAAAAATGGGAGCGACTGGAGTAACGTCACAAAGAAAAACAATTGAAGAGAGTATAGAAAGAAATAAGGAAAAGTACATAGAAACGAGTCATAATATTCATGCGAATCCGGAGATTGGTAATCAAGAGTTTTACGCATCAAGAACGTTAAGTTTATTGCTAGGAAGTGCAGGATTCCAATTGCAGCACAATATTGCTGGACATGAAACAGGATTTATCGCGCGAAAAAGCTCAGGAAAACAAGGGCCAGTTATCGCATTTTTAGCGGAGTATGACGCTTTACCAGGAATCGGCCATGCGTGTGGTCACAATTTAATTGGGACAATTAGCGTAGCGGCAGCAATTGCATTATCAGAAACGCTTGAAGAAATCGGCGGGGAAGTTGTCGTATTCGGAACACCGGCTGAAGAAGGAGGACCAAACGGTAGTGCGAAAGCGAGCTATGTAAAAGCAGGTTTATTTAAAAATATTGATGCGGCGCTTATGATTCATCCGAGCGGAAAAACAGCGACAACGAGTCCATCACTAGCAGTCGATCCACTTGATTTTCATTTTTACGGAAAAACAGCTCACGCCGCAGCTTCACCAGAAGAAGGGATTAATGCATTAGATGCGGTGATTCAGCTGTACAACAGTATTAACGCACTTCGCCAACAACTTCCGTCAGATGTAAGAATTCATGGTGTTATTACAGAGGGCGGAAAAGCACCTAACATTATTCCTGACTACGCCGCAGCAAGATTCTTCATCCGCGCAGCAACGAGAAAAAGATGTGCGGAAGTAACAGAAAAAGTAAGAAATATCGCACAGGGAGCAGCATTAGCAACAGGTACGAAAGTAAAAATTCATCAATTCCAAAATGAAATCGATGAACTACTCGTAACAAAAACATATAACGACGTCGTAGCAGAAGAATTAGAATTACAAGGTGAAGACGTAAACCGTAAAGAAAGAGTGGGCATTGGTTCAACAGACGCAGGAAACGTAAGCCAAGTCGTACCGACCATTCATCCGTACATTAAAATCGGCCCAGATGACTTAATTGCGCATACGAATGAATTTAGAGAAGCAGCGCGTTCAGAACTAGGAGATAAAGCATTAATTACATCGGCAAAAGCATTAGCGAATACAGCGTATCGATTAATTACAGAAGAAGGGTTGTTAGAGAAGGTGAAGGAGGAGTTTAAGGAGGCGCAGAGGAATCAGGGGTAGATGGTTAAAGGGAGTGGGGGATCCACTCCCTTTTCTTTTTTGAGTAAATCTGATGCCTATTGATTTAAATAAAGTGTTCATTTTCACATTGAGATGCCAATTCTCTTATTCCTTTATCAGAACGACAATTTCTCCTCAAACTCACTCTTTAAAACAATTAAAGGAGACGATAATCCGAATTGCATTAAAGAGTCTAAAAATGTAGCGAGAGAATCCATCGAATCGCTCATGACCTTCATCATATAATTAAATTCCCCGCTAATTCGATATAAATCAGTTACTTCAGGAGCGGCATTACAAAATTGGATAAAATCAGAGCATTGGCTCGTTTTAAACATGATAAATGCTTGAATGTTTTTATTAATTTTGGAAGGCTCAAATTTCGTTCGGTAAGCTGCTATAACTCCTTGATCTTCAAGTTTATTTATACGCTCTTTTACAGCAGGTTGCGTCATGGATATAATTCGTCCTATTTCTGAAACAGAAATTCTCGCATTTTCATACAACAAGTTCATAATTTTATGATCGATTTCATCCAGTTTTACTGCGTTTTGCATTGTGTAGCCTCCTTATTTTATTTTTTTAAGTAAATCACAGATTATAACTATAATATCATAAGTGAATGAACTAAATTACCTATAAATCTATATTTAAAATTATTGGTGTTTGCATGAAAATATAAGTATAGCATTCATCAAACGGAAATTTAGGAAGGATGGAAAAAATGAAGAATCTTGATGGGAAAGTAGCGTTAGTAACAGGGGCGAGTCGCGGTATTGGTCGGGCGATTGCGATGAGATTGGCAAAAGACGGTGCATTAGTTGCGATTCACTACGGCCGAAATAAGGCAGCTGCAGAGGAAACAATTAGTGAGATTGAATCTAATGGAGGAAAGGCATTCTTAATTGAAGCTGATCTCAATTCAATTGATGGTGTCAAAAAGTTAGTAGTACAATTAAAGAATGAATTGCACATAAGAATTGGTACATCAGAGATTGATATTTTAGTAAACAATGCAGGGATAGGTACACAAGGAACAATTGAAAATACGACAGAAGAAGTTTTTGATGAAATTATGTCTGTAAATATTAAAGCACCATTCTTCCTAATTCAGCAAACATTACCGTTACTACGAGCAGAGGGGCGCGTTATTAACATTTCATCAGCTGAAGTAAGACTTGGTTTTACAGGGTCTATTGCATATGGTTTAAGTAAAGGTGCACTAAATACGATGACACTTCCTCTAGCTAAACATCTCGGAGAAAGAGGTATAACAGTGAATACAATTATGCCTGGATATACGAAGACAGATATTAATGCGAAATTGCTAGATAATCCAGAAATACGAAATTTTGCTACGAATTCATCTGTTTTCGGGCGAATAGGGCAAGTTGAAGATATTGCAGATGCAGTAGCATTCCTTGCTTCTTCTGATAGCCGCTGGGTAACAGGGCAGATTTTAGATGTTTCTGGTGGGTTTTGTTTGTAGGGGCACTACTCAATACCCATCAAGCTAATCAAGTAAATTACTAGTTATGAAATGATCCTTGTTTCATATCTGGTAATTTATAGAAAGGTAGGCGTGCTAAAGAAACCTATTAAAACGTGATTTTTTTGCTAGGAAACTTGAATAAGGGAGCTATTTTTAATTATTCGTAATCTAAAATAATCAAATTTTATTTTACAGTAACAATAAAACAAAATTATTGACCATGCGGTACAAAAAAGAGTATTCTATTAATGTTATCTTTAAAATGAGAGGAGGATACGATTGAATAAACGCGGCAGACCCCGAGAGTTTGATTATTCCTCAATTGTAGATGTTGCAATGAAAACATTTTGGTTAAGAGGATATGAAGGGTGTTCTACACAAGATTTATGCAGTGATACAGGACTTGGAAAAGGAAGTTTATACAATACTTTCGGTAGTAAACATGAACTGTATAAACAAGTATTAGAACGCTACCATGAAATTGGGATTAGGGAACAAAAGAAATTGTTAGATACTCCAATTCCAGTTAAAGAACGATTAAGTAATTTTTTTGAATGGGCATTGAAAGAAGACTTTGAGAATATTGATCAAAAAGGATGTTTATTGATTAATGCCAGTATAGAACGTGCCAAAAACGATTTAATGGTACAAGAAATTTTCTCGAAGCATGTTGAACTTCTTAAACAAGCTATTGAAACAGTGATGGAGGAAGGATTGCAAACAGGTGAAATTTCAAAGAAGCAATCAGCTGAGGAATTAGCTAGTCTACTTTTAAGCAGTTATTACGGATTCCGTGTTCTTAATGTATCGATGCAAAATCGGATGTTGTCTGAACAAGTTATCAAAGGAACAATTGAGTCTATTTGTGGCGCTTAGTGCGCTCTTTTTTTACACCATTTTTGTACCGGTCATTACAATAATGAATAAGGAGTGTTTTTATGCCATCGATTATTTATTTATTAGCTTTAGCAATCTTTTGTATGACTACATCAGAATTTATGGTTGCAGGTATGATGAATGAACTTGCTCTTGCATTCCAGGTTTCTGTATCATCTATTGGATATTTAATTTCAGCTTATGCAGGAGCAATGGTAATAGGAGGCCCCATTTTAACTGCAATCCTCTTACGAATGCGCAGCAAACAAGCATTATTGTTTTTAATTTTCGTATTTTTAATTGGTCAATCGCTCGGAGCTATTGCTTGGAACTATGATATTATGATGATTTCACGTATTATAACTGGTATTGCTTCAGCTTCAGCTTTTGGAGTTGCGATTTCCTTTTCTGCAACATTGGTTCACTCTGATTCAAGGGGAAAAGCTGCATCAATTGTACTTGCAGGTTTAATGTTCGCAACTGTATTAGGTTTACCTATAACAACCGTTATTTCGCAATATTTTGGCTGGCGTATTAGTTTTGGGGCTGTTTCTGTTCTTGTGCTAGTATCAGGGATTATGATTCAACGGTTGTTACCATCATCTTCAAATAAAGAGCAATTAAATTGGAAAGACGAACTTCTGCGATTTAAGAATATTCATCTTTGGGCAGCGTACGTAACAAGTATGTTCATTATTGGTGGTACGTTTGCAGCATTTAGTTATTTCACTCCGATCTTTACAAATGTCACAGGCTTTTCAAGTGCAAGTATCCCATATTTACTTGCTCTCTATGGTAGTGCGACGGTAATTGGCAATATAATAATTGGCAAGTTCGCTGATAAATTTACAATGAAAATACTTATGGGTGGATTAATTATATTAATCATAGCATTGTCTTTATTTGCTTTAAGTGCAGAGAATAAATACATTGCAGTTATTTCTACGATTTTTATTGGTTTAACTGGTGTAGCATTGAATCCAGCTATGGTTGCGAGGGTGATGAAAACAGCTAGTAATGGAATAATGATAAATACCGTTCATAGTTCTTTTATTACGCTAGGTATTGTTATTGGTTCGTCACTAGGTGGTCTTGGGATCAGTAAAGGATATGGTTTTGTATCTCCGCTATGGATTGGAGCTTGTTTAGCTATCCTTGGGGTAATTTCGTTATTCCCATATTTACATAAAGGAAAGGCAGATTAAGATGTTTAAAATTTCTTTATATGGGGGAGCACCACATCACCATCAAGCTAATATTTTCATATCCCCCTAAATTAAAATTTTCTTTCTCTACAGATAGTTATTCTGAGAAGTCGCTCATTTTTTCGTTTTGGGGCATTTCTTTTTCTTAAGTTGATGGGCATGGTCCACATGGACAGCTTATTTACATAATTCTCGTTATAGGAAGGAAATATCAATCACTGAGCATTAACATTCTTTAACTAAGTAACAGTTCCAAAACTGATTTTTAATAGAAAAAAAGGGTTACAGATTCAATTGTAACCCTTTTTCCAAATGTTTTTTGTTTTATACGATTTCTATAATGATTATAGGACTGAAGTATGGTTCGAAATAGCGTTGATTATATGATCCCAATCGTCACAGTGAATCTCGTGACCTGATCCTTCTAGGGTTAGTAACAAAGCATGCGAAATTTCATTAACAAGAGCAAGAGCATGCTCGTATGGAAGTACTGTATCTTCTGTACCATGAATAACCAAAGTAGGTGTATTTATCCCTTTTAACTTCCCCTCATAAGAATCATCGCCTTTAAGAAGGGAATGATTAAACATACTGAGTAGGTTATTTGCTCGTTTTATTTCTTTTTCTACTTGCTTATAAACCCTCTTCTCATCGAATTTATGCTTTGAACCACAGAGTAAAGCTGATCCTGCAACCAAATAATTTGCAACAGATTCTTCATGCGACCAATTTAGTTTGGTCGCATTAGCATGGTAAGCGAGTATCTTCTCATCGATCGGAGGCAAATTTCGATTGTTGTCTTCAGAACCAAAAATACCTGATGCAATCAAAGTTATACTTAGAACTCTCTGAGGGTTCCTTAAAGCTAGAATTTGAGCAATCATTCCGCCCAATGACATTCCAACAATATGTGCTTCGTCAATATGATATGCATCGAGTACCCCAATCGCATCATCAGCCATATCTACCACAGTATAGTGGGAACTCCCTGGCTCATAAGTAGTTGACCGTCCGACATCTCTATTATCATAACGAATAACATATCGGCCTGTATCAGCTAATTGTTGACAAAATTCCTCATCCCAATAAACCATTGAACACATGGCTCCCATAATCAGTAAGACTGTTGGATTTGCTGAATTGCCAAAGCTCTCTGTACATATATCAATTTCATTAATTTTAATAATCTTTTCAGTCATGATTAACTCCTCATTTCATTCGTATTTTGTTAATAAAAAAAGACACAATCAAATAAACCCATATATTTTGAAAAAAAAGTTGGGCATAACGAATTGTGTTTTAAAATTAACGTAAACGAATGAACTTGATAATCATGTTAAACACTCTCCTATAAAAAGGGAATAAGGGTAAAACCCTTATTTTGATTATAACATAGCTCTATCAGTAGTAATATAGGTTCACTTTTTCTTATTTTATAATTTAAAAAATAATTCTTATTGTATGAATTTGCACTCTTAGTTGAAGAAAAGACGATGTATACAATATCCAAACCTAATTAACATAACGTATCATTATCGGTAGCAAGTTTTTCATAGAATCCTTGTTTTTACTAAATTTTTTGTCTCTATTTCTATCTATCTCTTATACAAGATTTTATACATCATTGATATAGCGGGGATTCTAGGGATCTTCGCTATTCTTTTTTGCATAAAATCTTGTATAAAAAAGTAGTTAGACTAATGTGTTTTACTCTGGTTCATTTCAAAATATAATTGAAAATTCATCTTTAAATTAAAAAAGAAGGTATTACCTTTATATATTAATAACTTCGAAATATTGTATAACATCTAATTTTTATGCATTATTGATTAGCATTGCTTATTGTGCTAACGGATCAGGATTGTGTGGCGACCGACCGACTAAATAGTTGCTTATCCTCAATTATTAGAAGGAAAGTTCTATCATTTCGCGAATTTATTAGACATAGACGAATGCTATAATTTTCTATATCTCCATAAAGAGGTGACAACGCATGAATCAAAGACCGTCAGAAGAAGAATACGCCGGGAGCTCCGGCGTATATATCCGTTTGGTGCCGGAAGGTAACATCATCGACATTCTGCTCGCCCAGGAAAAGCAAATGACCGAGCTCCTGGCATCGTTGACCGAAAGCCAGGCCGCGTATCGGTATGCGGAAGGAAAATGGACGCTGAAAGAAGTCGTGGGCCACATCGCAGACGCGGAACGCGTCATGACCTACCGCCTGCTCCGGTTCGCAAGAGGGGACCAGACGCCTCTGACCGGTTTCGATCAGGAATTGTTCATGCCGCCTTTTGGAAGCTGGACAACCGCACAATTGGCCGAAGACTATCGGGCCGTACGGCAATCAACGATCACATTGCTGAGCGGGCTACCGGCGGAGGCGTGGACCCGCAAGGGCACAGCCAACAACCTAAGCATTACGGCGCGCGCCCTCGCGTACGGCATCGCGGGACACGAACTTCATCACATGGGGGTCATCCGAAATCGGTACTTGAGTTAATCGTCGGCTGAGGCCTTTGGAATTGAACTAACGGGTAACTTTAACAAAATAAGGAATACAATTAAATAGCCTAAAATATGCAAATTTTTATACATAACTGCTTGTGTATTATGGAGTGAATCCAAATGCTATTAAAGCAATGAATGAAGTGAATATCGATATAACAAATCAAACATCAGATATGATTGATGCAAACATTTTAAATAGTGTTGATTTAGTCGTTACTCTTTGTAATTATACGGGTTATATGTGCCCAACTATACCCTCACAAGTGATGATCCGATAGGAAAAAGAGTGGTCTGAGTTTCAATGTATGAAACAATTTTTATAAATAAAGGAAAGAGCCAATCTTCTATTGCATAGGAGATTGGCTCTTTTTTACTATACATAAGCAAGACTGCATTGATTTACAAAAACTACCGAAATAAATAGAGAATATTCTGATAAAATGATAAAATGATAAAGTTAGAATAGAGTGGTTTCAGAAAGGTGGTTTAACTTATGATTTCTGAATTAAGCAAGAATGATTTTTATAAATGTAGCGGTTTAATAAATGAACACGGTCAATTAGAAGTCAAAGCTGTAATTGCAGGAGTGAATCCTGGTCGTATATTTGTAGATAATGTGACTTCTCCTAATTCGGGACTCATTTGGTTAGGTAATAATGATGGCTTCTTCTTTATTGGAGATGCCAAAAATACAGAATTTAATAATGCAATAAATGATTTTATCGATAAAATGATAGTACCTGAAGCAAAGAAGGTTGGACTCAATTGTTTTGAAGCAATTGGTAATCATTCAAAGTGGAACAAAACAATTGAAAGAATATTTCAGCACCGTAACTTAAAGAGTTGGAATCAAAGAGTGTATACGCTAAGAAAAGAGGATTATGAAAATCATCATGAGCCCAAATTTGAACAGGGATATACTGTGCTGAAAATGAGTAAAGCTCTCTATGAAAATAATAATAATACATTTAAGAACATTGATTTTTTACAATCAAAAATTTTAGAGTTTTGGTCTTCACCGGATTGTTTTTTCAATGAGGGAATCGGTTATTGCATTGTTTATGACGATTTAATTGTGAGTGTTTGTTTTTCAGGGTTTGTATTTGAAAATATACACTGTATAGATATTGAAACAATAGAGGGGCACCAAGGGAGAAAATTAGCTCAAAAGATAGCTCATAGTTTGGTGAAAGATTGTTTGGAGAATGACATTATTCCATATTGGGACTGTATGGAATTGAACAAGCCTTCTGTTGCAGTTGTGGAAAATGTAGGGTTTACAAATGTTTTTAATTATGTAGGATATTATTTTCTATTTGAATAATTTGTTGAATATAGAAGTGGCTTTCTGAATTCGTACACCTAAGAAAGGAGAATATTATGAAGTACATACCGATACAAGGATTGGATACTATTACGATTACAGAAGCGATTGAATCTCATCATTGGGATTATTCAGCGGAACTCATTTCTAGTGATATAGAATTTATTAACACGAAAGAATTAGTTATGATAAAGAATCCAAAAATAAATAGTATACATGCTAATAAAGTAGTGCGTTTTAAGTTTCAAAATAATTTAGAGGAAGCACTGAAAAGGATATATCAATTTTACGGTGAATTATCTTTTTCATGGTGGGTTCCATCAACAAATGCACTGCTTATAAATCGACTAAATCAATCGGGATTTCAAACGATAGATGAATATACTGGACTCGCACTATCTTTAACTACCTTTGAAATCCCATCATGTAATCATAAGTTTTCGTACGATGAAGTAGAAACAGATGAACAGATTAGACAACTTGTTCAAGTCAGTTCTAAAATTTGGGGTTATGATCCTTCTTTAGAAGAAGAACTCTTTAAGCAAAGAAAAGATTACATAAAAGCAGGTAAAGGTACGTCTGGATATATTGTCTGTTATGAGGAAGAAAAAGCAGTAGGATACGCTAATTTTAGATATAGCTCCGATGGTACGACTGTATATTTGCATGGATCCGGAGTTTTACCAGAATACCGTCACAAGAGGATTTATTCCAATCTAGTATATAAAAGGTTACAGATTGCTAAGGAGAGAGGTATTACGTTAGCGACTTGCCAAGCAAGAAAAGGACATTCAGATCCGATTTTACGAAAAATAGGTTTCCAAGTATATGAAACCTATTGTCATATGGTGAAAAATCTAACGACTTAAAATTCATACGAGGTGAAAATAATGGTAATAAAACAAGACGAAATAAAAGTAGTAGTGGCAGCTGGTGCATTTAATAACAATCCGGGCTGGATTCAAACGCAAGAAGATGATCTTAACTTATTAGTTGAAACAATGTGGGAAGAAAGATTTGAACAGAACTCCATTTCAGCTATTTTAGCAGAGCATGTATGGGAGCATCTTACTTTTGAAGAAGGGGTAAAAGCAGCTAGCATTTGTTATAAATTCTTAAAACCATCAGGTCATATTCGGTGCGGTGTCCCTGATGCATTTTTCCGAGATGAAACATATCAAAATATAGTGCAAGTAGGCGGACCTGGCCCGAAAGACCATCCAGCTGCAAGTCATAAAATCGTTTATAATTATAAAACATTAACGAAAATGTTTGAAACAGCTGGATTTGAAGTAGTTTTACTGGAATATTGCAATGAAAATGGGCAATTTTATTACAAAGAATGGGACGCAAATGATGGCGTTATTTTCCGATCAAAAAGATATGACCCTAGAAATCAAGGAGATAAACTTGGTTGCCCATCGTTAATTGTGGATGCAATTAAACGGTAAGGCATGCGTTAGTTAAATAAGTTTATGAGCCGCAAATGCGGCTTTTTTGTTTGTATTGTAATTATTTCTGAGGTTCTTTTTCGAAAAATTGAATGATTTTTTTAGAATTATCTTCACGTAGATCATAACCTTCACCGTGTGTTTCATCGCTCGCTTTTGCTATTACGATGTCACCATCAGACTCTATCCAAACAAAGAATTCTTGTATAGAATTATCTTGATAAGTAACCTTCATTTTTGAATGCATATGGTTTTTGGCATCTTGATCTAGAAGTAGTGTTTTTTTCTCTGCGCTTTCCATACTTGTGAAAATTGTTTTCATATTTTCTTTGTTTACTACTTGATTACTACTTTTTGAATTCACAGGACTAATCTCAAGTTTTTTCACTTCTTTTTGTTCAAACATAAAGTTTTCATATACAATTTCTTTTTCTTTCACTGCTGTAGATGCTACTTTATTGGAAGCTTTCGTTTCATTTGAATTACTTGTACATCCAATTAATAAGGTAATACTTAATGCTCCAATTATACCGAATTTTAAGGTCTTCAATAATATGCCTCCCATCTCCTGTTTTCTATAATTCTATTTCCTATTTGAAATATCCTAGCTATGCTTAATTAAGTGAAATACATTTTGTTATGGGGAATAGGATGAATTGCATGTAACCTAATTTTTTGGATGGAAGGAGAGCATCTTACACACTGCACAGAATCTATTGCAGAATCGTTTGGAAAGAAGGCAAGAAAGATACATGATATTTCTAGTACGTTTCAAAGCTCAATTTTTCAAAGAAAATCTCATTTGGATGGGTATGCCCAGTTTATTAGTATGTTAGAAAGTATGGTAAGCGCATGTAAAGAAGTACGGGAGTAAATAAATCTAGCTAAATATTATATAGAGTGCGCATATACGAGTGAATTAGAGTTTATCGTACAAACAGACTTAGATCCTTTGAATGTTTTATGGGATTCAAATCAACAGGTAAAAGGAATTGTAGATTTTGAATCAATTGGATATGTAGAACGCATTGAAGGACTAGCCTTTTTAATAAAATGGTATTCTCGAACAGAAGGAATACAGTCTCATGAAGTATGTTCAAGTGTTGCTAGTTCATTTTTAGAAGGGTATAAGGCTCATAATATTTTAGCACCAAATGATTATAAGAGACTTTCTTCATTGTTATGGTTATCCAGTAGTTTGAATTGGAATTTTGTGAAGAAAACGCTAAGTGTATTAGATGATGCACGGCGGTTAGAGGAACATTTGAAAGTTTATAGAGTAAGGGGAGAAAGATTGTCTGCGCTAATAAGTAAGAAAAGAGCTAACTCGTGCGAGTAGGCTCTTTCGTTTATAGCCTATTTTACAATTGTTTTCTTAGTTTCTCAGGAATGTTCTTTTCAGAAATAATTTCGTAAGATTAGACATATTACGTGTGTTAGTTTCTACTGCGTATTCTTCCGTATCTCCAGATTCATCACCACCTTTTTCCTTCGATAAGTGGATGAAATCTGTCCAAATCCCCGTGTAACATGAAAGGTAGTAAGTATACAAGGTGGCCTATTCCTATTAAGTAAAATGAAATTCCTATAAAATGACTTTCGGAAGAGCGTGAGTCACATACAATAAGAATTATTGTTTCGTTATATGCAGAAAAAACACAAAAAAGCTATCCTTTCCTATGATTTTACAGAAAGAATAGCGTATTTAGAGAGTATTTTATTTTGTTAGCGTGATAGTGACGGTACCCCATGTATGGCTAGTTTCTTTTATAAACTCTATATTTACCAGACTGGTCTTACTCCCGATAAAAATTTATCTTCTCTTGCTCCATAAACTATTTTTGTTAAATCATCTCTAAGCATTTGCATTCGTTCAGCACCTATTTTTTCACTCCAGCGCTGTTCTATCTCAGCTAGTATTTCCCCTTTTGCTTTCACTACTAGCCAACCTCGTTTAGTCAAAACAATAGTTTTCCCTCTCTTATTAGTGTGATGAATTTGACGCATTACATAACCACTATCCTCAAGATAATCCAACATTTTACTCACAGCTTGCTTTGTAATTCCTAAATATTTGGCTATGTCTATACCTGTTGTTCCATCAATACTGACACATTTAAGTATAAAACCATGTGCAGGTTTAATATCGTCAAATCCTAATTCACTCAATCTGTCGTGTAGTTCATTAATCGATGCATTAAAAGACAATGACAAAAGAGTTGTAAGATCTAATTCACTAAAGACTTGATGATTCATACATAAAACCTCCTTGGAAAAGTCAATAAATTTTACTGTAATTATTCCTTATTTTACTATGGGGATAACAGTCAATCAAATTTACTTATTATATACTTATTTCACTGAGGTTATAACAGTCAATTAAGTTGACTTTGAATTAACATCATTGTAATATATGAATTGAAGTCAATTTGGTTGACTGGTTGTTTGTATTGTGAAAGAAAGGAGAATTGTTAAAAAAGAAAAAATGTTAGGATTCAAAGCTTATAACGGAAAGGACGAATGATAGAAGTGAATGAATTTAATCACGGTATAAATAAACCTGTAAAAGCAAACAGGTTATGGATAATTCTTGTATTAGGGACACTTACGGCAATTGGACCATTGGCTATTGATTTGTACTTGCCTTCTTTACCAAAAATAACGGATGATTTACAAACAAGCGCCTCTTTTACTCAGCTTACATTAACAGCATTTTTACTTGGGCTTGCGTTGGGACAATTATTCGTTGGTTCTATTAGTGATATTTATGGGCGACGCAAACCTTTAATTATTGCTCTTATTATTCTTGTTGTATCTTCTTTACTTTGCGCGGTAGCGCCATCTATTTGGAGTTTAATTCTTTTACGATTTTTACAAGGGGCTTCAGGTTCCGCAGGTATTGTTATATCACGTGCTATGGTACGTGATATGTACTCAGGTTCTGAAATGACAAAGTTTTTCTCACTGCTTATGTTAGTAAACGGAGCAGCACCGATTTTAGGTCCTATGATTGGAGGACAATTGTTAAAGGTTACATCATGGCATGGTGTCTTCGTTGTTCTTGGAGCAATATGTGTCTTTATGTTAGTATCCGTTATTTTTCTCTTACCTGAGACATTACCTCCAGAAGAGAGAGCGACAGGTGGCTTAACAGGAACATTATCAACATATAAGAGATTACTGAAAGATCGTTTGTTTATGGGGTATGCTTTATCCCAAGGGTTAGTAATAGGAGCGATGTTTGCTTATATCTCGGGATCACCGTTTGTGTTGCAAAATATATATGGAGCATCACCGCAAGAATTTAGTATGTTTTTTGCTCTTAATGGGATTGGTATCATTATTGCCACCCACATTACCGGCCGTTTAGCAGGGAAGGTAAGTGAGAAAACATTATTCGTATCTGGTATTGGGATTGCAGTTGTTGGTGGTATTTCCTTACTTCTCACGATTGTATTAGAAATTGGGTTAATTGGTGTTTTATGTTCATTATTCCTTATCGGATCAAGTGTTGGGGTTGTATCAACACCAGGTTTTTCTCTAGCAATGAAAAATCAAAAACAAGCTGCTGGCACAGCTGCAGCGCTGCTTGGGTTGTTCCAGTATATTTCTGGAGCGCTTGTTGCACCTTTAGTTGGGATTGGAGGTAGTAACACAGCACTTCCTATGGGAATTGTAATTGCCTTATGTGAAGTGGGAGCAGTAATATGTTATATATTTATGGCAAAGCGTAGTGAAAAACAATTGGCACTACGAGAAAAACAAGATATATCAGCATAAATGAAAGAGCCTACTCATAAGAGTAGGCTCTTTCATTTATATACTATTGTACAATCTTTTTCTTACTTTCTCTGGAATGTTCTTTTCAGAAATAACTTCGTAAGAATAGACATATTTTCCTTTTATATGAATTTTCAAGTAAGTTTTTCTCTGAATTACTCGCCACTTAGCAAAGTTTGAAGTGGGGATTCTCAGGTCCACGACGAGAGTAACTTTTCGTCTCCCTGAGCGTTACTTTGGGGGCTAGATGTCCAACGCTTGGAAGTTCTCTTGGTACGGTTGATATTTTACGCAGGAACCGAATCGCTTGGTTTTCGTACTCTATTTTCTTTCTGCAGCATCATATATCAAGTTATCAAAATTTGTTGGCTATACCGAACCGAAATGCATCTCCCACCGACCGCTTTACTATTGCCCTTTACACGCTGGAGGAAGGAGAATTCTTTCGATAAATATAAAGTTTCTTTTAATTGAACTGTTTGTAGAAAAACCATAAAGTTGTTTTGTATCGAACTTGTAAAATAGAATATTTCTCTATCAATCTCATTGGAAATTTGTAACAGAACTAATGAAACCAACTGCTTCTGCTACAAGGGTTGTTATGGTCGGCCAATCCCAATATAATGTAGTCCGTTTTTTACTATTTCATTTTGTTCAAGACAATTGCGGCCATCAATGATTTTACATCCTCGCATTAATTTTTGTACTCGTTGCCAATCAAGTGTTTTAAATTCATCCCATTCTGTGGCAATAACTATACAATCTGAATCTATAATAGAGGACTCCAATTCAGTATGTTGTGTAACTTGTTTTTTTACATGAGAAGGGCTATTGGATCATAAGTATGAATCTCGTAACCGAGAGGGTATTTCTCTATTTTAGTAGCGCAGCCTATGTCAGAAGGCGCAGCGTTAGCAATCGTGTGGTGGTATATATGGAGTATAGAACGTGCCTTTCGTACAAAACGTTTTCAAACTTAATTCTGGCCAATTCTCTTCTTTGCGCTACTAATGGGTATAAGGTTATCCTACGCACCGTTTGGAATTGTGCTTATTTTATTATTATGGCAACAATGGCATGAAGAGAAATGGCGATTTATAATCTTATTTTGTACAGCTATCCTTTCGCAACTAGTTTGGGTCAGTGCCCTTATTTGGAACATTGGTGGCATCAAGGGTTTGTGGGAAATTTCTTTTGGATTTGTAGAAGGGCATTTTACCGAATGGGGTGGAGCAGTTACAGATACGAGTGAACCACTCATTTCACGCCTCTATCGTCTACTTTCTGAAAACATCATCTTTGCAGGAATAGGTATCCACTCTTATTATTTGGTAGGTTTCTTTTTGTTCTTTTTGTTTCTGTTTGCTTTACAATGGAAAAATATACGTTGCTATCCAAAGGTTTTGATTGCTCTTGTAGTTTTCTATTTTCTTTGGAATTTATTTGGACAAAATATTGATAAACCTCGTCACTCTTATCCGATTGTAGCAATGTTACTTTGCATACTTGCTATTTCATGGTTAAAAAACAATCGTGGTATTATCTTGCTTTTGTTTGCAACCAGTCAACTTATGATGAGTATACCGCTCATGAAAGAACAACATGCGGAGGTACCAGCAACATATCAACTCGCGTCATATTTGGAGGGAAAAAAAGAGCCGTTTATTGTATACACTTGGGAAGAGACGAGGGTTATGGAATATTTACAAATGCCGTATGAACATAAACGTTTTTACACATATTCATATTTTTTACAAGATAAAAAGTATCATAAAAATGATAATATATATGTTACCAATCATCTCATTAAAGGATTTCAAAAACAAGGAATTCATATAGAAGACCAAGTTGAAAAGGAAGCCGTCTTTTATTCAAACCCATTATTTGATCCTGTTTATCATGAAATAGTTTTATACAAATGGAAAAAGGATTCTGTTGTAAAGTAAGTTAAAACGCAAGGAATATTGTCATAATTTATACTTTCATTAAGTGTGGGCCAGTATTTTTACCTGTATCGTTTATACTATTTGTTTTCAGAACGATAAATAAATATTGAACGGAACATTAAAATTCAACTTAAAAGAAATCCATCCCTCTTCTATTACAAAAAGGGATGGATTTCTTTTATAACTTATTAATATATCCTGCCCTTTAACTTAATAAAAGTCATTTCAAAGTTCTATAATCTGGGCAATTATATTATTCCGATGTATGGCCGATTGTTGAATAGAATGACTGAGAGTTTTTATCTTTATCATCATGAAACAGTTAATAACAAAAATTTATCGCTACTTTTTGTTACGGTGGTATTGAAGTTGAAAATCATATTATTAAACTAGTAAAGTACATGTAACATTATTATTTTTCTGTGGCTTTTGATACGATATATAGTAAAAGAGAGAACCTTACGCCTTATATCTTATTGATCAAGAGATGAGCTGCAAGGATGCTGAGGAGAAAGCCAAAATCTCCAAAATGACATTGTATCGGAAATTAAAAGATAATGGGGATACCCAATAATCTATTGGGGAAAAGTAACTAAAATCTCAATAGATTACTTTCTCCCTGGTTGCATGGATACTAGTATTACCCTAACTTGGAGAAACTTCAAGATCTATAGTTGTACAAGCAAGGACATTACAGTTCTATGCCAATTCGTTTTTTTGATATAATAGATGCGTGGCAGGAAATAGATAGAAAGATACTGCTAGTAATTTATACTTAAAATGTAGGGAGATTGAACAGAGTTATGGGGACAGAAAAAGAAATTAGTTCCGCTAAATTAATATGGAAGATGACACGCCCGCATACATTAACGGCGACGTTTTCTCCTGTAATTTTAGGGACAGTGGCATCACTTTATGTTGCCAAAATTGATTGGCTTTTATTTATTGCGATGATGCTTGCATGTTTAGCATTGCAAATAGCAACGAATTTATTTAATGAATACTATGATTTCAAACGTGGATTAGATACAGCTGATTCAGTTGGAATTGGTGGCGGAATTGTCCGTCATGGATTGAAACCAAAAAACGTTTTAACAGTTGCGCTTCTATTGTATGTCGTAGCAGCATTTATTGGCATTTATATTTGTATGAATAGTAGCTGGTGGTTAGTGGTCATTGGTTTAATTGGGATGGCGGTTGGCTATTTATATACAGGTGGTCCATTACCAATTGCGTACACCCCGTTTGGAGAATTAGTTTCTGGTTTGTTAATGGGGACATGTTTTGTGCTCATTGCTTTCTTTATTCAAACGAATACTGTAACAGTTGAAAGTGTATTGATTTCTATTCCAATTGGAATTTTAGTCGGTGCAATTAACATGTCGAATAACATCCGAGATATCGATGAAGATATTAAAGGTGGAAGAAAGACGTTAGCTATCCTTCTTGGGAGAAAGAAAGCAGTAGTAACACTAGCTGTAGCCTTTTTTGTTGCTTATTTATGGATCGCCGTGATTGTAATGATGAGTTATATAAGCCCTTGGGCATTAGTTATGTTCCTAGGTTTGAGAAAGCCAATCTCTGCAATTCGAAGTTTCCAAAAAGGGGAAAAAGAACCTGGATATATGCGCATCGCAATGAAATCAACAGCGATGACAAATACAATTTTTGGTTTCTTATTATCAGCAGGATTATTAATTAGTTATCTGTTTTAAATAACTTAGCCCCAATTTCTCAATTTTAATATGGAGAGATTGGGGTTTTATTTTTGAATGTCACTAACAGATTATTCGACAATTATAGTAATGATAATTTAAAGTATAAAATATACACATCTCAGGGAGGTCACATATGTGAAGAAGTGGATGAAAATTGTTCTGTACTCTTTATTAGGTATTTTACTTATGGGAAGTATTACATTTTTTGTTTGGTCTCAGTTTACTTATAAACCAACGAAAGAGGCTTTGTCGTTAGTGGATGATAAAAAAGATGAAGGTGATATAGTATTCGGACAGAAAGATGCTAAAATTGGAGTTGTTTTTTATCAAGGAGCTAAAGTAGAAGTTGAGGCTTATAGTTACTTAGGAGAAACTCTTGCGAAGGATGGACATTTTGTAGTAATGCCAAAGTTACCATTAAACTTAGCGATACTTGGAATAAATGAGGTAGACAGTGTAATTGAAAAGTATCCTGAAGTTCAAAAATGGTATGTTGCTGGGCATTCAATGGGCGGAGCTATGATTTCTAAGTATGCCTTTCAACATGAAGAAAAGGTAGATGGGATCATTTTCTTAGGTTCTTATCCTGCAGATGATTTCTCTACTAAACAGATTCCAATGTTATCAATTTACGGAGAAGTAGATGCTTTAGCAACTGTCGAAAAAATAGAGAACAATAAAAAGTTAATGTCAAAGAATACAACTATGCACATGATAAAAGGGGGAAACCATGCTAATTTTGGCATGTATGGTGAGCAAAAGGGAGATAATGCGAGCTTAATTACGCCAAAAGCGCAACGTGATGAAACAGTGAAAGTAATTGAACAATGGTTATTAAAACAATGAATTTGATAAATTTATCAAAAGAATGCCTCTCCCTTAAGATAGTCCAATGATAGACGAGTAGGCTCTTTGAGTTATTTACTATTTTCAATTGTCCTCTTATTTTCTCCGGTACGTCCTTTGCAGAGATAACATCGTAAGAATAGACATACTTTCCTTTTACATGAATTTTTAAGTAAGTTTTTCTTATAAAATCATTAGGGGTGTTCGTTCCTACTGTATATTCTTTCTCATTGCTTAATTCATCAACACCTTTTAGTGAGTAAATAGCCCGGCCTTTATGATGATAATCGGGAACGCCATATCTTTTCGCAACGGCGTATACATTTTTCTCTTCAGCAATCGGATTAAATCTGTCCAAATCCCCGCGTAATATGAAAGGTAGTAAGTATACAGGAAGGCCGATTCCTATTATGCAAATTATAAATTTCTTCATGAGTACAGGTTTTTAAAGGAGGGATAACATTGTATGGTTATTCTCTCGGGCAAATCGTATTATTCTTTATGTATATTTTCGTGGCTTTTATGAAAAATACACCATTTCTAGATAAATTATGATCTCCTTCTTTATAGACATATTGTGAAATGTGATTCTGCGAATTAATTATGAATATATTTTATTTTTAAAAATATCCCTTGATAAATACACAGAATTATTGTAAAGTGGTGATAATTAAAATGTATACTGTTTGAAAGCGATGAAAGGAAGTAGTAACAAGTATTTTTTCTTTTAGAGAGTCGGTGGATGGTGTAAACCGATAGAAGGAACTTGTGAATCCGTCCTTGAGCGAAATGTGGAACACTTCAATGTGAAGTTAGTAATCGTTTCCGGCTAAAAGCCGTTAATAATTTAAGTGGATGGCGTATATTTTCTGCGCTTTCAACTAGGGTGGCAACGCGGGTTAACTCTCGTCCCTTTTATAGGGACGGGAGTTTTTTGTATTTCATCTAGTTAAAGCCCTAATTTTTAAAAGATTAATTACTTAATTAAGGGGGAAATAAGACATGTTAGATGTAAAAGTATTACGTACAAATTTGGAAGAAGTAAAGAAAAAATTAATTAATCGTGGTGGGGAATTTTTAGAATTAGATACATTAAAAAAACTAGATCAAAAGCGTCTGAAACTGTTAGTGGAAGTTGAAGAGTTAAAAAGTAAACGTAATGAAGTATCTGAACGTATTGCGAATTTAAAGCGTGAAAAACAAGATGCCGATGAACTTATTAGTGAAATGCGTGAAGTAGGAGACAATATTAAAACGTTAGATGATGAATTGTGTTATGTAGAAGAAGAGGTAAATACAATATTGTTAGCATTACCAAATCTACCTAATGAGACAGTGCCTGTTGGGGAATCAGAAGATGATAATGTTGAAATACGTAAGTGGGGAGAAATAAGTGAATTTTCATTTGAAGCAAAACCACATTGGGAAGTTGCTGAAAAATTAGGATTACTAGATTTTGAGCGTGCAGCAAAAGTAACGGGAAGCCGCTTCGTCTATTACAATGGATTGGGAGCACGTTTAGAGCGAGCAGTAGCCAACTTTATGCTAGATTTACATGTTGAAGAACATGGATATACAGAAGTGATTCCGCCATTTATCGTAAATAGTGATAGTTTATTAGGGACGGGACAATTTCCGAAATTTAAAGAAGATGTATTCACATTAGAGGACACTGATTACTCTTTAATTCCAACGGCAGAAGTCCCGTTAGCAAACTATTATCGTGATGAGATTTTAAATGGTGACGATTTACCTATTAATTTTACAGCACATACTCCATGTTTTCGTTCTGAAGCTGGTAGTGCAGGACGTGATACGAGAGGGTTAATTCGTCAGCACCAATTTAGTAAAGTTGAAATGGTTAAATATACAAAACCTGAAGATTCATACGATGAGTTAGAAAAATTAACAGCAAATGCCGAAAGGGTACTGCAATTGTTACAATTACCTTATCGGGTAATCGTATTATGTACTGCTGATATGGCATTTCCAGCTGCAAAAACATATGACATTGAAGTTTGGTTACCAAGTTATGGCGTATATCGTGAAATTTCTTCTTGCTCAAATTGTGAAGATTTCCAAGCGCGTCGTGCCAGTATACGTTTCCGTCGTACAAATGGAGCTAAACCAGAATTGGTGCATACACTAAATGGCTCTGGATTGGCTATTGGACGTACAGTAGCAGCTATTTTAGAAAATTACCAACAAGAAGATGGCTCTGTTATAGTTCCAGAAGTATTGCGTCCATACATGAGAGGAATAGAAATTATTAAATGAGAAAGACATTGATTTGAGATAAAGTTTAATAGCTTATAAAAGTTTTGGGGAATAAAGAATTATTTAAGATGATGAAGACGGGAAGGGATTCTTTTAGAAAGTCACATATCAAGATTAAATAATTTTACTGAGTAAATACTTTTCCATAATAAATATAAAAGGTTAAGGAGATATTATTAATGGATAATCGATATAGATTAATAGAAGAATTTAATAATGTGGAATTTGATAAAAGTTTAAAATGGTTTTCTCCTCCTAAAGATTGGGAGATTAATAGTAATAAATCGAAGTTAATAATCAAACCTGATAAAGAGACAGATTTCTGGCAAAAAACACACTATGAATTTCAAGTTGATAATGGTCATTTTTTATACTATGAACTAAATGGAGATTTTAGATTGATCACGAAAGTAAACTCTAAATCAGCAAACAGATATGATCAAGCAGGTTTAATGGTTCGCTTTTCAAAAGATACGTGGTTGAAGACATCTGTTGAGTATATACCGGATGACAATAGTAAATTAGGTGTTGTTGTAACAAAAAATGGATACTCTGATTGGTCTAGTCAGGAATTTTTGGAAGATTTGAATTCCCTTTACTATCGAATAACAAAAAAAGGTAATAATTACTATGTTGATTATTCAATAGACGGCGTTTCATGGAAGCAAATGAGGATGACTCACCTTTTTGAGGAAAAAGATTATATGAAAGTTGGCATTTATACTTGCAGTCCACAAGGAGAGGGATATGAAGCAGAGTTTGAATTTATTAGGATTGAGAATGTAGATGATAATACAAAAGTTTATTAAAAATATAATGTTATCCTAACTGTGATTTAAGACCAAAAAATAGATGAAACAAATGGTTATCGCTATAATAAAATCCGATTTTAAGGATAGCTACTTATTAGAATAGACCGAATAATAAAGTTTGTTAGTGTAAAAAACACAGTTATATTGAATTAGTTGCTCTATTTTTTATCTAAAAAACTATTGGGCTTCACACAGTATGAAGCTTTATAATGTTACTTATTCATCATAATTTTTTTTTAGGTAGTATCTCACTAATATATTTAGTTAATAAAAGTCAAAATTGACGTAGAGATTACTAAAATTAAGCGTATGAAGCCATGAAAAAAGTTAGAAAAAAAATTATAAAGTAATAGAGGAAATGTGATGTTTTAAATTGATTTTCAATTATGAGAAGGGAAAAAGTGTGCCTGTAATTTCATATACAATAACCTAACTATTAGAATTCAAGATTTTTAAATGGAATTGTTATCTATAGTGATAGAATGTTCACTGTGACTATCAACTCTGATTTGAGTGAAAACAGATGGGGCATGTTACTGGAAAAAGTTTAGTGTATAGGAAAGATGCAGCATAACTATTAAGACTGTATAAACTAAAAGAGCCAACTCATACGAGTAGGCTCTTTTAGTTATCTACTATTTTCAATTGTCCTCTTATTTTCTCCGGAATATCCTTTTCAGCAATAATATCGTAAGAATACACATACTTTCCTTTCACATGAATTTTTAAGTAAGTTTTTCTTATAAAATCATTAGGGGTGTTCGTTCCTACTGTATATTCTTTCTCATTGCTTAATTCATCAACACCTTTTAGTGAGTACATAGCTCTTCCTTTATGGTGATAATCAGGAACGCCATATCCTTTCGCAACGGCGTATACATTTTTTTCTTCAGCAATCGGATTAAATCTGTCCAAATCCCCGCGTAATATGAAAGGTAGTAAGTATATAGGAAGGCCTATTCCTATTATGCAAATTATAAATTTCTTCATGATTATTTCTCCTTTTGTTCATTTACATGATTCAGTATAGAAAAAAATTCTTATGAATAAAGGGAGATTTTCTTAAGTTTTTCTTAAAAAGAGTTTTAAGGTTATTTTAACCAAACATTATTTTACTAGAACATACAGAATAGAAAAGAAAAACTATCATCAACATGTTAAACATGTACTTTTATAGGGGAGCGAATATAGGAGAATTTACGCAATTTAGATTCACGATTAGTAGTCGTTAGGAAAGAGAGTGTGTTTAGAGTTTTAGATGTGTGTTAGTTACAATTGAAAAGTTACATCAACAACAAGAGGGAATACATAAATAAAAAAGATAGGGAGAAATGTATCTAATGTCTTAAAAGTGTAATTGTAGGAACTATTAGGATATTTTCCCTTAATATATGCATACTAAACATACTATAAAAAGTACATAGAAAGTGAGAGAATCATGGCTAAATTTTTGAGGCGTTTAAAATATAGAGATAATCCTAAGTCATTTCCAATACTAGACAATACTCATTTTCAGGAAAAAAATACTGAAGACGCCCTCTTAGACGCTGATTTAACCAAAAACATAGTTGATATTCAGAATATATTTCGTCAAGCGCCTGATTTAGTAATTCGGCGGTTTCAAGTAACAGTAGATGGATTAGAAGCAGCTTTAGTATATTTGTCTGGATTAACAGATAAAGAACTGATTCAAAATCATGTTCTAAGTCCTTTGATGAATAGTGATTTTGATACCAATACAGAACTTCCAATTCCATTAGGTCAAATTAAGATTATTAATACATTGAGTCAGATTGAAAATGCTATTTTTGAGGGAGATAGTATTTTATTAATTCACAGTCGAACAACAGCACATCAATTGGATACAAAAGGATGGCCACAAAGAAGTGTTGAAGACGCACATAACGAAATAGCTCTAAAAGGCGCACACCAAGCATTCATAGAAACTGGAAGTCAAAATATCGCAATGATTCGAAGATATATTCCTCATCGTGAATTAGCGATAAAAGAAATAGTAGTTGGTGTACGGAGCAAAACCAAAATTTCTATTTTATATTTGAAAGATGTAGCTTCTGAAGATGTGCTGAAGGAATTAGAAACACGAATTCAAAATATTACAGTCGACGCTGTGGCTAGTAATGGCGAACTTATAGAATTCATTGAAGATCACCCTTACTCACCGTTTCCGCAATTTATATTAACTGAAAGACCTGATTTGGCTGTATCTCACATTTTACAGGGCAGATTTGTAACTGTAATGGATCATTCACCTAATGTGTTAATTACTCCAACAAATTTTATTTCCTTTTTTCAAGGAGTCGATGATTACGGTACAAGGTGGTTAGTTGCTTCGTCTATTCGGGTTCTTCGTTTTATCGCCTTTATGGTTGCTTTATTTCTGCCGGCGAGTTATGTTGCGTTTATTTCCTTTAATTTTGAAGTTATTCCTGTAGAGCTATATTTATCTATTGCTGAATCAAGAACGCGCGTACCCTTTTCTCCAGTTATGGAAGCATTACTTATGGAAATAACATTGGAAACGATGAGAGAAGGGGCTTTACGGATACCTACTCCGATTGGTCAGACAGTTGGAATTGTAGGGGGTATTGTCATTGGCCAGGCGGCTGTTCAGGCGGGAATTGTAAGCAATATTATGATTATTGTTGTCGCAGTTACCGCTATCTCTTCTTTTGTTATCCCTAACTATGATATGGGAGCGGCAGTAAGACTTTTACGTTTTCCAATGATGCTAGCAGCTGCCTTATTTGGAATTGTAGGACTTGTTATCGGGTGGATGACTTTAATTGGGCATCTAAGTAGTCTTAAATCGCTAGGTACTTCTTACGGAACACCATTAGCACCATTTCGTTTTGCAGATATGAAAGATGTTTTTGTACGCTTCCCTTTATGGACAATAAGAAGGCGTCCTAAGGGGAATGGAACCACTCAATCTATTCGACAAGGAAAGAATCGTAATAAAAGGTGAAATTATGAAAAAGTATGCCTATAATGAAATCACTCTTATGCAGTATATTATTTTAATCAATGGAGTGCAGGTGGGAACTGGCGTTTTATCGCTTCCACGTGTGCTTGCAGAAAAGGCTGGAACAGATGGATGGATAGCTATATTGATTGGTTGGATATTCTCCACAATATCAGGTGTGTTTATAGTGAAAATAGCTGCAAGATATCCTGAGGACACGATTTACGATATTCTTATACGATTGTTTGGAAAAATAGTAGGGAAAGCATTCGTTGTTATTTACATGATGTACTTCGCTTTTTATTCTTGTATCGTTCTTATAAACGCTATGCTTTACCTTAAGGGATGGCTTCTCCCGAAAACGCCTGACTATATCGTTATCTTTTTGTTTTCGATTCCTACCTATTTTGTTGCACGTAACGGTCCTAGCATTCTAGGGCGATACTCAGAACTTTTTTTTTATATGGCACTTTGGATTCCGATATTTTTTTTGATCCCTCTTAAAGGAGACGGAAGTTGGATGACCTTATTTCCGCTCTTAAAAGAAGGATGGATACCTATATTAAAGGCCGTACCAAGCACCGTTTTTGCTTATTTAGGGTTTGATATTGCTTTCTTTTTATATCCGTTTTTACAAAAAAAACAGTATGCAGTCCATGGAATGGTTATAGCAAACACCTTAACGATGTTATTTTATTTATTTGCTACTATTGTTTGCTTTGCCTATTTTAGTCCTGATAGTATTACACAATATAATCAACCGGTACTAAATTTACTGAAAGTAATTGAATTTCGTTTTTTAGAACGTTTTGACATGATTTTATTGGCTGTTTACTTAACCATCGTTTCCACATCATGGATTCCTGCCCTATACTGTTCTGTATTTTGTTCAAGCCAATTACTTGGAAAACAAGATCACAGCTCTCATGTAGTTGTTCTTTTATTGCTTATTATCGGATTCACATTTTGGACTCATCCTAGTTGGAATGAATCCGAAATTTGGCAACAGATATTATCGAATGCTGGATTAGGATTAACCTATATATCACCTATTATTTTATGGCTGTATTGCTGTCTATATGAGAAGTTTCGCCAGGGGAGGATACATTGAAAAGAAAAGTACTATGTTGTATTTTGTTATTGGTGTTCTTGATGACTGGATGCTTCGATCAAAGAAATGTTGAAGATGTTTCTCTTACTCTTATTCTTGGTATCGATTTAGATCCTAATGATAATTTATTAGTGTATATATCAAGCCCTGTTTTCAATAAAGAAGCAAAAATAAAAGAAGAAACTACTGGTGTGAAATCTGCTACGGTTCGAAAAGCTAGAGACCAATTTGATGCTACGGTTATGGCGCTTACCGCCGGAAGTAAAACACAGGTTATTTTAGTTGGAAAAAGGCTACTGAAACAAAAAAACTGGGAAATTTACCTTGATCCATTTTACCGTGATCCCAAAAATACAGTTACCGCAAGGGTTGTCGCTGTAGATGGACCTGTTTCAGACGTCATCTTCTATAGTCCAAAAGATAAACCGCGACTTCCTATATATTTAACAAAACTAGTTGATACCGCTTTTTTAAGAAATATCACGGTGAAAACAACACTTCAAGAATTATATGAACAAAGAGCAGACAAAGGGCTAACAGCAAATATTACTGAAGTGAAAAAAAAGAATAAAATATGGGTGACAGGTACAGCTTTGTTGGATGAAAAAGGAAAATATAAATTAACGCTAAAACATGATGAAAACAAGCTTTTACGCATTTTGCAACAAGGAACTGCAGGGGAGTTACCATTTACAGTTCCAATTAAGCTAAATTCAGATAGTCAAGATAAAGATTTGATAAGTTTTACTGCCTATGGTATTAAAGTAAAGACAAAGGCAAGATATGATGATCGTTTTATATTTAATGTAGATGTAAAGATGAGAATCGGTATTACAGAACGACTTTTTTCGTTTAACACTAGAAAGGACGCAGCAAAATTACAAAAGGCAATTGAAACCAAGTTGGAAGCTGATTTCAAGCAATTAATACAAAAAATACAAACCGCCAAAATTGATCCTATTGGGCTTGGAGGATATGCAAGAACATACACATATGCGGAATGGAAAAAAACACAAAATAATTGGGGTAACGAATTAGCAAAAGGCGATGTAAACGTCAAGGTTAAGATTAAAATTGCCGGAATGGGTACGATTAAGTAATATGAATTCAACTGTGATTCGTACTAAGATTGCAAGTACTGTCTACTTTAGAAGGAGAAATGCCTTTAATAGGAGTACCGTCACATCGCTATGAACCTTAAATTTTATAGTACCCCCAGAACGAAATTTTGTGTTAACTTGTAACAAAAACGCTCATTTTTTCGTCTTGGGGTAATTCTGAATTCTTAAGTTGATGGCGATGGGGTAGTACCATATCCCCATCAAGTTAAAGTTTTGATGTCCCCGCAATGATAAAAATGGTGAATATTTATATGAAAGGTTAGAGCTCTCCTTCTTGTAGGAGAGCTCTAATCTTTGTTTAAAAACTATATCATATACATGGGGGGCAGACTCATCATCTGAAATTTGTCCGGATCCAATTTAGAATATGGCAAAAGAGAACTTGCGATTAAAAACAAGCTCTCTTTAAAAGAAATAACGTAATTGAGATACTTATATATTAACAATTGTTGTCTTCTAATTCCATATGTCTTATGTTGAGAAATAAATTATAAGTGGCTTGATAAAGCTAAAATGAATGATTGACATAATATTTTGACGATAATATAATGAATCTCGAATTCAAGATAAGTTGTAAAGGATTGGGAATTATGAGCGTGATTAGCGATGAGAGCTTATCTTTAAAGTTATTTGTTATATTATCAAGGGAAATACAGTCAATCACTAAACGTATTGAAAAGGATACAAAAATTTATGGACTTAATCCAACTGAATTTGCAGTGCTTGAGTTACTATACAGTAAAGCCGATCAGCCTATAAAAAAATTGGGTACAAAATCTTTCTTGCAAGTAGTAGTATCACGGATGTAGTGGATAGGTCGGAAAAGAAGAGGTGAAAACCATGTCCTAAAGACCGCCGTGTCACGTATCCATCAATTACTTCAGAAGGTATTGAATTGGTGATACTAATTTTTCCTCAGCATAAAGAGGGGATTCAGCAAATATTTGGTAGTTTGGACTATATTGAGAAAAAATGATAATTAAACAGTTGATAAAGTTAGGATATTACGCACAGAAATTGTAAGTTTTTAGAGGTTATTTCTGTTTAGTAATATCCTAATTAAATATAAATTAAATAAATAGGAGGAAAAATTAATAAGTGGTAGTAAATGTATTATAATACAAAATGAATAAATCGTATAATTCCAATTATTATAGTAGGAAATAAAGTTGTTATGTTAACGTATACATATCGTCCTTTTCATTATAAATCTTTCATAAAGCGGAGAGTGGGAGTGGGTATCAAGAATGGAATTACGTCATTTAGAGTATTTTATTCAAGTTTGTAATAATAATAGTTTTACTAAAGCTGCGGAAGTTCTAGGTATTTCACAGCCGACTTTAAGCCAACAAATCCGTGTGTTAGAAGGTGAACTTGATACACCCTTGTTTCATCGAGTTGGAAGAGGTATCAAAATGACAGAAGCGGGTAAGCTGCTATTTGATAAAGGAAAATTTATCATGCAACAATTTGATGACGTTTATAATGAAATTTTTGAATTAAAGGGTGTAAAAAGAGGTGTGATTACTATAGGAGGTCTATTAGAGGATCTCACTTATTTAACACCTTATATTATGAAGTTTCAACAACATTATCCCAACATCGTTGTAAAAATTATAGAGTCCGAAGTTGCTATAAATCAAATCGTTGACAAAAATATTGATATAGGGATTACACGTAGTGCTCAAATTCCAGACACATTAACAAGCACCCTTTTGTATAGTGAAGAGCTTGTCCTTGTCATTCCAAAAAATCATCCTTTGAATGAAACATCATTTGTTTCTTTTCGAGAATTAGTAGGACTGAGTAGAATAATGGTTTCATGTAGTTGTCGTGAATCTATTAAACTATATTGTGAGAGTTTAGGGTTATCTTTATCTGAAGCAAATATAGAAACAAAATCTTCTATTTCTCTATTGAGCCTTGTATATAATGGACATGGGGTTGCCATAATACCTCTTTCGCTGGTTGACTTTGTTAATAATGATACCTTGAGCATAGTTCGTATTATTGATCCGACACCAAGGCAAGATATTAATCTTATTCACTTTGGTGATAAATTTTTAAGTTTTGCAGCACGTATCTTTATGCAGAAGTTAAATGAACCTGAAAAAGTATTAGTATAATAGAAATAATAATGATTATAGTGTGAGAATTAAAAATGATACATAATTCTTAGGATAAGACCTAAATTACAGTCAAAGGGCAAATAGATTTATCCCGCTTTAACGGGCAGTAAGACCCCCACCTCAAAATTCAGTGGAAGCAAAGAAGTTAGGTGGGGGATCAACTGTCCGTTAAAGTCCGATTGGTTCAACTAATAATTAGTGGGGGATGAACAAAACCCCCACTGATTAAAGTTTCACTTTATATGTGTGGTGTTGTCGCTTCAAAAGGGAATATCATGGACTTTTACTTAAGGGAAAAAGGGCAGACTTTGCAAGGAGAGAAGGCTGTTAAAAACAAGTCAAGTTAATCAATAATTTCTTCGGTCTTATCGCATAGTAATAGATTCCATTAGGGATATACTGCTATTTCTTTCTACATATCCTTATTGTATAAAGAAAACCACCGGCATTATACTGGTGGTTTTGACTTAGAAAGCAAAGCAAGTACAACCAATACCCCATTTAGTTCCATCTTTTCCTATTACGGTATGAGTGTGTTGATGGAGAGGGTTACTGCAACTATGTAACTTGTGATCATGGGCATCGTGAGAAAGTATAGTGTGGGCTAGATTAGCACCACCATAACCATAAACTCCCGTCGGTGACCAATCAGGTAATGCTGGCGGCAATTCAGGTGATAAATTTTTAAATTCATCATTTCCATAAACAACCTGCCCACCCATAATGGTGAGTAATGATTCAAGGTTCTTGATTTCTTCTTCTGGCACAGTAAAGTAGTCAGCAGACAATACAGCAATATCAGCAAACTGACCTACTGCAAGGGTTCCCTTTTTACCTTCATCACCAGAGAACCACGCACTTCCTTTTGAATATAATTCCAGGGCTACTTTTCTATCAAGTTTATTTTTTTCATCGTATATCGAAAGCCCACCAATGGTTTTTCCGGCAACCATCCAGTATAGAGCAACCCAAGGGTTATAGCTGGAAACCCTAGTTGCATCACTACCAGCGCCAACAGGTATACCTAGGTCTAACATACGGTAAATCGGGGGAGTACGCTTTGCAGCTTCCTTTCCGTATAAATCAACAAAGTATTCACCTTGAAAAGCCATACGGTCTTGAATGGCAATACCGCCATTTAAAGCCTTAACACGTTCCATACTACGATCTGAGATTGTTTCTGCATGGTCAAACCACCATCGTAGACCATTAAAAGGAATTTCTTTGTTGACTTCCTCAAATACATTTAAGAATCGTGTAATTGACTCGTCATAAGTTGCATGTAAACGGAATGGCCAACGGTTTTCTACCAATAGAGAAATCACTTTCTTTAAGTCAGCTTCCATCATCGTAGCTAGTTCGGGCCGTGGCATTTGAAATTTTTCAAAATCGGCTGCCGAGAATACTAACATTTCTCCGGCACCATTCATTTTATACTTATCATTTCCTTGACCTGGAGAAACAATTTTTGCCCATGAAGCAAAGTCTTCATATTCATGATTAGGATTTTGCGTAAATAGATTATAAGCAATACGCAAAGTTAATTGTTCCTTCTCGGCTAAATATTCAACAACTTTGTAGTCGTCAGGATAATTTTGGAAACCGCCACCTGCGTCAATGGCACTTGTAATACCTAATCGATTTAATTCGCGCATAAAATGGCGAGTTGAGTTAATCTGGTCGTCAAAATTAAGTATTGGAGCTTTACCCAAACTTGAATAAAGAATAGAAGCGTTAGGATTGGCAATTAAAAGGCCCGTTGGATTACCTCGTTTATCCCGCTCAATTAAACAACCTGGAGGGTCTGGGGTATCTCTTGTGTATCCCAGTGCACGCAGCCCTGCACGATTTACAAGTGCTCTATCATAAAGATGTAGGACAAAGACAGGTGTGTCTTCAGAAACAGCATTAATCTCTTCCAAAGTTGGCATCCGTCTCTCTTTAAATTGAAATTCAGACCAACCTCCAACTACTCTTACCCACTGAGGAGCAGGTGTATGCCTTGCCTGTTCTTTGAGCATTTCAAGAGCAATGGCAATTGAAGGCACACCTTCCCAGCGTAATTCCATATTATAATGAAGACCGCCACGAATAACGTGTATATGAGAGTCATTCAGGCCTGGAATAGCTCTTTTTCTTTTAAGGTCTATTTTTTTTGTTTTTTCTGTAGCACTATTAAGAAGCTCATCTCCACCTAATGCAGTTATTAAACCATCAGTTATGGCGATAGCAGATACCTCAGGTTGAGAGGGATCAAGGGTAGTAATTTTTCCATTATATAAGATCATATCCGGTACATTCATATTCACACCTCGTCTACTTCCTATTATTTTGTAACCATGGATGAAATAATTTACCGAAAATAGGCATAACTACCCATGATAGCAAGGACACTATACATACAGAAACAAAAAAAGCCGACATAATAGGATTCATATGTTTTATAATAGGTCCTATCAATTTAGGAACTAACATGCTAAGAGGCCATACCCCCAGAAGGGTAACGATAGACATTTTCCATTTTGGCGGTGGAACTGGTGTTTTCGGAGTAACAAACCAATAAGCCAAACTGCTTTCAGTTTTGTAAGTTGGATTAGTAACTTGAAATTGTTCTGCCGTTTTTAACAAATCTCGGCGAACATCTGATTCTTGCCAAGCACGTAGATGCTCATACGTATCAAAGCGAAAAATAACAGTATACTCTCTGGATTCGTTATTGGGGACTATTAGGTTTACGCCTAAATGCCCTGGGAATTTAGTAGCGGCAGCTTCGATTTCATGTCTCCATGTTTCAAACTGTTTTTCTTTCCCTTGTTGAATTTCCCATGTAACAATCGTTGTTACTGGATCAGCAGTATCCATCGTGTTCCCTGTATAAGTCTCTTCGACAGCTACTCCTTCTTGTTTCATAGTTTCCTGCTTGGAAGCGCGCCATGCACCATAGTATATGCGTATTCTACACCTTGGCCATAAGCACCAGTGTGTTCCTTTACAATCTCCATTACAGCATCATAAGTGTCTTTGTGTGCCCAGTCACGTTGGTATTCAAGTAAAACTTGAATTGCTGTCACTGGAATTGCACCAGCTTGTTCTACACGGCGCATAGCAGCGTTATGTGCCGTCAAACTAGTACCACCTGAAGCATCGTCAACTGCATACACTTCATAGCCAGCTTTAATTGCTTCAAGCACAGGGAATGCAAGGCAAACTTCAGTCCAAAGTGCTGCAAATATTAATTTCTTTCTACCGGTTGCTTTAACCGCTTCAACAAATTTTTGATCTTCCCAAGAGTTCATTGAACTGCGTTCTATAATTTCATGGTTTGGGAATATGTCAAGAATTTGTGGCCAAAAATAACCAGAAAAGCTGCGTGTCTCAACTGTAGTAAGAATAGTAGGTACGTTAAAAGTTTTTGCTGATTTAGCAAGCAACATAACGTTATTAATCAATGTTTGTCTATCAATACTTGCAACTCCAAAAGTCATTTGAGGTTGAAAATCAATCAAAATTAAGGCACTGTTCTCCGGATTTAACAATTCTAAATTACTCATAATAAAACGCTCCTTTTTTAATTGTTTATTGAAAGTAATGTATCTTCTTTCAATTGAAGCTCTGCTATACTTTTTAATTTAAATTTAGTGCTGATTTAATCAGCACTAAATTTATACTATCTACTTTAAAAAAGGTGATTTAAAGCTATTTCCTTGAGATACATTTATGCATTTTGTTTACTAAGATCTCGCTGCGCGCCCATATAGCTTCCAATTATATTTTGATAGCCTGGAAGATTGCTAGCAAGCAAATTGCCAAAACCTTCGACATCGTTGCGCCAATCGCGTTGTAATTCACAAGCTACGCTAAACCAGTTCATAAGTTGCACACCACTATGTGCCATACGCGTATTGGCAGCATCTGCAACTTGTTTACTGAAAGTTCCTGAAGCATCAGTAACAGCAAATACTTCATATCCAGCTTTTATAGCGGAAAGTGCAGGGAAAGCAACACAAACGTCCGTAACTACGCCCGCGATGATAAGTTGCTTTTTTCCAGTTTCTTCGATTGCTTTTACAAAATCATCATTATCCCATGCGTTAATTTGTCCAGGTCGAGCTATTTTTGGTGCATGAGGAAAGAGATCAACCAATTCTTGCATTAAAGGTCCGTTAGGCCCGTTTTCAAAACTTGTTGTTAAAATAACTGGTAAATCAAAAAACTTAGCAGTATGAGCAAGAGCTAAAACATTGTTCTTGAATTCATCAACACCATAGTCACGTACTAGTCCGGACATAAGACCAGTTTGATGATCTACTAAAAGCACAACAGCATCATCTTTGTTAATACGAGAATAGAGATCAGTCATTATGTATTCCTCCTAAAAATTAAGTAATCGAAAAAAGTTTAAACAGTGGAATATTACCCCAAATTTCTTCGTTTGTTACGATTAGTTTGTAACGAAACTGACCGTTAATATGAGTTATAGCAGCATTCACGGAACATGAAGCGCTATACAAATTTATAGTATTTGAAAACGAATGGGTTAATCAATTCTAAATTATCTATAATTTGTATAGGTCGTAACTATAGTTGTTTTCACTATAAAATAGATTGATTTTACCTATACATTCTATAGATAGAACGATATTGATAGTCACCTATTTTTGTTATTAGAATTGAATAGGAGGAATTTTCAGCAAATACTTCGTGATGAAAAAGGTAGGAGATGGGGAATTGTCCATAAACAGAAAATGAATTCATCGGAACAGTAGAGTTTCAGGCATAGAGTTCACAATATAAATGTGTATAAATAGGTTATGAGATTCATCCGGATTATTGAAGAAAAGGATATATATTAAAGGAGGTAGGAGAATGGCGAAAATTACTGTAGGAACCGAAAATCAAGCACCAATTGAGATATATTATGAGGATTATGGTGTAGGAAAACCAGTTGTACTAATTCATGGTTGGCCATTAAGTGGTCGATCTTGGGAATACCAAGTTCCCGCTCTTGTTGAGGCTGGATACAGAGTTATAACATATGATCGTCGAGGTTTTGGAAAATCATCTCAGCCGTGGGAAGGGTATGAATATGATACCTTTACTTCTGATTTACATCAACTATTAGAACAGTTAGAGCTTCAAAATGTCACACTTGTTGGTTTTTCTATGGGTGGAGGCGAGGTAGCCCGGTATATTGGGAAATATGGAACCAATAGAGTAGAGAAGGCTGTATTTGCAGGAGCTGTACCACCATTCCTTTACAAGTCAGCAGATCATCCTGAGGGTGTATTAGATGATGTAGCAATTCAAGAATTTGAAAATGGAGTAAAAAGTGATCGCCTAGCATTCCTTGATGAGTTTACGAAAGGATTTTTTGCTGCTGGAGATCGAACTGACTTAGTTAGTGAACCATTTCGACTTTACAATAGGGATATCGCTGCGGGTGCATCACCTAAAGGAACACTAGATTGTATCGCTGCTTTCAGCAAAACAGACTTCAGAGGCGATTTAGCCAAGGTTAATATACCTACCCTTGTTATTCATGGTGATTCAGATGCAACTGTACCATATGAATATAGTGGGAAATTAACACATGAAGCAATTCCTAATTCTAAAGTAGCATTAATAAAGGGTGGTCCACATGGGCTAAATGCAACGCATGCTAAAGAATTTAATGAAGCACTCCTATTATTTTTAAAGAACTGATTACAACTATGTAATTGTTAACTGAAAAATTATAAACAAGTAAAAAATAAAGCTTTATAAAAGATGCTCTTGGATAAATCCAGGAGCATCTTTTTAAATGCGGCGTAGTGCACCACTGTAATCAATTTAAAGAATCGAAATCTTCCATAACGAAATTTTTATTCATTTTTAAATGGTGATATTGAGTTAGGTTTATAAATCTCCATTAGTTTCGGATTGAATATTCTTCTTAACAGCTAACATGTATTGATTAGAGTTTTTTAGTCTCTTAGAAGTATTGTTATATTACTATCAAGATAATATTTTGAATAATCCTCAAAACAAAGAAATGTACATTTTCTTGTTTGTGTAGTGAAGTTTCTTAAGTTTAGAGGGGGCCTTTATATCCTAATCCAAAATTGTAGACTACAGCCTACAAATAATCATCTTCCTCTTAAAATTGTCGTTTTACATCTTCAAATTTTTGAAGAAGGAGTGTTTTGTTGGGAAATGATAAAATCTTATTAATTTTTATAATTAGTAGAATTTTTATAGAAATAATCCTCTTAATATATTAAAATAACATTGTATTATGTAAGATTTTAATTAGGGGAGAGAAATTTTATGTTGAAAAAAATCATTCCAGTTGCTTTAGCATTAGGTACAGTTACTTTTACTAGTGTATTTGCTATGCCTTCAGCCCAAGCAAGTACAGAACCAAACCGCTACATAGATGTACAAATGCTCGGTATTAACGATTTTCATGGGCAACTAGACACTGTAAAAAAAATTAACAATAAAGATGCAGGGGGAATCGAGTACTTAGGGGCTTATTTACGTGATCGTGAAAAACAAACTCCAAATACATTAAAAGTACATGCTGGTGATGTTGTTGGAGCAAGTACTCCTGTTTCAGCATTATTACAAGACGAACCTACGATTGAATTTCTAAATGATTTGAAATTCGATGTTGGAACTATAGGAAATCATGAATTTGATGAAGGTGTTGAGGAAATGAACCGCCTTATTTATGGTGGATACCATGAGAAAACAGGGAATTTTAAAGGAGCAAAATTCCCATATGTTGCCGCAAATTTCTATAATAAATCCACCAGTCGTTTATTTTTACCACCATTCACTATAAAAAAGGTACAAGGAGTTCCTGTTGGATTTATCGGAGTCGTAACAACGGATGTTCCTAACCTTGTTATGCCTACTATGCTAAAGAATGTAGAAATTACAGATGAAGTTGAAGCTATTAACAAATCCGTAAAGCAATTAAAAAAACTAGGCGTTAAATCTATCGTTGTTCTTGCGCATAACGGAGGTACAACAGATGGGAACGGCGTAACAAATGGTGATATCGTCCGATTAGCAAATGAGACTGATCCAGAAGTCGATGTTATTTTTGGTGGGCATAGCCACACCTATGTAAATGGAACTGTCAATAATAAACTTGTCGTACAAGCAAATTCTTATGGTATGGCTTTTGCTGATGTTGATGTAAAGATTGATCGTAAAACACAAGATATTGTTGAGAAAAAAGCAGAAATTGTTACAACTTACCATGAAGGCATGGAGCCTGATAAAAAAATAAAGAGGAAGATGGAGAAATATCAAGCAAAAATCGCACCTCTTGTCAATGAAGTTGTAGGTAAGTCTATTGCTCCACTAGATCGCAAACTAAATACAGCTGGTGAATCTACTCTCGGAAATTTAGTTGCTGATGCTCAGCGTGCAACAATGCAATCCCAAATTGCACTTATGAATCCTGGTGGTATTCGTAATGACTTAGATGCTGGTGATATTACATGGGGAGAGATATATGGTATTCAACCATTCGGAAATCAATTAATAAAAGTAAATTTAACAGGTCAAGACATTGGTGATATTTTAAATCAACAATGGCAAAAAGACATAACAAGAATGCTTCAAATTTCAGGGATCCAATACACTTGGGATGCAAACAAACCTAATGGAGAAAAAGTAACAAGTATTCGCCTAACAAATGGAGAAGAAATTATTCCTTCTAAAACTTACAGCGTCGTTGCTAACGCATTTCTAGCTTCAGGTGGAGACGGATTTGTATCCTTTAAAAACGGTAAAGATGCTGAAACAGGACCAACTGATTTTGAAGCATTAGTAGATTATATAAAAAAATCAAAAGAACCAATTCAGTCTGTTATTGATGGAAGAATTCAAAAAACAAATTAGGTTTTTATTAATCTCAAAAAAAAATAGATTACCTGTGCGCTATACTTTTTAGTGTGCAGGTAATCTTTTTTTTGATTTGAAATAGAGCCTTACCGTGGCCAATGGATATACCATCTAGATGCAGAGTGCAGAAAAAAATGAAGTAAACAAAAATACCTCCTAAACGAACCCTATGATGAAGAGAATACATTGCAAATAATCAAAATTTGGAACTTCATATTAGCCCGATATTAACTACACTACAATGAATTGAAGCTTATTTAGTTTTATATTCGTATAAGGGAATTAAGAATTTCTTAAGAACCTATTAAGAAATAAGTGAGTTTTAGGAACTAGAATAAATGTATCTTAACAGTAATAAGAAAATGAATGTTTTAAACGGAAGTTGGCAGAGTATGTCAAAAAGCTATAAGTAAATATTTTAGGAGGTTTTTTATGAAAAAGAAAATAATTATTGCAATTGTTGCTTCTGCTATAACAATGACTCATTTTGTAGGAAATACTTATGCAGATTCGAAAACAGAGGTTTCTGTTACAGCTCCCTACAATACAAATCAAATAGCGAAATGGTTAGAAGCACATGCAAAGCCTTTAAAAACAACTAATCCAACTGCATCTCTTAATGATTTGAAACCACTTAAGAATATGGTAGGTTCAGCTTCAATTGTAGGTTTAGGTGAAGCTACGCATGGGGCTCATGAAGTTTTTACGATGAAACACCGTATTGTTAATTATTTAGTATCTGAAAAGGGCTTTACCAATCTAGTTTTAGAAGAGGGATGGGACAGGGCCTTGGAACTTGATCGATATGTTCTTACTGGTAAGGGAAACCCAAGCCAACATCTATCACCTGTATTTAAAACGAAAGAAATGTTAGATTTACTTGATTGGATTCGGCAATATAATGCTAATCCAAAACATAAATCTAAAGTACGTATCATCGGGATGGACATTCAATCAGTAAACGAAAATGTTTATAATAATATAATAGAATATATTAAAGCGAACAATTCAAACCTGTTGCCTAGAGTAGAAGAGAAGATAAAAGGTCTTATTTCTGTAACAAAGGATATGAATACTTTTGAAAGCCTTACGAAAGAAGAAAAAGAAAAGTATGTTTTAGATGCTAAACAAATTAGTGCTTTATTAGAGGAAAATAAAAGCTATTCAAATGGAAAATCTAAAGAGTTCGCATGGATAAAACAAAATGCTCGTATTATTGAACAGTTTACTACAATGTTAGCGTCACCTCCTGATAAACCATCGGATTTTTATTTGAAACATGATATTGCAATGTATGAAAATGCGAAGTGGACTGAAGAACATTTAGGAAAAACCATTGTATGGGGACATAATGGACACGTTTCGAAAACAAATATGCTTCCTTTTATATACCCTAAAGTAGCTGGGCAGCATTTGGCAGAATATTATGGGAAACGGTACGTAACTATTGGAACATCAGTTTATGAAGGACAATACAATGTCAATAATAGCGATGGTGAATTTGGCCCATATGGAATATTAAAATCGGATGATCCAAACAGTTATAACTACATTTTTGGACAGGTCAAAAAAGATCAATATTTTATTGATTTACGTAAGGTGAACGGTGTGACAAAAACTTGGTTAAACGAACAACATCCAATTTTCGCTGGAATAACTACCGAAGGGCCTCATATACCAAAAACTGTTGATATATCATTAGGTAAAACGTTTGATATACTTGTTCAAATTCAAAAAGTGAGTCCATCTCAACTACATCAATAAATTTAGAATAATGTGCCTTAATGACAACGGGATAAGTGTTTCATATAGCACTATGAAATTTTGTTATATAGCAAGAAAAATAATCACATTAGAAAAAAATTAGCAATGTAACCTGTTAATAGTAAAATGAATCTTCAATATTTAAAGTGTAAAAAAACACCGGAGCGACAAAAATCGGTGTTTTTTTGTGCTTTCGGGCACAGATGCTACTTCAATCCTGTCATTATAGAAACGATTTTGAATGTAAGGAATTTGTAAGGAATAGGTAAGAAAAAAGAGATTTTCATTGTATAGGATAAAAATATAAGGAGGCGTGAAAGGGGGAGTAAGTACGGCCTACATATAAAACAAACAATCAGTAACAAGAGTGTTTTGTGAAAATAATGAGTACAATGATTGCAAATGCATTGTTGCCTTTTCATCATTGGGAGAATTGATAGCTGTGTGGTTCGTATATGACACTGCTATCAACTATCTATACAATTTTAATAGAAGAGAGGAATGCTTTATGAAAACACGCAGTAAAATTACATGTGCAAGTCTAGCACTTTTAATAGCTGGAAGTTCCCTGTTATACATAACACCAGCCTCAATTGTAAAAGCAGAACCCGCGCAAAATGTATCTAGTTCGTTACAAACAAGTACGCAAAGCGATCGTACTTCCGTTAAGAAAGCAATGCGAGATGAACTGCAACTTGGATACCCGGGAATACTCGCTCAAATTTCTAAGGGTGGTAAAACTTGGAGTTATACCGCTGGGATAGCGGATCTGAGAACTAAGAAACCAATGAAAGCAGATTTTCGCTTTCGCATTGGCAGTGTGACGAAAACGTTCATTGCAACAGTTCTACTTCAATTATCTGGAGAGAACCGTTTGAATCTAGATGACTCCATTGAAAAATGGTTGCCTGGTGTCATTCAAGGAAACGGATATGATGGTAACCAGATTACAATCCGGCAAATATTGAATCATACAAGTGGTATTGCTGACTATATAAATTCAAAGGACTTTGATATTACGGATATAAAAAAATCGTATACGGCTGAAGAATTTGTAAAGATGGGGATTTCTCTTCCTCCAAACTTTGCTCCAGGGAAGGGTTGGTCTTATTCAAACACAGGATACGTAATACTGGGGATCCTTATTGAAAAAGTAACAGGAAACAGCTATGCGGAAGAGGTTGAAAATCGGATTATTGAACCGCTTGATTTGTCAAATACATTCTTACCTGGTAATTCAAGCGTGATTCCAGGCACCAAGCATGCCCGTGGCTATTTGCAACTAGACGGAGCAAGTGAGCTAAAAGACGTTACTTATATTAACCCAGGTAGCTCGGATGGAGATATGATTTCCACTGCTGACGACTTAAACAAATTCTTCTCTTACTTACTCAGTGGCAAATTACTGAAGGAACAGCAACTAAAACAAATGCTTACTACAGTTCCTACAGAAAGAGAGGGAACTGGATATGGTCTTGGAATCCTTGAAATTAAGCTTCCGAACGGTGTCTCGGTATGGGGACACAGGGGTGCCGTTCCAGGGTTTTCCACTTTTGCTGGTGGAACACTTGGAGGCAAACGTACAATTGCTATCAATTCGAACAGTTTAAACATTAATAATCCGGAATTTTTTAAAAACATTTTACTTGCTGAATTTAGCAAGTAGGCAAAAAGGAAAAACGGAAAAACGGATAAATTTTGTCATTTGTAATTTCAATCGGAATGGATTACCGCTTGAAATGAGTATAAAGGGGGATTAAGTATCTAGAAACAATCAAACCAATCATGAGAGATGGTTAAGTAAAAGGAGTGGTTTATACATTGGCCGATTAAAAGAGCAACACATATAATGAGTGATTATTATATATATAGTATTTTTGTTGTATTTCTTTAAACATACCTATATTAAAACCCAAATTTCTCAATTTAATGCTGAGATATTTGGGTTTTTCTAAAGTAATCAATTTTTTAAAAACTTTTTAGAAATTTAAAGATAAAGTAGTGTATACATGTAAGTATGATTAAAAATGAAAAGTTGTAAATGCTAAATTTAATTAAATACGCCTTACTCTCTTTACCATTGGCCTGAATGAATAGTTTATAGGAGATTACACTGGCTAAAGATGCGATAATTGTTCCAAGCCCTCCAATATTTACTCCTAGTAATAAAGCTTTCCAATCAGAAGTAAAGTTTGATAGAAGAATTGAAGTAGGAAAATTGCTAATCAATTGACTCAAAAATATGGAACTAAAGAAGACTGAAGTATCTCCTCTTAAATTAGCGCGAGCAAATGTCTCCAGCGCATCGGAATGGGAAATGTTTCCGATAAAAATAAAAAAACAGACAAAAGTTAGTAGAAGAAAGTAATCGATCTTAAATAGTAAGTTTCTATCTAAAGTAAATGCTGCCATCAATGTTACTATTAGCGCAATGTAATAATTAATGACACCAAAAATAGATGCAATGATAGTGATAAGTATCAAAATCCAGATGGTAGCTTTTTTTCGATTCTTCACGGTAATAACAGGTAGTTCTATTTTCAAATCTGTTTTTTGAAGTTTTTGAGTAAATATAAATAACAAACTAATTCCAAGTACAGCTAAAAGCAGGATTGAACCTAAAAATGGGATGAGCTTAATTCCATAGTAAGAATATAGGTATAAATTTTGTGGGTTTCCCATAGGCATCAAGCTACTGCCGATGTTTGCCGCAATTGTCTGCAGGATGATTGTATCCATCATGTTCATTTGTGTTTTTTTACTAATGACAAGTGTTATTGGTACAAAAGTGAGGAGAGCAACATCATTTGTTACAAACATGGAGCAAATAAAGCATAACAAAATTAGAATAATAGATATTGACCTGCTGTTATTGCATTTATTTAAAATAGCAACGGCAAGTTTGTCTAATATCTTTAGCTGTTCAAAGGCCTTAATGGCCACCATTAGATTAAATAAGCTAATCAACACTTCAAAGTTAATATATTCGATCTTTGGCGAATGTATTAAGCAGCTTACAATTGCTAGTATCAGTGAAATGGTAAGTACTAAATCCTTTTTTAAAAATTCGAATTTCATAAGGAGTCTTTTTTTATTTTGAACGAATACGATTTCTTTCACAATACACCACCTGTAATCTATGTTAGTAAATATACATTTTTTTGGATAACACAATATTGCTAGAAAAGAGGATGTTATAAGGTCCTAAATAAGAGATTTGTAATGTTTCATCCATTCAACAGAATCCTTTTTTGCTTAGTGTCTTTAATGTTGTAAATATGTGCAATATAGACGAATCCAACTAGGGGGATTAATTGAGAAAACAAATGTTTTTTGTATGATACCATAAATAAATTAAATGTTTTATTTTTGAAATATTCTTATAATATCCTATCGATTCTTGATTTCAAATACTTTATATGAAGTTCTAAAAGAGAAAAAGTATGCATGTTTTTATCCCGCTTTAACGGGCAGTAAGACCCCCACCTCAAAATTCAGCGGAAGCAAAGAAGTTAGGTGGGGGATCAACTGTCCGTAAAAGTCCGATTGGTGAGGGCTGATAATCAGTGGGGGATGAACAAAACCCCCACTGATTAAAGTTTCACTTTATGAAGAAAAAAGAGGCTTGTCAAAGGTTAGGTAGAACGGAATCCGCGACATTTGGATACTGTATAAAATTCACAAAATCTCAGTGTTTTTTAGATGAAAAAACCTTAAAATATTTTTTGTTTTTATAAAAATCTGTACTTTTTCGTAACATTCTGTACTTTTAATTATAAATTAAAGACAAGGTTCTCTTAGTTGAAGATTGAAAGCGCTTCATAGTTTTTCTGTGAATTTTTTACCTAGCCTATTTTTGAGATTAGTAGTGAGAAAGGAGATATTTCCATGTTCTTGAGAAATTTAACCAAAAACCAATTAATCACTATTGATTATTATGATTTAAATGTAGATCACCGGTAAACGAAACAAACATAATAGTACAACAACATTAGTGGATAAGAATATTAGTTTTACAGAAGGGGATAGAGCACCGTGTGTATAAACGTTAAGTTCTTCAAAATTCCAGTTTTACGGTTACATGTTGTGATGTTTGCTTAAACAGGCCAATCCTATTAATATAGAAAATTTTTATCCTTGTTGTATTTGAATATGAATGAGGTATTTATGCCAGGAAATATAGGTGATTTTATATAGATTATGAAATATAAATTTTGGTATGGAGTGATAATATGGAAAAGTTTTTTGTAGATTTAGTCGGATCAACGAATGATTTTTTATGGTCTAAATTGTTAATTATTATGCTTGTTATTTGCGGAATTTATTTTACATTTAAATTAAATTTTGTACAGTTTCGAATGTTAAAAGAGATGGTCCGTGTATTAATGGAGGGGAAAAGTGGTTCTAAAGATCAAATCTCTCCTTTTCAAGCGTTTTGTATTGGTATGGCAGCTCGCGTTGGAACAGGGAATATTACAGGAATTGCGATTGCGATTGCATTAGGAGGTCCTGGAGCTGTATTTTGGATGTGGATTATTTCTATTATTAGCTCGGCATCCAGTTTTGTTGAAAGCACATTAGCACAGATATATAAAGTAAAAGATAAAACTGGCTTCCGCGGTGGTCCATCCTATTATATGGAAAAAGGGTTGAATAAACGTTGGATGGGAGTATTATTCTCTATTTTAATCACAATTACTTTTGGTCTTGTATTCAATTCAGTACAATCAAATACAGTTACAATTGCTTTTCAAAACTCATTTGGTACAGATCGTCTAACAGTCGGGATAATCATGGCCATTGCTTTCGCTGCGATTATCTTTGGTGGTGTACAACGTATTGCAAAAATGGCTGAATACAAAGTGGTATTTTTAGCGGTATTATACATTGGAGTTGCATTATTTGTTGTAATTACCAACATATCAAAAATGCCGGAAGTTCTTTCTCTTATTGTTCAAAACGCATTTGGTTTTAAACAAATAGCAGGAGGTTCAATTGGTGCAGCACTTATGAATGGAGTTAAACGTGGTTTATTTTCAAATGAAGCTGGTATGGGAAGTGCACCAAACGTTGCCGCAACAGCAACAACAAGTCATCCGGTGAAACAAGGACTGATTCAAGCATTTGGTGTATTAACGGATACACTGATTATTTGTACTAGCACTGCCTTTATTATTTTGCTTTCTGATGCATATAAACAACCGGGGTTAAATGGTATTGCACTTACACAAGCAGCATTAAGTGAACACATCGGTTCTTGGGCATCGGGTTGTCTTGCTATCTTTGTTTTTTTATTTGGATTTGGTGCGTTAATTGGCAACTATTATTATGGTGAAACAAACATTCGATTCTTACATACAAGTAAAGTGTGGTTAATGATATACAGAATAAGTGTGTTGGCTATGATTGTATTTGGTTCTGTTGCAAAGGTTCAAATTGTATGGGATTTAGCGGACTTATTTATGGGCTTTATGGTTATTATTAATTTAATTGCTATTACCTTACTTTCAAAAGTAGCATTTGCGGCGTTACAAGATTATATAAACCAGAAAAAAGCTGGTAAAGATCCTATTTTTTATAAAGAAAATATTAAAGGGCTTGAAAATATTGAATGTTGGGATAGTTATGAGAAAACTTCAAAAAAGAAAAGTGTGTAATAAGAAAGATATTCAGACTGCAATATGTCTGAATATCTTTCTTGGTTCTAATGCAAATATTATTGATGATAGTAAAGAAAAAATTATTCTATATAAAGTTAATAGTACGGGGGAATATTGTTAAATGATAAAGGATTCTAGCGTTCAAGTTGAGGGTCAAGAAAAAGTTTGCTTAGATCAATGGGTAGCTCATTATCGAACGTATGCAGCTAAGGGACGAAGCGCCAGTTATATTCCCGCTCTGGGGGAAATAAATGTATCGCAGTTAGGTATTTGTATAGTAAAGCCAGATGGAACAATGATAAAGTCAGGAGATTGGGAGGTACCTTTCACATTACAAAGTATATCAAAAGTAATTGGTTTTATAGCCGCTTGTTTAAGTCGTGGTATTTCTTATGTATTAGAACGAGTTGACGTAGAGCCAACTGGAGATGCCTTCAATTCAATTATTCGTTTAGAGATACATAAACCAGGAAAACCTTTTAATCCTATGATTAATGCTGGAGCGATTACGATAGCTTCACTTTTGCCAGGGACATCGGTGCAAGAAAAATTAGAATCTCTATATGTATTAATTGAAAAAATGATAGAGAAGCGTCCTGCTATTAATGAAATAGTATTTCAATCAGAATGGGAAACGGCTCATCGTAATAGAGCTTTAGCATACTATTTAAAGGAGAATGGTTTTCTAGAATCAGATGTGGAGGAGACACTAGAGGTTTACCTAAAACAATGTTCGATTGAAATAAATACAGAAGATATTGCCTTAATAGGGCTTATACTAGCACATGATGGATATCATCCTATTCGCAAAGAACAAGTGCTCCCTAAAGAAGTAGCTAGGTTAACAAAAGCTTTAATGCTTACTTGTGGAATGTACAACGCTTCTGGAAAATTTGCTGCTTTCATTGGATTACCAGCTAAAAGTGGGGTGTCCGGCGGAATTATGACACTTGTTCCCTCAAAGCCTAGGAAGGATTTACCGTTCCAAGATGGATGTGGTATTGGTATTTACGGACCAGCCATTGATGAATATGGGAATAGTTTACCAGGAATTATGTTGTTAGAACATATTGCAAAAGAATGGGATTTAAGTATATTTTAAAAAGGAGCACAGATATTTTGGTGTTAGAGCGAGTCCAAAAGTGTTCAGACCTTATATTGTGTCTGAACATTTTTGAGTTATAAAGTATCTTTCTAAAGTAGAAGAGTGTAATGAATACTCACAATCTATAATGCTTTCGTTTATATCTTATTTATCAGTTTTTGAAAAAAATAGAGTAAGTGTTGTATTAATGCAAATAGGTTTGTATACTGACTGTTAGGCGAAAGTGAGAAGTGATTATTTTGAATCTTAGTAATTTAGTAAAAAAAGACATCTATATTCTCGTTTTAATGATACTTACAGTACCCTTAGTAGGTGAAATAAAGTCATTTCCTTTAAATGAAACATTTAGAATGAGCTTTGGTGCACCAACCTTTTTCTTTTTTTTGTTATTGTTTCGAAGAGTCCCAGCATTTTTACCAGGTTTTTTAACAGCGATAGTCGTTGTAGTATTTCGTATCTCAATGGATGTCATTATAAAGGGAAATATGGATTGGCTAGCCGCTTTTCATACTCACTATCCTAGTTTTTTCTTTTATTTTACGTATTCGTATCTCTTTCATTTAGCAAAAATCAAACGTTTTCATCATCAACCACTAATAATTGGTTTTATTGGTTGCATTATTGAAATATTGTCAGACTGTGTGGAATTAATGATTCAATATTTCGTATTAAAAACATCGATCACATCCGAGGCAATAAATGAGATCATTGTTATCGCATGTTCCCATAGTTTTATAGTTCTAAGCTTTTTCAATATGATGAAATTGTATGAAGCGCAATCAAGGGAGAGACACATAAAGAAACAAAATGAACATATGCTTATGCTCATCTCTAATTTATATGAAGATGCTGTTCATTTAAAAAAAACATTACAAGATGCTGAGAATATAACAAAAAAATCCTATGATTTATATAAAACCTTAGACTCTTTTGAGTACAAACAGATGAATTTTCAGTTTGAGGATTTAAGACAACAGGCATTACAAATTGCTGGTGAGGTCCATGACGTTAAAAAGGATAACCAACGTATTTTTGCGGGGCTTTCAAAACTAATTTCTGATGAAAGTTTTACAGATTATATGTCTGTACATGAACTGGTAAATATCATTATACAGGCGAATACGAAATATGCACAGTTACTAGAGAAAGACATTCAATTTGTGTATAAAATTGATGGTGTGCATCCTCATTATCATATTTACACAATCTTATCTATTATAAATAATATCGTTACAAACGCTGTAGAAGCTATCCAAGGTATGGGAACCATCACAATTGACATTAATAAAGACCACCATTTTGTTGAATTTCAAATAGGCGATAATGGTCCCGGTATTTCTTCAAAATATAAAGATTCAATTTTTGAGCCTGGGTTTACTTCTAAATATGATGATTTAGGTAATCCATCGACAGGCATCGGATTATCGTATGTTAAAGAAATGGTCGAACAACTTGAAGGTGATGTTACGCTTGAGGACAGAACCGAAGGAAAAGGATCAATTTTTATAATTAGATTAGGGATTGATCATATAATTTCGAAAGGGTGATTCTATGTATTTTTATATAGTAGATGATGAAAAAGCGGTTCGCTCAATGTTGGCTCAAATTATCGAGGATGAAGATCTTGGGGAGGTTATTGGAGAAGCTGAGGATGGTTTATCTTTAGAGCAACAAATGCCAATCCTTAAAAATATAGACATTTTATTTATCGATTTGTTAATGCCGATTCAAGATGGAATAAAAACAATTCGTCAAATAAAACCTTCGTTTAAAGGGAAAATCATCATGGTCTCTCAAGTAGAATCAAAAGAATTAATTGCTGAAGCTTATTCGCTTGGCGTTGAATACTATATTATTAAGCCAATTAACCGGATTGAAGTATTAACAGTTGTTCGGAAAGTCATTGAACGAATTCGTTTGGAAAAATCGATAAAAAATATTCAAGAATCGCTTAATATGGTACTAAAATTGGATAGTAATTCAAGTGCGCAAGAAAAATACCGTAATGAAAAACATTTAAATACTTTTAATCATTTTCAAAATTCCATTCATTTTCTTTTGTCTGAATTAGGAATAGCCAGTGAAAGTGGAAGTAAAGATTTAATGGATATGCTAGATTATTTATATAAATATGAACAAGATAACACGTTGGAACAAGGTTTTCCCTCACTAAAAGAGATTTTTATGAATTTGGCTCAAAAAAAACTTGGGGATTCAGTTGAAGATGCTGAATTAAAAAGGTTCATAGAAGCTTCCAAACAACGGATTCGGAGAGCAATTTATCAATCATTAAACCATTTAGCATCTCTTGGACTTACTGATTTTTTAAACCCGAAGTTCGAAAATTATGCTTCTAGATTTTTTGATTTTACTACCGTAAGGAGAAAGATGACAGAATTGAATAATGAACCAACATTACCTGCTCGTATTGATACGAAAAAATTTATTCAAGTTCTTTATTTTGAAGCAAAACGAATACACTTGGAATTAAGATGATAAACTCTTGCTAATTATTATTTTCAATTGATAGATTGATAATTGTTTTAATGTTATTTGTTTTATATAGTTTTTCTAAGAGAGTATTTTCTTTTATTTCATATTGGTTTTAAAATCAGAAAATTCCGTATCGATTCGGTAGAAGTATATTAACTT